>DAOUUI010000200.1 GCA_030668225.1 Deltaproteobacteria bacterium
CGGGGGGGGCTCCGCGGTGACCTCCTGCGCGGCTTCTACCTGTCATCCCAACGCCAAGGCGCACCCGACGGACTGGCAAGGGAAGCGGACGATCGGCACGGCGACGATCACCCACCGGAGTGCGACCGACTCGACGAACCTGGCGGGCCAATGCGCGCTTTGCCACAAGGTCGACGGGCCCGGGGTAGGACCCGACGCGGGCTCCCCGAGCTGTTTCTCCGCAAGCTTCACGAACGCGAACGGGCAGAACCGGGGATGCCACTCCGGCGGCCCAGGCGGGGCGAACCACAGCGTTCCCAACCTGGACACCTCGCATTTTCAGGCGAGCAACTTCGGCAACTGCTCGAGCTGCCACTCTGACACGGGGACTTCCCCGTCAACCGCACCCAATTGCGTTTCGTGCCACACGAACTACGCTTCCTCGAACCCCCTGACCACGAAGAACTGCACCTCGTGCCACGCCGATCCGCCGACGGGGACCACCGCCTATCCGAACATCGAGGGGGGCCACGCGGAGCACAACGCGCTGCCGGAAGTTGCAGGGGTGTGCAGCGCATGTCATGAAGGTCTGGACCCCGGCACCGGCGCATCTGCCCAGCTGGCGCATTACACGCGGGCGAAATTGAAGACGTCCCCGGGCGACGTGGCGATCCTTTCCACCTACAACGCGAAAAACGCGACGGCGTCCTTTGGATCCTTGAGCTGCTCCAACGTGAGCTGCCACGGCGGGCAGACGATCAACTGGACGAGTTCGATCAATGTGAATACCGACGCCGGCTGCAACCAGTGCCACCGGAGAAGGTCGCAGTCGGATCAGTGGAACAGCCCCTTCTCCGGCGAGCACGGGCGCAGCGACCACGTGAACGCCGGCTGCACCGCCTGCCACAACACGACGAAACTCGCCAACCCGGCCGAGGGCGCGCATTTCCTCAACCTGAGCACGACGGCGATGGAGGTGCGCGGATCCGTGACGATCGGCGGAGGCGCAACGGATGTGGTGACCTACAATCCGGGAGGCAACGTCGGAAACGGAAGCTGCACCCCGAGGTCCGGGGTGGGTTGCCACGGGACGGAGAACTGGTAATCCCTCGTGCATTGATTAAGAAGGGGTTCCTCGTGAGCCGCCTTAATAACCCCGGAGGAGTGAAACCCCCCGGGGTTTTTTTTCAGGAGAATTGGTTTTTTCCGAAACGTCGTTTTCCTGTACTATGGGGTGCTAGGACGTATACCACGTGAGCGGTGGGGTTCCTCCTCGGTTTGAACCCTGGCGAATGCCGGACACTTCGGGTGATTGCTCATGTCGGACCTTACGCTTCGATTCCCCGTTACCACTTTAGACAATCGGGAACTGCTTCCGGAAGGCACGGTCGTGACCGACGATGTTCTGCGGGACCTTGCCCGTTCGTCCCCGGGAGCCCCCCACCGGGAACTTCCCTTCCTGGAGAACGACACGATCCGGAAAGACCTTTCCGCGTACATGCGACAGGACGTGTATCGACAGATCTTCGGCGAAGAGGAGGAGTACGGCCCCGTCCTTTCCTTCATGGAACAGATCATGGTGCCCACGCCCGTGTTCGACATTCTTTTCCACTTCCGGGGGAACGAAGGATACACCTACCGGCATATCCTGATCGTATCCGCCCTGACCTGTCTCTTCGGACTGAGCCTGGCGCAGAATTTCCGGGATGTTCTCCTGGAGGCGTCGGCAGGGCCCCTCCACGATCTGGGGAAGATCTCCGTGCCGCTGGAGTTATTGCGAATTTCGAAGCCCCTGCGGCGGACCGAAAGGGCCTACCTGGAGCACCACGCCGTCGCAGGATTCGTGCTCCTCGGGTATTACCTGGGGGATTCGAGGAAGTTCCCCTGCGTCGTGGCTCGGGACCACCACGAGCGGAAGGACGGTTCGGGGTACCCCCGCGGGATCCGCCTTGCGGATCGCCTCGTGGAGATCGTCGTGGCATGCGATGTCTACGATGCCCTCATCTCCCCCAGGCCGTACCGGAAGCGCTCGTACGACAACCGCACGGCCATCGAGGAAATCACCAAGATGGCGGAAGAGGGGAAAATCGGCTGGGACATCGTGCAATTCCTGGTTTCCCGGAACCGGAAAGATAGGCCGCCCCGCGAGGAATGCGCGGTTTCCGAGGAAAAGCGGGGGATCCCCCCCGAGGGGAACCTGTACGGCATCGTCCTGGAAGATGACGACCCGGTCCGGAACAAACCCGGTCCCGGAGGCGATAAACTTCTGGTCTGAC
>DAOUUI010000069.1 GCA_030668225.1 Deltaproteobacteria bacterium
CCCCGGTGCTCCGCGATCGCCACGGCCGCCTCCAGTGCGTTCAGCGCCACCCGGGCGTCGCCGTCGGATATCTCCACGATGTGGCGAAGAGCATCCGGAGCGAGAAATTCCCCCGGTTTCCCGAGCCCGCGATCCGGGTCCGCGAGGCCGCGGCGGACGATCGTCTCCACGTCCTTCGCGGACAGGGGGTCGAGGACGAGGACCCGGCAGCGGGACAGGAGGGCGTTCCGGATTTCGAAGGAAGGGTTCTCCGTCGTGGTTCCGAACAGGGTGACGGTCCCGTCTTCCACAAAGGGGAGCAAGGCGTCCTGCTGTGCCTTGTTGAACCGGTGGATTTCGTCGAGGAACAGGATTGCCGGGCGTTCCGTATCGGTGCGCACTGCCTTCAGGTCCGCCAGGGCCTCCTTGATCTCCTTGATTCCCGCGAGGACCGCCGAGAAGGGGAGGAAGACCGCGTTCGTCTCGGCGGCGATGATGCGGGCGATCGTCGTCTTGCCCGAGCCGGGGGGGCCCCAGTAGACAAGGGAAGGCAGCGGGCGCGCCGAGAGGACGGAGGAGAGGAATTTTCCCTCCCCCAGGATCGACTCCTGGCCGACGAACTCGGCGAGGGTTCTCGGGCGCATCCTGTCCGCCAGCGGCGCGGAGCGGGAAGTCGTCTCTCGTGCGCCTCCATGGACGCCGGGGAACAACGGAGGTGGCTTGCCGGATGCAGACATCTTCTTTCTCTTTTCCTTCCGATATATTATCCTGAATTCTCCATGAAGTGCGCCGGCATCATCGCCAAGCACGTCGATCCCCGTGCCGAGAAGATCGTTTCCGAACTGGTCGAATGGCTCGAGGCGCGCGGAAAGCGCGTCGTACTGGACAAGGAGACGGCGGCACTCATGCATCAAGGCGATGCCGTCACGCGCTCGAAGCTTCCGGAAATGTGCGATTTCCTGATCGTCATCGGGGGGGACGGAACGCTTCTCTCCGCGGCGCGGGTCGTGGGGACATCGGGGAAGCCGATTCTCGGCGTGAACCTCGGGTCGCTCGGGTTCATGACCGCGATCACCCTGGAGGAGCTGTACCCGGTCCTCGAGCGCATCTTCGACAACGACTTCGAATACGACGAGAGGATGATGCTCATCGCCCATGTGCACCGGATGGGGGAGCGGGTCGCCAACTACACGGTGCTGAACGACGTCGTCATCACCAAGGGGGCGCTCGCAAGGATCATCGACATCGAGACCACGATCGGGGAGTGGTACCTCTCCTCGTTCAAGGCGGACGGGCTGATCATCTCCACTCCCACCGGGTCCACGGGGTACTCCCTTGCGGCCCAGGGCCCGATCCTCTACCCGACCCTGCGCACCATCGTGATCACCCCGATCTGTCCGCACATGCTTACGAACCGGCCGATCGTCATCCCCGACGACATGGTGGTCCGGGCGAGGCTGCGCACCCGGGAGACCGACGTTTTTCTCACCCTGGACGGGCAAGTGGGGCTGGGTATAAGAGAGGGGGACGTGATCGAGGTGAAGCGGGCAGATGCCCCGCTCCGCTTCTTCCGCTCCCCGTTCAAGGATTACTTCCACGTTCTCCGGACAAAGCTCAAGTGGGGAGAGCGGTGATCCAAATCCCGAAATGCTGATAGAACTCTCCGTCCGCAATCTCGCCATCTTCAGCGACGTACGCGTCCCGTTCGCCCCGGGGTTGAATATCGTGACGGGGGAGACGGGGGCGGGGAAATCGATCCTGGTGGAGGCGATCCACCTCGCGCTGGGGGAAAAGGCGGACCCGATGGCCGTGAAGACGGGGGAGGCGGAAGCGGAGGTTTCCGCACGCTTCGATCTTTCCGGGCGTGCGGATCTTACGGAGGCGTGGGAGGACGCGGGCTTTCCGTGGGAGGAGGAGCTGGTGCTCCGTCGGGTCATTCCCGCCGTGGGGCGCAGCCGGGCCTACTTCAACGGCCGGATGGTCTCGCAGTCCGCCCTTGCGGAACTGTCCCCGCTGCTCATGGAGCTGGTGGGGCAGCACAGCGTCACTCAACTGCTGTCGCGGGCTGCCGCGCTGTCGGCGCTGGACGATTTCTCGGGGACTGTACAGGGCGCGTCGGAGATGCGCCGGCTGTTCCGGCAGATATCCGCCAACAGGCGGAAAGTGGAGGAGGCGGCATCGCGCGGAGCAAACGCGCGAGAGCGGGGCGAGCATCTCGATTTCCAGATCCAGGAACTGACCAGGGCCGCTCTCGACCCCGCGGAGGAGGAGAAACTTGCCGCAGACCTCCTCGTCTTCCGAAACGCCTCGAAGGTACAGGAGGCCCTCCGGGGCGCCGAGGACGCACTTTCCTCCTCGGAGCATTCCTCGGTCTCCTCCCTGTCCTTCGCCGCCGCAAGGCTTGTGGAGGCGGCTGCGGTCGACCCGAGGATCGCCGCCTTCGTCGAGCGCATCCGGTCGATCCGGATCGAGGCCCAGGAACTGGCGCAGGAGGTGTCCGGGATGTCGGAGGGGGTCGAGCTGTCCGCCGACCGGATGGAGCGGGTGGAGGAGAGGCTTAGCGAGGTCCGGCGCCTGAAGCGAAAATACGGGACCGACGTCCCGGGTCTTTTGGCGATGCTTGCGAAGATCCGGGAGGAGCGGGAGGCGCTCGAGGGGGTGCTGGAAGAGGAGAAACGGTTGCGGGAACAGTTGCGGAAACAGGAGGAGGATGGCGTACGGAAGGCCCTGGAACTGGGAAGGAAGCGGCGCGAGGGGACAAAGCGGATGGGACCCGCGGTCGAGAAGGAACTTGCCCTGGTGGATCTGGCCGGCGCGAAATTCCGGGTCGAACTCGTTTCCCGACCGTCCGGCGCGGACTCCCTCTCGGCGAACGGATTCGACGAGGCGGAGTTCCTGTTCTGCGCCAACCCGGGACAGGAGATGCGTCCCCTTTCCGCGACGGCTTCCGGGGGGGAGCTTTCGCGCGTCATGCTCGCTCTCCGCAACGCCTCCGCGCGGGGAAGGGGAAACAGGACGATGGTGTTCGACGAGATCGACACGGGGATAGGCGGGAAGGTGGCCGAGCGGGTCGGGGCGCGCCTGAAAGGGCTGGGCGCAACGGCACAGGTGGTCTGCGTAACCCATCTTCCGCAGGTGGCCGCCTTCGCCGACAGCCACCTGCTGGTCGCCAAGCGGGCCGGGAAGACCGCGGTCGTCACCGGGGTGCAACCGCTGTCGAATCAGGATAGGATTAAGGAACTTGCACGCATGATATCGGGGACCGACGTGACCGAGAAAGCACAGGCGCAGGCAAAAGAACTGATCAAGGGGGCGGCCCGGGGATGATCCGGAAGGCCCGGATGGGGGAGGTCAAGGCGATCCAGAAACTGATCGCGGAGTATGCGCGCAAAGGCGACATGCTCCCGCGATCCCTGAGCGAAATCTACGAGAACCTGCGCGACTATTTCGTGTGCCTCCGGAACGGCGAGGAGGTAATCGGGTCCGCCGCGATCCACATCATGTGGGAGGACCTGGCCGAGGTGCGTTCGCTGGCCGTTCGCGAAGGCCACGAGAGCAAGGGGGTGGGGACGAAACTCGTCGAGGCATGTATCTCCGAGGCGATCGTTCTCGGCATCAAGCGGGTGTTCGCCCTGACCTACAAGCCCGAGTTTTTCGAGAAGCTGGGATTCGTGCAGGTGGAAAAGTCCGACCTTCCCCAGAAGATCTGGACCGACTGTCTCAAGTGTTCCAAGTTCCCCGATTGCGACGAGGTTGCGCTGGTGTCCGACCTGTCCGGGGAGCGGCGTGCCTGACCGCCTCTTCGACCTCGTGGAGCAGGAGGTGTCCCGCCGTGGGGGGGGCGAGGCGGAGTTGTGGGTCCACCGCGCCCGCGTCCGCCGGTATGAGGCGAGTGACGGCGGGATCGACGCCATCTCCTTTTCGGACACGCTGTCCCTCGGAGTCCGTGTTTTCCGGGATGGGAGGATGGGCTTCTCGTACGGGTTCGGGGAGTCGGAAGACGACGTCCGCAGGACCGTGGAAGCGGCAATCTTCTGCGCGGACGCTTCCGACAGGGACGATGCCTGCGGTCTGCCGGAGAAGGGCCACGACGGGCCCGCGGCACCCGGCGGACCCGTGGAACCGCTCCTTTTCGACCCCTCCTGGGAAGGGGTGGGGGAGCAGGAAAAGGCGGATTTTGCCCGCGATCTGGAGAGCCGTACGCTTGCCATCGATCCCAGGATGAAGCGGGTCAGGACCGCATCCCTCACGGAGTCGGTGGCGGAGGACCGGTTCCGGAACTCCCGGGGACTGACGGGCGCTCAGCGCGAGTCCTGGTATTTCGCCTCCGTTACCTCCGTGGCCGAGGAGGGACCCGAGGGACAGACGGGGTACGGGTTCGGCTTCGCCCGACGGTTCTCCGATCTTCGGCTGGGCGAGATCGCGCAGGAGAGCGGTCGGAAGGCGTTGCGGATGCTTAAAAGCCGTCCCATGCCCACCGGTCGATTCAAAGCGATCCTCGAAAACGAGGCGGCGGCGGACCTTCTCGAGGTCCTTGCTCCCTCTTTTCTCGCGCCGCAGGTCGCCAAGGGGAAATCGATGCTCGCGGGAAAGATCGGCCAGCCCGTCGCCTCCCCGGTCGTGGAAGTGGTCGACGATCCGCTTGATCCGGAAGGAACGGGGGCAACCGCCTTCGACGGGGAGGGGGTTCCCTCGCGGCGGAACGTCCTGGTCAGGAACGGGGAGCTTGCGTCTTTCCTGTCCGACACGTTCTGGGGAAAGAAGATCGGGACGGGGACGACGGCAAGCCTCAGGCGGCCGGCGCCCAAGGTCCCCCCGACGGTCGGGACGGGGGGGCTGCGCGTGACGGCGGGAAGCAGAACAAGGAAGCAGATGCTGTCGGAACTGGGGAACGGCATCGTCCTCACGGAGTTCCTGGGGATCCACACGGCGGATCCGGTATCGGGCGACTTTTCCGTAGGGGCTTCGGGCATCAGGGTCGAGGGGGGCGAGGAGAAGGAGCCCGTGCGGGGATTCGCCGTTTCCGGGAACGTCCTGTCGCTCTTTCGGGATGTCGTGACCGTCGGGGACGACTTCCGGTGGTTCGGAAGGACGGGATGCCCGTCCCTGGCCGTTGCCGGCCTCGAGATCGGGGGGGTATAGGAATGGCTTCGGGCCCGCTTTTCGTCTTCGACCTGGACAACACCCTTTACCCGCCTCACGTTCACCTCTGGAAGGTCGTGGACACCCGGATCGAGCGGTACGTGCAGGAAAGACTCGACGTGGATCCCCTGACCGCCGGGCGGGTCCGCAAGGATTTTCTGCGGGAGTACGGGACGACGCTTCAGGGCCTCATGCATCATCACGGGGTGTCTCCCGACGAATATCTCGAGTTCGTGCACGACGTCCCCATCTCCGAGATCGTGCCGCCGAGACCGGAGCTTTCCGGGATGCTCTCCTCCCTTCCGGGGAGAAGCGTGGTGTTTACCAACGGTTCCGAGTCGTACGCCCGCCGCGTGCTTTCGGCACTGGGAGTGTCGGACCTGATGGACGGGATTTACGGTATCGAGTTCATGGAATATGTCGCCAAGCCGTCCCCCTATCCGTACGGGAAGCTGTTGCGGGCGAACGGAGTGAACGCGGAAGATTCCCTTTTCTGCGAAGATCTTCGGGAGAACCTGTTTCCCGCCCGCGAACTGGGGATGTTCACCGTCTGGGTGGGAGGCGGGGAGGAGGGGTTTCCCGCGCACGCCGTCATCGAGGATGTGTGCGACCTTCCCCGGATCCTTCCCCGGTTCCTGGACAACGGGAACGGCATCGCGTGGAAGGACTGACGCGGTACGGGGCCTTTCGCGAAACGGCTGGCGGGAGGGGCCCCGGTGTGGGGACCCATCAACAGGAGGAATCCGATGGAAGAAAAGAAAGGGAAGCGCAGGTTCTGGAAACGGGGCGCGCAACGGAAGAAGGCGGGCGAGACGCCCGAGACGCCTGTTGCCGGAGAGGAGTCCGGGACTCCCCCCGTGCAGGAGCCGGAAAGCCAGCCGGCACGCGATGAGCCCCCGCGGGAAACGGCCGGCGCGGAGACGGAAGGGGATCGGGGAGAGGAGGCGGCGACGGAATTTCTGAAGGTCGCGGAGGAGATCACCTCCGGGGGCGACGCGAAGAAGGGACGCCGCAGGAGTCGACGCCGTGGACGGGGACGAGGAAAGAAGGAGGCCGCCGCAGTCCCGGGAGAGGAGCAGTCGGCGCCGGTACCGGGAGACGAGCCCTCCGAAGGGGAAACGGTGACGGAGCAGGTCGCCGGGGAGGAAGAGGCGACGGGGGAAGCCGGGGAAGCCGCGGAGCACGGGGAGGGCGCGGAATCTTCCGGCGAGGAGCGGAAGGGGCGACGCAGACCCCGGCGCCGGGGACGCCGGCGCGGAAAGAAGGCTCCGGAAGCCGCCGGTGAGGAGGCGGCGACCGGGGAAGCCGAGGCGGAGGAGGTTTCCTTACCCGCCGTGGAGACTCCCGCGGGGGCCGAAGGCACCCTGTCCGAGGAAGAGTTATCGCGGGGCGAGGAGGAAGAGGCAGAGGAAGACGAGGAGGTGGAGGAAATTTCCGAGGGAAAGGGCCCGAAGAAAGTGATGCTCATCGACGGGGCCCACCCCGAAGAGATCCGCGTTGCCATCGTAAACGATGGCGTTCTCGACTACCTCGAGGTGGAGAACCAGCGCAGGAAACTGTACAAGGGGAATATCTACAAGGCGAAGGTGGTAAACGTCGCCCAGGCGATCGAGGCGGCCTTCGTCGATTTCGGGGGAGGGCGTCACGGGTTTCTGCCACTGAACGAATACTGCGGCGGGGCCCTCATCGAAAACCTCGAAACGTGGAACGAGGGGGACAAGCGCCCCCACCTGCGTCCGGGGATGGAGATCCTCGTCCAGGTCACCAAGGAGGAGTCGCCCATCAAGGGGGCGGCGGTCACGTCGTACATCAGCATCGCGGGACGGTACCTGGTGATGATGCTGGGAATGAAGCGGTACGGGATCTCGAAGAAGATCACCGGGGAGAAGGATCGGGAGCGGATCCGGAAGAACATGGAGAAACTTTCGTACCCCGACCACCTCGGGTTCATCGTACGCACCGTGGGGGCGGGTAAGCCCCTGAAGGACCTGCGGGCGGACCTCACGAACCTGATCAAGCTGTGGGACAGGACGGTGGAGGGCGCCCGCGCCCAGAAGGCCCCGTCGTTGCTCTACGCGGAACAGGACATCGTGGTCCGGGCACTTCGGGATAACTTCTCCCTGGACATCGCCGAGGTCCTCATGGATTCGCCCGACTCGCAGCGGAAGGCGTCGGACTTCTTCGACGTCTACCATCCGAAGCAGAAAAACAGGCTCAAGCTGTACCGGCAGAAGCGCCCTCTCTTCTTCCGGTACAACCTCGAAGAGCAGATCGAGCGGGCCTCCCTCCGCAAGGTGCCGCTGCATTCGGGAGGCCACATCGTGATCGACCGTACCGAGGCGATGTGGTCCATCGATGTCAACTCGGGGCGCTCCGCCCGCGACAGGGACATCGAGGACACCGCCTTCCGGACGAACAGTGAAGCGGCCGCCGAGGTGGCCCGCCAGCTCAGGATCCGTGACATGGGGGGCTTGATCGTCGTGGACTTTATCGACATGGAGCACCGCAACCACAACAAGGAGGTGGAGAGGATCCTCAAGGAGGGACTGAAGAGGGACAAGGCGAAGACCGACGTTTCCAGCCTGGGGAAATTCGGCCTGGTGGGCATCAGCCGGCAGCGGATGGGGATATCCTTCTACGACGTGATGCTCAAGGGGTGCGAACTGTGCGACGGCACGGGGTACCATTCCACGCTCGACGCGGCGGTGGTGAGGCTGATGCGGAGGGTCCACAGCGATCTCTCCCATTCGCCGGGAAAGGAACTCGCCGTGCGGGTTTCCCCCTCCCTGCTGGAGGCGGTTGTGAACCAGAAGCGGGAGGATATCACCCGGTTGGAGAAGCTGTGCGGATCCCGGGTAACATTCGTGTCCGACCCGACCCTTCCCTCCCTTTCCTTTTCGGTTGCGGTGTGACGCATGACGACGGACCTGTCGTTCCTCGAGAGGAAAATCCAGGACCGCCTGAGTCGACTCTGCCGGCGGTTCATCCGCGTCGCGTTCGTCTACCTCGTCCTGGGGCTGGTTCTCGGGGTGGGGATGCTTGCCTTCGGGAACGACAATTTCCAGTTCGTCCACGTGCACATGCTGCTCATCGGATTCGTCCTGTTCCTCATCTACGGCATCGGGTACAAGCTGATCCCCACGATGTTCTTCGGACTCCCGAAAGTGGAAAACATCGGCTTGGCGGAAGCGCAGTTCTGGCTTGCGAACGTCGGCCTCGTCGGCATGCTCGTCGGGGCGGTGATGCCCGTTGGGCTGGGACTGGACCGGATCGCCCTGCTGTTCGGGGCGGTCGAGGCGGGCGCCGGGATCCTCTTCGTCGTGCTGATGGGGAGGACGATGAAGGGATAATCGTGGCCCGCCTGGGATGGTTTGCCACAATGGGGGAGACGGGGAAGAAGTTCGTTCCGGTGTAATTAACCAACCCGGTGAATTTGCTATTTTCGCAACTCGGATGTCATAATCAGCTGGTCGGAACCCACTATTACTGGCACAGCGAGGATATGGAGTTTTCAGCCCTCTTCAATTCCTATCCCGGCTCCTACATCGTCCAGTCGTTTTCTCACTCCGTCATCACCGCCTTCATCGTAGAAATCGCCATCAAGGCCTGGGGAATCAGAAGCCCCGCAGTTCGCCAAAGGTTCCTCTTGGTCATCATCCTCTTCCCGATTTTCTCCTTCCCGGTCTATCAGATCATCAACCCCCATAGAAGTTCGATCTACTTTCGGCTCAATGCGCTGCTCGACAGCAGCAGATGGCTGGATATGGAACTTTGGGGCGTCGTTCCGATTCGATACGGATTTTTCCTGGTGTTTTTTCTCACCGCCGTGATCTTTTTTTTCCAGGAGCTGGTCCCGATCCTCAGGCATACCCATCAGTCGAGAGGCTCCGAGATTTCGGGAGAGAGGGCAGAGGAACATCCGATGATAGCCCAGGTATTGAAAGATCTGCCGGTGGAGAAGGCCGACATCTTCGTCCTGGAGGATGACGACGTGGTCCTTTTCTCCACCACGGGGAGAAAGGGGTCGATCTACCTGTCTTCCAGTCTTCTGGGGATTCTCGACAGGGAACAGGTGCGAGCTGCCGTCGCACACGAGTTCGCCCACGTCATGCGGAGCAGGCGGCCTTTCCTCGTGATCATGTTTCTGTTGCGGATCGTCATGTTTTACAACCCGGTCGTTCTCCTGGAATTCCGGCGAATCGTCCAGGAGGACGAGAAAGTTTGCGACGATTTCGCCGTTTCCCTGACACGGAATCCCCTTGCCCTGGCGGATGCCCTGCGAAAGTTGTATATCACTGATGAAGAGGAGAAGCCGGGCAAACCAAAAAACATCATGAATGAAATGGAAGATCTCGAGATGTACAGCCACCGGCTCAATATTTTGAGCAGGATAACGAGGCTGGAAAAGGGATACGCCAATACCGGGGACAAGGGTTGGTTCGCCATCCTTCTTACGCTTGTGGTTGTCTTTGTCATGAACTACTTCATCGTCTGAAGCGGGGAAAATTCATGAGGGGAAAAATTCTGGGGTTTTTCGCGTTTTCGGCAGGCATCGGAATCCTGGTCCTCGGGTTGAAATTCTTCAACTGGCTTCCGTTGATGGTTCAGGTCGACAGCATGAGGGAATACAAGGATGTGGAAGAGGTCAAGGGAGCGCTGCAGATAAAAACCATATTCATCCCGTCGTACTTCCCGCAGAATCTGAACTGGCCCCCTTCCAAGATTCTTGCGCAGGGAAAACCTTTTCTGGCTGTAATCATGGAATTTGAAAAGATGGCCGGCAAAGACACCATGCTCCTGATCTCCCAGTCCACCTCCGAGGATTTCCTTCCGGAAGAAAAGATCAAGATTATCAAGGTGAAAGAGAGCATTTCGTATCCGGTAAAGGGAAGAGATGCCCTCCTCCGGGTCGGGATGTGTCAGAGGAATGAGCCATGTTCCGGGATCTCGTGGAAGGAGGGAGAGTACACGATCCACGTTTTGATAAAATCTGCCCCCTTCGAGTTGATCAAGATCGCCGAGAGCATGCTTCGGTAGGCAAATTCCGCCTCTCATCCGGGGGAAATACCCCGCCGATATAATCCGATTCCCCTCCCTCCATAGGTATGAATTCCCGGGGAATTAGGGCATTCACCCAATTGTTCAAGTATTTCCAAGCATTTATAGTGGTATCGCGAATGAGGGATAAACCATCCGATGCCC
>DAOUUI010000057.1 GCA_030668225.1 Deltaproteobacteria bacterium
ATCCCCAGGAGTTGCGGGTCGGCCTTTGCGGGATTGTCTCCTTCCGTCTGGATCCGCTCATTCTCCTCCTTGAACACCCACTTCTCGACGCTCTGTCCCACGAGAAAGCTGGTGTCCCCGGGGTCGCTGATCTTGACCCTCCGGAGCATCTGCCGGACGATGACCTCGATGTGCTTGTCATTGATCCGGACTCCCTGGAGCCGGTAAACCTCCTGGATTTCGTCTACGAGAAAGCGGGCAAGCTCCTTGTCCCCCTGTACCCGCAGGATGTCGTGGGGATTGGGAGACCCGTCCATGAGGGACTCCCCGGCGCGGATTCTCTCCCCGTCATGTACCGTGATGTGCTTCCCCCGGGGGATGGAGTATTCCCGGGATTCCCCGATGTCCGGAACCACCTGGATCTTCCGTTTTCCCTTGAAGTCCTTGCCGAGCCTCACCACGCCGTCGATCTCGGAGATGACGGCGAACTCCTTGGGCTTCCTTGCCTCGAAGAGCTCGGCCACACGGGGAAGGCCGCCGGTGATGTCTTTTGTCTTCGTCGTCTCCCGCGGAATCTTTACGATGATGTCGCCCGCAAGCACTCCCTGCCCCTCTTCCACGAGGATGTTCGATCCTATGGGAAGAAGGTACCGTGCGTCGCTGGTGGAGCCGGGGAGCTTGAGCGTCCTGTTCTTTACGTCCTTGATCGAGATGCGCGGACGGGCGTCCGGGTCCCGCGGTTCGATGATCACCCGCGTGGAGCGTCCGGTCACCTCGTCGAGCTGTTCCCGCATTGTGATCCCGTCGAGGATATCCCCGAATTTGATGACCCCCGTAACCTCCGTGAGAATCGGGATGTTGTAGGGGTCCCATTCGGCAAGCCGCTGCCCCTCCTTTACCTTTTCCCCGTTTTTCACCAGGAGGGTCGCCCCGTAGGTGATCGGGTACTTCTCCCGCTCCCGGTTGTTCTCCTCCTGGACGATCAGGAAGCCGTTCCGGTTCATGGCGACGTTCTTCCCTTCCTTGTTCTTCACCACGACCAGGCCCTGGAACTTGATCTTGCCCGGGTGTTTCCCCTGGATGTAGCTCTGTTCGACGAACCGGGAAGCCGTTCCGCCGATGTGGAACGTCCGCATCGTGAGCTGCGTCCCGGGCTCCCCGATCGACTGTGCCGCGATGATCCCGATCGCCTCCCCGTTGGTCACCATCTTCCCCCGGGCGAGGTCACGCCCGTAACAGAGCGCGCACACTCCCCGCTTGCTCTCGCACGTCAGGGCGGAGCGGATCTTGACCTCGTCCATTCCCGACATCTCGATCTGGCGCGCCACCTCTTCCGTGATTTCCTCGTTGGCTTCGACGAGGGTGTTCCCGTCGTTGTCGTAAAGGTCCTCGAGCGTAACCCGCCCGAGGATGCGGTCGGATAGTTTGTCGATGATCTCCCCGCCTTCCACGAGCGCCCGAACGGGGATTCCGTCAAGCGTCTGGCAGTCCTCTTCGATGATGATGCAATCCTGTGCCACGTCCACCAGCCTCCGCGTCAGGTACCCGGAGTTCGCGGTCTTGAGGGCGGTGTCGGCAAGGCCTTTCCTGGCCCCGTGGGTGGAGATGAAGTACTGGCCGACGGACAGCCCCTCGCGGAAGTTCGAGGTGATCGGGGTCTCGATGATCTCCCCGGAAGGCTTGGCCATCAGGCCCCTCATCCCGGCAAGCTGGCGCATCTGCTTGTCGGAGCCGCGGGCCCCCGAATCCGCCATCATGTAGATGGGGTTGAAACTCGGGACTTTCATGTCCTTCCCATCGCTTCCCTTGATCGTCTCCGTCCCCATCTCGCGAAGCATCTCCGAGGCGATCTGCTCGGTCGCCGCGGACCATATGTCGACCACCTTGTTGTACCGCTCGCCGTTGGTGATCAGCCCGCCCTGGTGCTCCTCCACCACGGCCTCAACCTCAGCGGTCGCCTTGTCCAGAAGCTTCCCCTTGTTGCTCGGGATCTTCATGTCGTTAATGCAGATCGAGATGCCCGAGAGGGTTGCGTAGGTGTATCCGAGCGTTTTGAGATGGTCGGACAGGAGGACGGTCGCCTTTTGCCCGCAGTGTCGGTACGCAACGTCGATGAGTTCCGCGAGATCCCTCTTTTTCATCACACGGTTGACCTGGTCGAACGGGACCTCCTTCGGAACCACCTCGTACAGGAGGACCCGCCCCGTGGTGGTATCCACCATTTTTCCGTTGACCCGGACATGGATATTGGTCTGCAGCTTGATTGCTCCCGCATCGAATGCGATGCGGACCTCGTCGAAACCGGAAAATTTCTTGCCCTGACCCTTGAGACCTTCGCGCGGGCGGGTGAGGTAATAGATGCCGAGGACGATGTCCTGCGTGGGGCTGATCACCGGCTTCCCGTGCGCAGGGGAAAGAATGTTGTTGGTGGACATCATCAGTACCCTCGCCTCCATCTGGGCCTCGATGGAAAGCGGGACGTGGACCGCCATCTGGTCTCCGTCGAAATCCGCGTTGAAAGCGGTGCATACCAGAGGGTGCAACTGGATCGCCTTCCCCTCGATCAGCACGGGCTCGAACGCCTGGATTCCCAGCCGGTGAAGCGTCGGGGCCCGGTTGAGCATGACCGGAAGCTGACGGATGACCTCGTCCAGGGCGTCCCAGACCTCGCGCTTTTCCTTCTCCACCATCTTTTTAGCCGCCTTGATGGTGGTTGCGTACCCTGCCTCCTCGAGCTTGTTGAAGATGAACGGCTTGAACAGCTCGAGCGCCATCTTTTGCGGGAGACCGCACTGGTGCAGTTTCAGCTCCGGCCCGACGACGATCACCGAACGACCGGAATAGTCAACCCGTTTCCCGAGCAGGTTCTGGCGGAACCTTCCCCCTTTCCCTTCAACATGTCGGACAGGGATTTCAGGGGCCGCCTGTTGGAGCCCGTGATGAGCTTCCCGCGGCGTCCGTTGTCGAAAAGGGCGTCCACCGCCTCCTGCAGCATCCGCTTCTCGTTCCGGATGATGATCTCCGGGGCGGACAGATCGAGGAGCCTTTTCAGACGGTTGTTCCGGTTGATCACCCGCCGGTACAGATCGTTCAGATCCGACGTAGCGAACCGTCCTCCGTCCAGAGGGACCAGGGGACGAAGATCCGGCGGAAGCACCGGGATGACGTTCAAGATCATCCATTCCGGGCGCTGGCCGCTGTCCCGGAATGCCTCGACGATTCTCAGGCGTTTCGATATTTTCTTCTTTTTGGCCTCGGACGCCGTGTCGGCCATATCCCTGCGGAGCTCCTCCGACAGCTTGTCCAGGTCCAACTCCGACAGGAGAGTACGGATTGCCTCCGCGCCGAGACCGGCCTTGAAGGCATCGCCTGCTTCCTCCCGCATCTCCCGGTATTTACCCTCCGAGAGCACCTCGAATTTCTGCAGGTCCGTCTTGCCGGGATCGATGACGATGAACTTTTCGAAGTAGATCACCGCCTCGATTTCCTTCATCGGCATGTCGAGGATGGTGGCAATCCGGCTCGGCAGGCTTTTGAGGAACCAGATGTGCGCGACCGGCGCGGCCAGATCGATTTGCCCCATCCTCTCTCTGCGCACCTTGGACTGGATCACCTCGACCCCGCACTTCTCGCAGACGATCCCCCGGTGTTTCATTCGCTTGTACTTCCCGCAGTTGCACTCGTAGTCCTTGATCGGACCGAAGATCTTCGCGCAGAACAGGCCGTCCCGCTCCGGCTTGAACGTCCGGTAGTTGAGGGTTTCCGGTTTTTTCACTTCGCCGTGGGACCACTTGCGGATCTGATCGGGCGAAGCGATGGAGATCCGGATTCCCGTGAAAAACAACGGATCCTTAGGTTTCTCAAATCGCGTAAAGAGATCTTCCAATGGGTGCCTCCCGGGTACGTTCCCTGGTCGCGTGTGTTACTTGGATTCCTGGCTGATCAGCTCGACATCCAGACCGAGCGCCTGCAGTTCCTTGATGAGGACGTTGAAGGATTCGGGCAGACCCGGCTCGAGTGAGAAGTTTCCTTTTACGATCGCCTCGTACATTCTGGCCCTTCCTGGTACGTCGTCCGATTTCACCGTCAGGAATTCCTGGAGCGTATAGGCGGCGCCGTACGCCTCAAGCGCCCAGACTTCCATCTCCCCGAGACGTTGCCCGCCGAACTGCGCCTTCCCCCCGAGGGGTTGCTGGGTCACCAGGGAATACGGCCCCGTGGACCGGGCGTGGATTTTGTCGTCAACGAGGTGGTGCAGCTTCAACATGTACATCGATCCGACGGTCACCTGCTGCTGAAACGCTTCACCGTTCATGCCGTCGTACAGGGTGGTCTGCCCGGACTCCGGCAGTCCCGCCAGCTGCAGGTATCGCTTGATCTCCTCCTCATTCGCCCCGCTGAAGACGGGGGATGCCATGAACACCCCACCGGACATGAGTGCGGCTACCTTCCGGATCTCGTCATCGGTGAGGTTATCGAGATATTCCCCGAACCTGTCCGAATTGTAGATCTTCCGGAGCCACTCCTTCATTGCCCCGGGGCTGAACTCGCTTTCGATCATTCGCTGAACCATCTCTCCCAGATCGCGCGCGGCCCATCCGAGATGAGTCTCCATGATCTGCCCCACGTTCATTCGGGAGGGAACGCCGAGCGGATTGAGCACAATGTCTACGGGCGTGCCGTCTGCGAGGCACGGCATGTCCTCTTCCGGCACGCTCCGGGAGATCACCCCCTTGTTCCCGTGCCGACCTGCCATCTTGTCCCCTACCGACAGCTTCCGTTTCATCGCGATAAACACCTTCACCATCTTGAGGACGCCCGGGGGCAACTCGTCCCCTTTCCGCATGCGCCCGATCCTCTCTTCGAAGACCGCCTTGATCAGGCTCACCTGGTCCTGGGCGACCTGGTAGATATCTGCCAGGAGCTCCCTGGCCGTCGGATCCTCCTCGATCTCGATCTGTGCCCACATGGTTTTCGGTATTCCGTCGAGAACTTCCTCGGTGAGTTTCTTCTTCTTGCCGAGGATCACGTCGGATTTGTCTTCGCCCGTGAGGCGGGTCGCAGAGACCTTGTTGAGGAGGAGCCCCCGCATCTTTCCATGGGCAGTCTCCATGATGATCCGGATTTCGTCGTCCTGGTCCCGCACAAGCCTCCCCATCTCCCTTTCTTCATAGGCGTGTGCGCGGTCGTCCTTCTCACCGCCCTTGCGGGTGAACACCTTCGAGTCGATGACGATTCCCTCGATCCCCGGCGGGACACGGAGGGAGGAATCCTTCACGTCCCCCGCCTTGTCTCCGAAGATCGCCCGGAGCAGCTTTTCCTCGGGGGAAAGCTGCGTCTCGCCTTTGGGAGTGACCTTTCCCACGAGAATGTCCATCGGTTTCACGCGCGCTCCGATCCGCACGATTCCGCTTTCGTCAAGGTCCTTGAGCGACTCCTCGCTGATGTTCGGGATGTCCGCGCTGATTTCCTCTTTCCCGAGCTTCGTCTCCCGGGCCACGCACTCGAACTCCTCGATATGGATCGAGGTGAATATGTCCTCCTTGACGATCTTTTCGGAAACGAGGATGGAATCCTCGAAGTTGTACCCACGCCATGGCATGAAGGCAACGAGTACGTTCCTGCCGAGGGAGAGCTCGCCGAGCGCGGTGGCCGGGCCGTCTGCGATCACCTCGTCCGCTTTTACCTTCTTCCCCGCGGAAACGATCGGCTTCTGGTTGATGCAGGTGTTCTGGTTGGACCGCCGGAACTTGACGAGGTTGTAGATGTCCGCGCCGTACTTGCCGCTTGCGTCCGGTTCATCCGGACGAATGACGATCCGCCGGGAGTCCACGGATTCCACGGTTCCTCCCCGCCGGGCCTCCACCGCCGCACCGGAATCACGGGCAACCACGGCCTCCATCCCCGTTCCTATAAGGGGAGGTTCCGTTCGCAGCAGCGGAACGGCCTGCCTCTGCATGTTGGATCCCATGAGCGCCCGGTTGGCGTCGTCGTGTTCCAGGAAGGGAATGAGCGAAGCCGCGACGGATACCAGCTGGTTCGGTGAGACGTCCATGAGGGTGACTTCCCCTGCGCGCACCATCGCGAACTCGCCCTCCTTCCGGGCGATCACGACGTCCCGCTCGAACCTGCCCTTCTCGTCGATGGGGGCATTCGCCTGCGCGATGATGTGCCTTTCCTCGTCCATCGCGGAGAGGGATACGATCTCTTTCGTCACGGTGGAATCCTGAACCACCCGGTACGGGGTCTCGATGAATCCGAACTCGTTGATCCGAGCGAAGGTCGAGAGGGACGCGATCAGTCCGATGTTCGGCCCTTCCGGCGTCTCGATCGGGCAGATCCGCCCGTAGTGCGTCGGATGCACGTCCCGTACCTCGAACCCTGCCCGCTCCCGCGTCAGACCGCCCGGGCCCAGAGCCGAGACGCGTCGCTTGTGCGTGACTTCCGACAGGGGGTTGGTCTGGTCCATGAACTGGGAAAGTTGCGAGGACCCGAAAAACTCCTTGATGACCGCGGAAACAGGCTTCGCGTTGATCAGGTCGTGCGGCATCAGGGTCTCGATGTCCTGCAGGCTCATCTTCTCCCGGATTGCCCTCTCCACGCGCACCAGTCCCATCCGGAACTGGTTCTCGATCAGTTCCCCCACGGTGCGGACGCGCCGGTTCCCGAGGTTGTCGATGTCGTCCGCCTCGCCGATCCCGTTCTTCAGGTCGATGAGGTACCGGATCACCTTGAGGATGTCCTCGAACTGCAGCACGGTCGTGTCCAGGTTTCCGTCGGTGATTCCGAGCTTGTGGTTCAGTTTGAGCCTGCCGACTTTCGACAGGCTGTAGCGTTCCGGGTTGAAAAACATGTTTTCGAACAGGGAGATTGCGGCATCCTTCGTGGGAGGGTCTCCCGGACGCATCTTCTTGTAGATCTCTTTCAGGGCTTCGTCCCGCTCCTTGATCTTGTCGGTTAAAAGTCCTTCCCAGATCGCCCGGTCGGCATTCTCCAGCGAGAAGACCGAAAGAGCGGTGATCCTCTTTTCCCGGATGATGGCGAGTGTTTCCTCTGTGATCCTTTGTCCGCACTCGAGCAGGTTCTCCCCCGTCTCCGGGTCCGCGATGTCGGTGACACACACTTTCTGGAGGAGATCTTCGAGGGAGAGAGAAAGTTTTCCGAACGGGACGTCGGCGAATCGCTCCGCCCGCTTCTTGGAGACCTTGATCCCCTTCTTGAACGCGACCTCGTTGGTCTTGGGATGCCGGATCTCCACGGGCATCTTGAGCCCGACCATGAGTTCGGGACGGAACGCCTTGTTGTACTTGTCCCCCTCTACGGTCACTTCCTCGACTTCGTAGAACCGCCGCAGAAGCTCTTCGGTGGACATCCCGATCGCCCGCAAGAGGACAGCAATGGGGAATTTCCGTTTCCGGTCGATCTTTACGTACAGCAGGTCCTTGTGGTCGAACTCGAAGTCCAGCCACGACCCTCGGTACGGAATGATCCGCGAGGAGAAGAGAACCTTTCCGGAGGCGTGGGATTTTCCCTTGTCGTGCTCGAAGAAGACTCCGGGCGAGCGGTGCAACTGGCTTACGATGACCCGTTCCGTCCCGTTGATGATGAAGGTGGCGCGGGTCGTCATGAGAGGGATCTCGCCAAAGAAGACCTCCTGCTCCTTGACGTCCCGGATGGTGCGGGCGGCGGTCCTCTCGTCCACGTCGAAAATGACGAGCTGTACGGTCACCTTGATCGGGGCTGCGAAGTTCATGCCCCGCTCGCGGCATTCCTCCTCGCTCCACTTCGGCTGCCCGATGGAGCAGGAAAGAAACTCCAGTGTGGCCCGCTCGTTGTAATCCTTGATGGGGAAGATGCTCTTGAAGACGGACTGCAGACCGATGTCTTTTCGTTTCTCGGGCGGAACGTTCATCTGCAGGAAGTCTTCGTAAGATTCCCGCTGCGCCTTGATGAGATTGGGTATTTCAACGACTTTCCCGATTTTTGAAAAGTCGACCCGCTTGATTATGTTCCGGTAATCCATATGCGACATGTTCTCACCCCGGGGGTACTGGCAAAGGTTTCGGCACAGGGGGCAGGAGTTGCCCCCCCATCCCTTCCGTAGGCTTCACGATTCCTACTTGATTTCCGCCTTTCCCCCTACTTCCTCGATCTTCTTCTTCAGATCCTCCGCTTCCTTCTTCTCAACCGCTTCCTTGACGGGTTTCGGAACCCCTTCGACGAGGTCCTTCGCCTCCTTCAGCCCCAGCCCCGTGATCTCGCGGACCACCTTGATCACCTGGATCTTCTTGTCCCCGAAATCAGTCAGGACTACGTCGAACTCCGTCTGCTCCTCGGCTGCCGGCGCGGCTGCGCCGGCAGCTGCCACCGCCACCACTGGGGCCGCCGCCGTTACACCGAATCTTTCCTCGAGGGCCTTCACGTACTCGTGGAGCTCGAGCACCGTAAGGCCCTCCACCATCGTAAGAAATTCCTCTTTCGTCATCGTTGCCATGTTCGTTTCCTCCCTGTATCAGGCACTAACCTGTTTGGATTTTTGGTCGTGGATGGATTGCAGTCCGTATGCCAGTTTTCTTATCGGCCCGGAGAGCACCTGCGCCATTCTCGTGATGGGCGACGCCAATCCGCCGACCAACCGGGAAAGAAGCACATCCCGCGGCGGGACTTCCGCCAGCGTCTCGATCTCCTTTGCCGATAAAACCTTTCCCTCGAAGTACCCTGCCTTCAGCCGGATTTTCTTGTTCCCGACCGCATACTCCCGCATGGCTTTCGCCAGCAATACGGGATCGCCCGCCGTGAAGCCTATGGCGGTTGGACCGATGAAGAACTCCTCGAGCTGGGAAAACCCGGAGTCCTTCGAAGCCCTGCGGATCAGGGTGTTCTTCACCACCTTGAATTCCGCATCGATTTCCCGGAGTTTCTTCCGGAGCCGGGTGATCTCGGCCACCGTGAGACCCCGGTACTCCGCGAGCACGGAACCTTTCTGGCTGGCGATGATCTCCCGCATCGCCTCGACGGTGTCCGCCTTGCTCATCTTTTTCACCTCGCTCACGCCCCCTTCCTTTGTAGAGTGGTACCCTTAGTCGAAACCTCTGTCAAAGTCCCAAGGGCCAGGCAAGGCAAACCGTCCGTTCGCCATGGTCTTTTCGTCCCCCTTGTCTGCGCGGGCCGGGCATTCACCCCTTTGATCGCCTGACGGCGAACCGGCGGTCTTTGACAAAAGAAGTTCCCGTTTACCAATCATTGGGGGACACTCCTAATGGGCGGGGACACTCCTTGTTTTTTCGACGAAAGAATCAGGAGTGTCCCCGGGACAGAGTGTCCCCCCGTTACGCTATTCCGTCTGAAGCGCACTCGCGTTGAGCTTGATCCCCACCCCCATCGTCGAGGAAATCGCGATGGAGCGGATATACGTTCCCTTGGCGGCGGAAGGTTTCGCCTTCTCGATCGCCTCGAAGAACGCGAGAAAGTTCTCCTTGATCTTGTCCGTCCCGAAACTTATCTTTCCGATCCCGGAGTGGAGAGTCCCGGTCTTGTCCACCTTGAACTCGACCTTGCCTCCCTTCAGATCGCGAACGGCCCTCCCGACATCGAACGTGACCGTTCCCACCTTCGGGTTTGGCATCAACCCCCTCGGGCCCAGGATCTTTCCGATCTTGCCGACGGCCCCCATCATGTCGGGTGTCGCGACGGCCTTGTCGAAGTCGAGCCACCCGCCCTGGATCTTCGCAACGAGCGTGTCGGAACCCACGTCGTCGGCCCCCGCGTCCTTGGCCTCCTTCTCCTTTTCCCCCTTGGCGAACACCACGACCCGGACGTTCTTCCCGGTACCGTTCGGCAGCACGACGGAGCCTCTTACCTGCTGATCCGGATACTTCGGATCCACACCCAGGCGCATCGCCACCTCCACCGTCTCGTCGAACTTGGCGAGCGCCGCACCTTTCAGCAGTTCAAGTGCCTCGTCGAGAGAATACTTTGCCTCCCTGTTCACCTTCTTACGTGATTCCAGGTGTTTTTTGCCCTTTTTCGGCATTTCTCTCTCCTTCTGTCGCGTTGTTCAGACTACATCCAGCCCCATGCTCCTGGCCGTTCCCTCGACGGTCTTTACCGCCGCGGCCAGATCTTTCACATCCAGATCGACCATCTTGAGCTTCGCGATCTCCTCGACCTTGGCCCGGGGTATCGTCCCGCACTTCTCCTTCTTCGGCGTCTTGCTCCCCTTCTCGATCCCCGCGGCCTTGAGCAGGAGGACCGACGCGGGAGGGGTCTTCATGATGAAGGTGAACGACCGGTCCGCGTACACCGTGATGACCACCGGGATGATCATCCCCTCCTGGGATGCCGTCTTTGCGTTGAAGACCTTGCAGAACTCCATGATGTTGACGCCATGCTGCCCGAGGGCGGGCCCCACGGGGGGAGAGGGGTTCCCCTTTCCTGCCGGAATCTGGAGCTTGATCTGTGTAATGACTTTCTTCGCCATGAGTTTCCTCCCCCCGTCCTGTCAGCTTTTTTCCACCTGGGTAAAATCGAGCTCCACGGGCGTCGCCCGCCCGAAGATGGAGACGAGAACGACCACTTTCCCCTTGTCCGGCTTGATGCTTTCCACGACCCCGTTGAAATTCGAGAAGGGTCCGTCGTTGACGCGCACGTTCTCCCCCTCGGTGAAGGTCACCTTCGGCTTCGGCTTGAGACGCCCTTCCACCATCTGGGATCTGATATCCTCCACCTCGGATTCGGGAATGGGCGCCGGAGTCTTCCCCCCCACGAATCCCGTCACCTTCGGGGTATGCCGCACCAGGTGCCAGGTTTTTTCGTCGAGCTCCATCTGGACGAGCAGGTATCCCGGGAAGAAGCTGCGCGTCCCCGTGCGCTTCTTCCCCTTCTTCATCTCCACCACGGTTTCGGAGGGGATGAGCACCTCCCCGAACCGTTCCTGCACCGCTTCCGCCTCGATCCGGTTCAGGAGCGATTCCTTCACTTTCTTCTCATACCCCGAATAGGTATGAACCACGTACCACTGTCTCGTCATCGAATCCTCTATCGGAAAGTTAGAAGTTCAGGACGGAATACATGATCCTGCCCAAACCGTAATCGACCAGCCCCAGGAACAGCACGATGACAAGCACGGTGACGATCACCACGGCCGTCGTGGAAACCGTTTCCTTGCGACTCGGGTATGTCACCTTCTTCATCTCGGTCTTGAACTCCCGCCAAAACCCGGAGATTTTCTGAGGAAGCCCGACGCTTTCCTGCTGCTTCGGTCGCACCTCCCCCATCGTCGTTCTGGTCCCCGGAAGACGTTCGTACAATCTATCCTTGATCGACTTCGCCATGAATCGCGCTTCTCCCCGTCTCGACGTATGAGGATGGCAGGCCAGGAGGGATTCGAACCCCCATCACCCGGATTTGGAGTCCGGTGCTCTAACCGTTAGAGCTACTGGCCTTCCCCCATTCCGGCTACTTGGTCTCCTTGTGCGCCGTGTGCTTCCTGCACGAGGGACAGAACTTCTTCAGTTCCAGCTTCTCGGTCATCGTTTTCTTGTTCCGGGTGGTCGTGTAGTTCCTGTTCTTGCACTCGGAACAGGCCAGCGTGATGATGTCCCGCATTCCTCTCCCCGATCCTCTTCCTGGACTTATTCCACGATTTCCGAGACGACGCCGGCCCCCACGGTGCGCCCGCCCTCGCGGATCGCGAACCGCAGCTCCTTCTCCATCGCCACCGGAGTGATCAGCTCAATCGTCAACGCCACGCTGTCCCCGG
>DAOUUI010000148.1 GCA_030668225.1 Deltaproteobacteria bacterium
CCTCTTCCTGGACTTATTCCACGATTTCCGAGACGACGCCGGCCCCCACGGTGCGCCCGCCCTCGCGGATCGCGAACCGCAGCTCCTTCTCCATCGCCACCGGAGTGATCAGCTCAATCGTCAACGCCACGCTGTCCCCGGGCATCACCATCTCCACGCCCTCCGGAAGCGTCGCCACACCCGTCACGTCCGTCGTCCGGAAGTAATACTGGGGACGGTACCCGTTGAAAAACGGCGTGTGACGACCACCCTCCTCCTTCGTCAAAATGTACACCGACGCCTTGAACTGCCGGTGAGGAGTGATCGAACCGGGCTTCGCCAGAACCTGACCGCGCTCCACCTCGTCCTTCTTCGTCCCGCGAAGCAAAACGCCGATGTTGTCCCCCGCCTGGCCCTGATCCAACAGCTTCCGGAACATCTCCACGCCCGTGGCAATCGTCTTCTGCGTAGGACGAATCCCCAAAATCTCCACCTCGTCCCCCACCTTGACCACACCGCGCTCCACACGGCCGGTCACCACCGTGCCACGGCCCGAAATCGAAAACACGTCCTCCACCGCCATCAAAAACGGCTTGTCCACGTCACGAACAGGCATCGGAATAAACGAGTCCACCGCGTTCGTCAGGTCGGTGATGCACTTGCAGGAGGCGCACTCCGCCTTCCCGCAACCGCACTCCAGAGCCTTCAGAGCCGATCCCTGAACGATCGGAATATCGTCCCCGGGAAAATTGTATTTGGTCAAAAGCTCCCGGAGCTCAAGCTCCACCAGCTCCAAAAGCTCCGGATCGTCCACCATGTCCACCTTGTTCAAAAACACCACGATGCTGGGAACCCCAACCTGACGGGCAAGCAAAATGTGCTCCCGAGTCTGAGGCATCGGACCGTCCGCCGCCGAAACCACCAGAATCGCACCGTCCATCTGAGCCGCGCCCGTGATCATGTTCTTGATGTAGTCGGCGTGACCGGGACAGTCCACGTGCGCATAATGACGTTTCTCCGTCTCGTACTCCACGTGAGCCGTCGCAATCGTGATCCCGCGCTCACGCTCCTCAGGAGCACGGTCAATCTGATCAAACGCCACAAACTGCGCCAGCCCGCGAGTCGCCAATACCTTCGTAATCGCCGCGGTCAAAGTCGTCTTGCCGTGATCCACGTGACCGATCGTACCGACGTTTACGTGCGGCTTCTTACGCTCGAATTTCTGCTTGGCCATGTGCGTTCCCTCCCTTTCGCGGGTTTTCGTCTAAGCGCCCTTCACTTTCGCTACGACTTCCTCGCTTATGGAGATCGGGGCGTGCTCGTAGTGGTCAAACTGCATGGTGTAGGTGGCTCTTCCCTGCGTCTTCGACCGCAGATCCGTTGCGTACCCGAACATCTCCGAGAGGGGCACGTGGGAGTCGATTACCTGGGTGTTGCCCCGAACTTCGATTTTCTGGATGCGCCCGCGGCGTGAGCTCAAGTCTCCAATCACGTCCCCCATGAACGCATCCGGGGTTACCACCTCCACCGCCATCACCGGCTCAAGAAGAACAGGGGATGCGCTCTGGCATGCCGACTTGAATGCCATCGAGCCCGCGATCTTGAACGCCATCTCGGAGGAGTCCACATCATGATAGGACCCGTCGATAAGCGTCACGATCGCATCGACTACGGGATAGCCTGCCACGATCCCCGTCTCCGATGCCTCCCGCACGCCTTTCTCCACGGCGGAGATGTATTCCTTCGGGACGGCCCCCCCGACGATCTTGTTGACGAACTCGAACCCCTTTCCTGCCTCGTTCGGCTCCACGGAGATCTTGACGTGCCCGTACTGTCCCCGCCCTCCCGTCTGCCGGACATAGCGCCCCTCGTCCTTCGCGGTGCGAGTGACCGTCTCCCGGTAGGCGACCTGGGGACGGCCCACGTTCGCCGCCACCTTGAACTCCCGCAACAGCCGGTCCACGATGATTTCCAGATGCAGCTCTCCCATGCCGGCGATCAGCGTCTGCCCCGTCTCCTCGTCCACTTTCACGTGGAAGGAGGGATCCTCCAGGGCGAGCTTTTGCAGGGAAAAGCCAAGCTTTTCCTGGTCGACCTTCGTTTTCGGCTCGATGGCGATGGATATCACGGGAGCGGGCGCGGAGATGGATTCGAGTACGATTTCATGGTCCGGGGTGCACAGAGTCTCGCCGGTAAAGGCGTTTTTCAGACCGACGCAGGCCGCAATGTCGCCCGCGTAAACCGCCTTGATCTCTTCTCTCTTGTTCGCGTGCATCTTGAGAATTCGGCCGATCCGCTCTTTCTTCTGCCTCGTGGAGTTGTATACGTGGTCACCCGAGTTGAGCGTCCCGGAATAGACACGCAGAAACGTGAGTTGCCCGACGAACGGATCCGTCATGATCTTGAAGGCCAGGCCGGTGAAGGGCTCCTCGTCGGAGGCCCCGCGGATGGCAACCGACCCGTCGCGTGGATCGATGCCTTCCACCGGTGGTTTGTCGAGGGGAGAGGGAAGGTAATCCACAATGGCGTCGAGAAAAGGCTGGATTCCCTTGTTCCGGAATGCGGTTCCGCAAAGGACGGGCACGATCCGGAGGCCGATCGTCGCCTCGCGGATCGCCGCCTGCAGTGCACCCACTTCGATCTTGTTACCGGCCAGATACTCCTCGAGAAGCGAGTCGTTGACGTCGGACAGGGACTCCAGAAGGTGTTCCCGCGCAGACGCAGCGGCATCTTCCATATCTGCGGGAATGTCCTCGACCCGGTACTTGGCCCCGAGAATGTCTTCATCCCACACGATTGCCTTCATCCGGACCAGGTCGATGATCCCGCGGAAATTTTCTTCCTTGCCCAGAGGAAGCTGGATCGGGACGGGATTCGCTCCGAGGCGCTCTTTCAACATTCGTACGACACGATCGTAATCCGCCCCCGTGCGGTCCATCTTGTTGATCATCGCCAGACGCGGAACGCGGTGCTTGTCGGCCTGCCTCCACACGGTCTCCGACTGGGGCTCGACCCCTCCCACGGCACAGAACACGGCAACTGCCCCGTCCAGGACTCGAAGCGAACGTTCCACCTCGATCGTGAAGTCCACGTGTCCGGGAGTGTCGATGATGTTGATCCGATGTTCCCTCCAGAAGCAGGTGGTTGCCGCGGAGGTGATCGTGATGCCTCGTTCCTGCTCCTGCTCCATCCAGTCCATGGTCGCAGTCCCCTCGTGCACCTCCCCCATCTTGTGGGAGACGCCCGTGTAGTACAGGACCCGCTCCGTCGTAGTGGTCTTCCCGGCGTCTATATGGGCCATGATCCCGATGTTCCGGGTATTTTCCAACTGCGTGGTTCTTGCCACTTCCTCGTCTTCCTTCCCGACATTCCTTAAGGTTTACCAGCGGTAATGTGCGAAGGCCTTGTTTGCCTCGGCCATCTTGTGGGTGTCTTCCTTCTTCTTGACCGTCAACCCCCGGTTGTTATAGGCGTCCAGGATTTCCCCCGACAGGCGGGCGACCATCGTCTTTTCGGAGCGTCCTCTTGCGAAACTGATCATCCACCGTAGCGAGAGAGCCAGTCGCCGCTCGGGGCGAACCTCTATCGGAACCTGATAGGTTGCCCCCCCCACCCGGCGTGATTTGACCTCAAGAACCGGCTTGGTGTTTTCCACCGCCTTCTTGAGGATGCTTACCGGGTCTTCTTTCACCTTCTCCTTCAGGATTTCCATCGAGCCGTATACGATCTTTTCCGCAACGGTCTTTTTCCCCTTGTGCATGATCCCCGTGATCATCCTCGCAACGAGCGCATCGCCATATACCGGGTCCGCCCCTGCGACTCGTCTGGACACATAACCTCGTCTCGGCATCAGGAATGCCTCCTCACGAATATGCCTGCTCGTCGAACATACAACTAGCCATTCCCCACGAGCGCAATCCCCGTGGATCATGGCGGTTACCACCTTTTTTACCCGTTCCGGCGGATTTGCCGGGAAAGGCCGGTACTTCCTCGTTACGGTCAGGGGAAACTATTTGGGTCGTTTTGTTCCGTACTTCGACCGCGACTTCCGTCTGTCTTGGACACCAACGGAATCCAGCTTCCCGCGTATGATGTGATACCGCACACCGGGGAGATCCTTGACCCTTCCTCCCCGAATCAACACGACGG
Organism: Deltaproteobacteria bacterium; assembly: GCA_030668225.1. Taxonomy (GTDB): domain Bacteria; phylum Desulfobacterota; class Deferrimicrobia; order Deferrimicrobiales; family Deferrimicrobiaceae; genus CSP1-8. The sequence continues at coordinate 4,129 of DAOUUI010000148.1, forward strand.
AGTGTTCCTGGAGGTTGTGCCCTTCGCCCGGAATGTAGACGGTGACC
>DAOUUI010000225.1 GCA_030668225.1 Deltaproteobacteria bacterium
AACACGCTTCCCTGCAGCAGTCTGCTCAAGCGACTGCGGTCGGGAAGGAACCGGGAGGTGCGCTCCCTGGGCCGGAAAACGTAAGATTCCGTCCGGGGATAGTTCTCCGTTGCATAACCATCGTTTATTTGCTACGTTTTACATCCCTGAAACAGACGAGCGCTGACACTGTTGTTGCCGGTAGCGGTTTACTTCACAAAAACCGATTCCGAGCTCAAGTATTCACAACCAGGAGGGAAAGATATGGGTAACCTGCGCAAACCGAACGCAAGCAGCGCCACAGGAACGTTCAACCGGTCCAGAAGCGTCGTCCCCATGTCGGGAATCTGCAGCGATTGCCTGGACGGATGCAAGGGGGGATGCGAGATCTGGCTTTCCTCCTTCCGAGGTCGGGAGGTCATCTACCCGGGGCCGTTCGGGACGACGACGGCCGGCGCGGACAAGGACTATCCCGTCGATTACTCCCACATCAACATCCAGGGATACGCAGTGGGAGCGGAAGGGCTGCCCGAGGGTGTTGAGCCGGGGCCGGACACGGCGGTGTTCTCCCATGCCAATACCGAAACGGAGTACGGCTGGGACAAGAAGGTCAAGATGCGGGTTCCCGTTTTCACGGGGGCGCTGGGCTCGACCGAGATCGCGGAAACCAACTGGGAGCATTTCGCCGTCGGGGCCGCCATCTCCGGGGTCACCCTGGTATGCGGGGAGAACGTCTGCGGCATCGATCCCCAGTTGGAGCTTAACGACGCAGGCAAGGTGAAGAAATCCCCCGAGATGGACAGGAGGATCGAAACGTACAAGAAGTACCACGAGGGGTACGGGGAGATCCTCATCCAGATGAACGTGGAGGACACGAGGCTCGGTGTCGCCGAATACGTGCTCGACAAGCACAAGCTCGACACCATCGAACTGAAGTGGGGGCAGGGGGCAAAGTGCATCGGCGGCGAGATCCAGGTGGACACGCTCACCCGGGCGATAGAGCTGAAGAACCGGGGATACGTGGTTCTGCCCGACCCCACCCATCCCGAGATCCAGAGGGCGTTCGAAGACGGCGCGCTCAAGGAGTTCGAGCGCCATTCGCGCCTGGGCTTCGTGACGAAGGAGTCGTTTCTCGCCGAGGTCCAGCGACTTCGGGACCTCGGGTTCCAGCGGGTGACGCTGAAGACCGGCGCCTATTCCATGGTGGAGCTCGCCATGGCGATCCGGTACTCCGCCGAGGCGAAAATCGACCTGCTCACGATCGACGGGGCGCCCGGCGGCACCGGGATGAGCCCGTGGCCCATGATGAACGAGTGGGGGATCCCGACGTTCTACCTGCAGTCCCTTGCGTACGAGTTCTGCGAAAAACTGCGGCGCCGGGGGATACGGGTCCCGGATCTCGCCATGGCCGGCGGATTCTCCACGGAGGACGGCATCTACAAGGTCCTCGCCATGGGGAGCCCCTACTTCAAGGCGGTCTGCATGGGCAGGGGCCTCATGATCCCCGGGATGGTGGGGAAGAACATCGGCACGTGGATCAAGGAGAAGACCCTGCCGAAGACCGTCTCCAAATACGGGGAGAAGATCGAGGAGATCTTCATCCTGTATGAGGATCTCGTGGAGAAGTACGGGAAGGAGGCCAAAAACATCCCCCTGGGCGCCCTGGGGATCTACACCTTCGGCAAGAAACTGGAGGTCGGGCTCCAGCAGTTGATGGCGGGCAGCCGCAAATTCCGGCTCTCCACCCTTTCCCGAAGGGACCTCATGTCGCTCACGGAGGAGGCGGAAAGAATTTCCGGCATCCCGTACGTGATGAACGCATACAGGGAAGAGGCGGAAAAGAT
>DAOUUI010000115.1 GCA_030668225.1 Deltaproteobacteria bacterium
AGCCCTCCACCGTCCTTCTTGATCTTGGCCGGGGCGACGGTCGTGGCGCGGAAGTCGGCCACGGCGGCGCACATCACGACGGCGTCCGCGGAAGAGGATTCCCGCTCGACCGCCTTTTGCATCTCCTCCGCAGTGCGGACACGGACGGTCTTTATGAAAGAGGGATCGTCCAGGGCGGTCGGGCCGGTCACGAGCGTCACATCGGCCCCGAACCGGCGCGCCACGCGGGCCAGCGAGAACCCCATCTTGCCGGAGGCCCGGTTGGAGAGGAAGCGGACGGGGTCGATGTTTTCGGCCGTGGCCCCCGCGCTCACGACGACCCTCTTTCCTTCGAGGATCTTCTCCGCGAGCACGATCCTGGCCATCTCGACGATCTTGCCTACCGAAGCAAGGCGTCCCGGCCCCACCGTCCCGCAGGCGAGCTCCCCCTCGTCGGGCTCGACGAACAGGAAACCGCGGGACCGAAGAACCTCGATGTTTTCCTGGACCGCCGCCGACGAATACATCTGGGTGTTCATCGCGGGGGCCGCCACCACGGGGGCCGTCGTCGCCATGACGACCGTCGACAGCATGTCGTCCGCGATGCCGCCCCGGATCTTCCCGAGGATGTTCGCCGTGGCCGGGGCGATCAGGAGAAGGTGGGCCCTCTGCGCAAGGGAGATGTGCCCGATCTCCGACTCGGAAATCAGGTTCCAGAGATCCATGACCACCGGGTTCCTGGAGAGCGTCTGAAGGGTCAGGGGGGTGATGAACTGCGACCCCGACGCGGTGAGGATCGTCTGGACGTTGGCCCCCTCTTTTCTCAGCTCCCGGATGATCTCGCATGCCTTGTAGGCCGCGATCCCCCCCGTAACCCCGAGTATGATCTCCTTGCCTGACAGCACGCCCACTTTGGTTTCCCTCCCTAGAAAAACGGGTTGGACCGTTTCTCCTCCCCGACCGTCGTGGCAGGCCCGTGCCCCGGGAACAGGACCGTGTCATCGGGCAGGGGGAAGATCTTCTTTCTGACCGATTCGATCAACTGCTCGTGGTTTCCCCCGGGAAGGTCCGTCCGGCCGATGGATCCCGCGAAAATGAGATCCCCGACGAACGCCATCTTTCCCACGAGATAGGATACACAGCCGGGGGTGTGCCCCGGTGTGTGCGCCACGAGGAACTTCTGATCTTCGAACCCTACGGTGTTCCCCTCCTCCACGAGGACGTCCGGCGGGGGGGGGGCGGGAACGGACAGGCCGAACAGCATCCCCTGCCGGCTTGCCCCCGCCATCCTGTCTGCGTCCCCCGGGTGAATGTGCACGGGAGCCCCCGTCTTCTCCCGGAGAAGACCCACCGCCCCCACGTGGTCGAAATGGCCGTGGGTCAGGAGGATCTTCGTCACCGTGAGACCCAGGCGGGCGATCTCGCCCAGGATCATCTCCCCGTCGCCACCGGGGTCGAACACGACCGCCTTCCGGGTCGCCACGTGCTCTACGAGGTAGGCGTTCACCGCGAGCGGCCCCACCTCCATCATGTGGACCCGGAGCGGATCCCCTCCCGTCACAGCTTCTTCTCCCAGTCCAAGAAAAGGTCTACGTAATGCGCGGCGATCTCCTCCGCCTCTCGCCTCTCCTCGGCTTCCACACACAGGTGAAAATACGCGGCGTCCTGGCTCGGGTAGACGAGCGCCCAGTCCTCGTCGTGGAAGATCTTCACCCCGTCGATGTACTGGCTCGGTTTCCCCTTGGCATGGTCGGAGAGCATGCGCATGAACACCCCCTTGCGCTCCCATGCGCACGGGATCCTCTTTTTCACCATCGCCGTGGGGGGGATTTCCCGCAGAATGTCGGAGAGGGAGCGCCCCTCGGCGGACAGCATCTCCATGAGTCTGACGATCGCGAACATGCCGTCGAAAGCGGGCTGGAACCCCGGGAAAGCATATCCTCCACTGTCGTCCCCGACGATGGAGACCCCCTCGAGGGCGGCCGTCTCCATGAGGGACCGCGGGAGGGTCCTCGTGCGGATGACGTCCATCCCGAACCGCGAGGCGATCTTCTCCAGGTTTCGGGAGGCGGTGACGGGGACGCCGACCTTCCCGGATCTTTTCCGACGGCATGCGAGGAGGCAGAGCACCTGAAGGGCAACCCAGTCCGGAAGAATGTCCCCCTTCTCGTCCACGAGGAAGATCTTCTCCCCGCCGGTGTCGATCATCACCCCGAAGTCCGCGGAAAGGGACCGCGAGATGGCCATCAAATGGGAAAGACCCTTCTGGAACTCCTCCTCCGTCTTCGTGATCTTCGCCGAATCGAGGTTCGCGTTCAGCGCGACCGTCTCGACGCCCAGGCGCCCGAGGATCCGGGGGAACAGGAGAGCCGAGGAGCCGTGGGAGTGGTCGAGCACGATATTGAACCCCCGCTCCTTGACGGTTTTAACGTCGATGGCCCGGAGGAAACCGTCGACGTATGTATCGAACCCCCCAACGGGAAAGGAGATCTCCCCCGTCTCCTCGGTGTCCGCGCGGACGAAGTCCTCCCGGAAGAAGAGAAGCTCGATGCTCCGTTCCGCGCTGACGGGGAGGTTCAACCCGCTGTCATCGAAGAACTTCAGGTCCACGAAGGACGAGTCGAAGGGGCTCTTCCGCGTGTGGACTCCTCCCCTCTCCTCCCGGTGGCTGCGGGCGAGATACCGGACGACGGGCAGCGGCGTGACGCCGTAGTCGTGGACATCCGCCCCCACCGACAGCATTCCGGTCATGATGGCCCGGTTGATCATGCGGGAGGTCTTGTGGGTGTCCCTGCTCGTGGAGAGGACGACCTTCTTGCCGAAGGTCGCGGCAAACGCCGCCCCGACCTTGGCGGCGAACTCGGGAGTGATCTCGTGATTGGCCAGTCCGTAGATGCCGTATGCGCTGAACAGCGAACGCGCCCACTTCCCCCCCCACACGAGGGAAGAGGACAGAACCGCACCGTCCTCCACCTCCTTGTGCGGCCATACCTTGACGTTCGCCTTGACCACCGCTTCGGTCCCGATGACGCAATGATCGCTGATCACCGCCCGTTCAGCCAAAAAGGCCCGCCCCCGTATCTCGCAGTCCGAGCCGATGATGTTCTCGAGGAGCCGCGCCCCCTTGTGAATCCTCGTCCGGGGCCAAACGACCGAAGACTGGAGCACCGCACCGTCCTCGACGACGCACCCATCCCCGAGCACCACGTTCTCCGCGGTGACGCCTGCCCCCACGAGGCAGTCCTTCCCGATCACGACGTTTTGCAGTTCGGAGGTAAAGTCGACACGGGAATTCTCGCCGATCCACACGTTCCCGCTGCCTGCCTGTTTCCCCTCGAACTCGATCCCCACCTTCCCGGAGAGAATGTCCAGGTGGACGTTCAGGTACTCGTCCAGGTTTCCCACGTCTTTCCAGTACCCCTCTGCGATGTATCCCAGGAGCCGGTCTCCCCGCGCCAGCATATTCGGGAAAACGTCCCTGCTGAAGTCGAAGCTCTTTCCCGGCGGAATGAGGGAGAGCACTTCCGGCTCCAGGATGTAGATCCCCGTGTTCACCGTGTCGGAGAAGACTTCCCCCCACGACGGCTTCTCGAGAAACCGGACGATTCGCCCGTCGTCTTCCGTGATGACGATCCCGTACTGGAGCGGGTTGGGAACGCGGGTGAGCACGATCGTGGCGGCGGCCTTGCGCTCCCGGTGGAAGGCGATCGCCCGGGAGATGTCGATATCGGTGATGATGTCGGCGCTGATCACCATGAACGTGCCGTCGATCCGGGACTCGGCGTTCTTGACCGCTCCCGCCGTCCCGTAATCGGACTCCGCGCCGATGTAGTGAATCCGGGCGCCCCAGGGGGAGCCGTCCCCGAAATAGGAGGTGATCTTTTCGGGGTAGAAATACAGGAGCACATCCAGATCCGGAATCCCGGCGCGTATGAGAAGCCGCACCACGTGCTCCATCATCGGCCGGTTGGCGACGTATGCCATCGGCTTCGGCAGTTTCTCCGTGAGCGGACGAAGCCTCGTCCCGAACCCGCCGGCCATCACGACCGCCTTCATCCTGTTAGGCCTCCTCGTCGTCGATTGCGGATCACAGCATCCGGAAGAGCCTGACCATCCCGAAAACCCCGAACGAGAGCGCGAAGAAGAAGAGGAACAGGGCGCAGGACCCCACCACCCACTGGTAGACGCGGTCGGTGAACCAGCTTCTCCCCGCCGACACGGCGGCACCGACAAACAGGAACCAGACGGCGTCGGCCAGGATGTGCCCGGCTAAAAAAAGGGCGATCCCCGTGGTGCCGAGTTCCCGGGAGATGACGAGATACCCGAGGCCGATCGTGGCCCACCAGATCGTCCAGTAGGGGTTCGATATCGACGCCACGACGCCGGAAAGGACCGGGCGGAAAAACCCCGCGCCCATGCCGCCCTTGCCCCTCGCCGGCTCCACGTTCGTCTCCTTCCCGCCCACATCGAGCCGAAGCGTCCGGACCTCGCGTGCCATCCCCACCGCCATCCAGAGAAGCATCGCCCCTCCGGCCAGGGCGATCACCGTCGTCGCCACATCCCCCCGCATCCATTCCGCCAGCCCGAGCAGGATGAGCACGAGGAGCCCGGCCTCGAGGAGCCCGTGCCCGAGGACGAGAAGCGGCGCCGCCACGAACCCCTGCCGGCTCGTATCCCGGACGGTGACGGCAAGGAGCGGTCCCGGCATCAGGGCTCCCGAAAGAGCAATGATGAAGGACGAGACGAATATGGCGGCGGGGGTGGCGAAATTCATATAGGCTTTATAATACAACAAGCCCGGCGATTTTTCTCAAACGCCCCCCTCTTGCGGGGGGAGCAGGCGCGTGCGGCCTGCGGTCCGTTCCCCGCCGGCGCCCAGGAGGATACGGTGAACTGCGGACCGGTCCCGACCGTGGATGTCATCATCGAAGTCGAAGGGAAGATCGTCCTCGTACGGAGGAAATATCCTCCGCCCGGATGGGCCATCCCCGGGGGATTCATCGACCAGGGGGAAAGGGCCGAAGACGCCGCGATCCGGGAGGCGCGGGAGGAGACCGGGCTTTCCGTGACCCTCACCGCCCTGCTCGGCGTATATTCCGACCCGGCGCGGGACCTCCGCCGCCACACGATTTCCACCGTGTACGTCGCCGTAGCGGAAGGAACTCCCTCGGGGGGTGACGACGCCTCCGAGGCCCGACCGTTCGGAGAGAAGGACTTGCCCGTCCCCCTCGCGTTCGACCACGCGAACATCCTGGCCGACTATTTCCGCTTCAAAAAGACGGGGGGAAAACCCCTGTAGAGGCGTCTTCACCGAAAAAGGAACGTCCCGGCAGTCCCGCTAAGTGCGGCGCCACGTAATTACGGTCTCGTGTCGGGCCAACCCCCGGTCGCGGATCGCCCTGTTGCTGGCTCGACCAAGACAGGCTCCGCTGCCTCCCCCATCCGCAGCGGTATGCCGCTGCTCCGGGGGACTTCGTCGGAGGGGGACTCCGTTCGTGGCTCGCCGTGCGATGCACCCGCACGGCTGCGCTCTACCTCACTGCGCCCCCCTCCTTCGGCTGCTGCGCCCGGTACCGGGGACCCAAGGCGCAGCGGGGGGTTCCACGAAGCGGCCTGTGGAGCGAGGTGCAATTCCA
>DAOUUI010000138.1 GCA_030668225.1 Deltaproteobacteria bacterium
ACTGGTCGCGGCTCAGGATCGGCTTGACTTTCGCCGGCGGATACTCCATCGACGTAGGGCGAACCGCCTCGTGGGCGTCCTGGGCGGTCTTCCGGTTCCGGTACACGTGGGGGGTCGGCGGCAGATAGGGCTCGCCGTGGGCCGCCCGGATGTGGTCACGGGCGGCATCCACCGCCTCGGCCGCCACCCGCACGGAGTCCGTCCGCATGTACGTGATGAGGCCCACGAGCCCTTCCCCGGGCACGTCTATCCCCTCGTAGAGGGACTGGGCGACCATCATCGTCCGGTAGGAGGGCATGCGAAGCTTCCTCGCCCCCTCCTGCTGCAGCTTGGAGGTCGTAAACGGCGGAGGCGGGAAGCGCCGCCGCATCTTCTTCCGGATCTCCCGGACCAGAAACGGGCCGTTCTCCACCGCTTTCCGGAGGGCGAGCGTTTCCTCCCCGGTCGCAGGTCTCACCTTCTTATCTCCCGCCTCCACGAGCTTCGCGGTGAACTCGGGAGGGACGCTCCCCGCAAACCGGGCGGTAAGCGACCAGTACTCCTCGGGGACGAAGGCGGCGATCTCCTTGTCCCTTTCCCGGATGATCTTCACCGCGACGGACTGGACCCTGCCCGCGGAGAGCCCGCGCCTGACCTTCTTCCAGAGAAGGGGACTCAAGGAATATCCCACGATCCTGTCGAGGATGCGCCTGGCCTGCTGGGAGTCGAACTTGTTCCTGTCGAGGGAGCGGGGATCCGCCATCCCCTGGGTGACCCCTTTTTTCGTGATCTCGTGGAAGAGAACCCTCCGGATCTCGACGGGGGGTTTGTTCGCTTCCGACTTCTTCCTCTTCCGGCGTTTCGTGCCGTCGGCCTCGATCGCGTCGGCGATGTGCCAGGCGATCGCCTCCCCCTCCCGGTCCGGGTCGGGGGCAAGATAGACCGTCTTTGCCGAATAGGAAGCGTCAAGGATCTCGGAGAGCACTTTCTTCCGGTCCCTGATGACGATGTAGGTAGGGACGAACCCCTTCTCCACATCCACGCCCAGCCGGCTTTTCGGGAGATCCTTCACGTGCCCCATGGACGGCAGGACCTGGTACCCCTTCCCGAGAATCTTCTTTATCGTTCTGGCCTTGGCGGGTGATTCGACGATGATGAGCGATTTGGCCATTCTTCCTCCTGGCCCGGCACCCTACACGCCTTCGCGTGCCGGGGTCCCGGATTTTGACGTTTTCCTATAATAGTCCCCTCTCCCCCTTTGAATCATTTTCTGAAACTCCATGTCAAGAAGCCGGGGAAAAAGTTCCGGCACGGGGACATTCAGGGAAACGGCGATATCGTTGACGTGCCGCTCTGCGGACAGAAACCGGAGGATACGGCGCTCAAGATCGCACTCTTTCTCCTTCTCCCCAACGCCAGCGCCCGGGGAGGAGGCCCACCCCCTTCCCGCTAACCCTAAAGCCATGAGCACATCCGCAACCCCGGTGACCATGGTGGCCCCCTCCTGCAGGAGCCGGTTGCTCCCTTCGGTGTGGGGAAATACGGGACTACCCGGAACAGCCATGACCTCCCTTCCCTGTTCAAGGGCAAGCCGCGCGGTAATCAGTGCTCCGCTCCTGGCGGGTGCTTCCGTCACCACTACCCCCCTTGCCACCCCGCTGATGAGCCGGTTCCTCGCAGGGAACCGGTGAGGAAGCGGCTTCGTCCCCGGGGGATATTCGGAGACGACCGCCCCCCTGCAAAGAATATTTTCCCGCAGCCGCCCGGCCTCGGGGGGGTACAGGACGTCCACACCGCAGCCAAGGACCGCGATGGTCTCCCCCGCCGCCGAAAGCGCCCCCTCGTGGGCCGCGGCGTCGATCCCGCGGGCCATCCCGCTCACCACGGTGATTCCTTTGAGCGCGAGGTCGGCCGAAAGACCGCGGGTGAACTCCTTCCCGGCAGCGGTGGGGGCACGGCTCCCGACGACGGCCACCGGATCTCCCCCTGCCCGCAAGGATCCCCACCAGAACAAGACCAGCGGAGCGTCCGGGACCGAGGCCAGAAGTGACGGGTATTCGTCGGATCCGAGCGTCACGATCTGTGCGCCGATCCGGGCGCACGCCTTGCGAACCTCGTGCGCCCTCTCCGCGGCCTCCGAAGATAAAGCCGCCTCGACCCCCTTTTCCAGAAGGAGGCGCCCGCGGGGAGAAGCGTCCTCCGGAAAACCCGGCGCGCGGTCCCGCGCCTCCGCAAGTCTTACGAGATGACCCGCGGTGAACCCTTCCACGAGGGAAATCCTGAGGAGAATGTCGGCGGGCGTCTGTTCCCGGGGCATGGCGCGGGGGGGAACCTCCTTCCAGGTTTCCCCCCGTCCCATCAAGACGCGTGCCGCGACTTACGCGATAACGACCCTCACCGTGATTCGACGGAAGCCGGCTCCGCGATCGCACCCACCGAAATGTCCTGGGTGGAATACGTCACGTACGCAGTGGCCGACCCCGGCAGGACCCGGACGATCACCGCCTTCCCCACCGGAATGTGCACCACCGCGATCTCATCCCTTCCGTACCAGGTCGAACCGCCCCGCGTGTCATAAATGCGGTAGACGTCGCCTACGGCCACACCGGCATCCGTCCCCCGGTCGAGATAGACGAAGTCGTCCGCCGACAGCGCCACCTTGGGATACCTTCCGGTGATGACGAATGCCTCTACGCCGCTTTCCCCCTCCTTTAGATACACCGGGGAGTAGGACGGGATTTCCTCCCGGATCAGGTCTTCGCGACCCAGGTCCATGAACGACTTCCGGACGACCGCCGTGGCCTGGCCGTCCTGCTTTCCCGTCACCTGCAGGATTCCCACCAGGAACCGGACGTATCCGGAAACCGGTCTTGCGGTCTGGGATTTGACCGGTCCGCGTACCCGGTACACACCGAGAATCTGGCCTTCGGGGATCTCCTTGTCGAGAGAGAGGTACACCTTGTCCGTCTCCGAAAAGGCGTCCTTGTCCTCCTTTCCACCCGCGATACTGCCGATCCCCTTCGGACGATCCGGCGTAAACTCACCGGCACGCACAAATTCCTCCGGAGAGATATGAAGAGTGGCCATAGCCGGCGGCGCTTCCATTCCCGGAGCCGCTGCGGGCGCAACCTGCCCTTCCGGGGCAGGTCTCGTCGTCACGACGGTCTCCCCTTCCGACGCGGGGACGGGTTCCTTAAATTCCCACCCGTACTCCCGGGGAGGAGGGGGGTACACCACAACCGAGATCCCGGGGTAGATGTAATGGGGGTTTGATAGGAACCGGTTTCGTTCCCACAGGTCGGGCCAAAGCCAGGGGGACCCGAGATATCTCTCGGAGAGATCCCAGAGCGTGTCCCCCTTGACGACGGTGTGAACGAGCCCTTCCGGGTATTCCACCGGAGTCGCCGCGCCCATGAACCCCTGTGCGGAGACAGCAACCGGAAGGAACAGAATCGTGCAAAGGACCGCCAGAACCGAAAATCTTACTCCCCATTGTTTCATTCTCCACCTCGCCTGCGCCCCGCCGAGGGGACACAAAATTATACCTCAATTATGCTAAATATTACTCCTTATGACAAAAATTACATGCCATTTTCATGGGAGTCAAGCGTATTTTTCACCCGGTGCTTCCGGCGGGCGGAGAAACCGGGGTCGCTAGTGAGGAAAATAGCGGGGGCTTCGCGCTTCGTTATCCTTCCGCTTAGGGGACGCATGAATGGAGGGAACGGGCTTGCCTTGATCCCGCTTACGGCCACCGGAGGTGAAGAAACACTTCCCGGTTCCCTTTGGGACCTTTTACGCGGCTTTCCGCCTCCCCGAGAAGGGAAAACCCGGCCTCCCGGGCGAACTCGCCGACACCGCGCACGGCCCGCCGCCTCTCTGTTTCATCGCGAACCACCCCGCCCTTCCCGACCGACCCTTTTCCCACCTCGAACTGGGGTTTGACCAGGGCTACGACCCCGGCGCCGGGGAGCAGGAACGCGCGCAGCGGAAGCAGGATATGGCGCAGCGAAATGAAGGAGACATCCACCGTGGCAAGGGGAACCTTCTGCGGGAGGAGGTCCGTGGGAGCGTGCCGGAAATTCACCCGCTCCAGGACGACGACCCTCGGGTCCCGGCGGAGGGAATCGTCCAGGAGGGACTCCCCCACGTCAACCGCGAAGACCCGCACCGCGCCCCGACGGAGGAGGCAGTCCGTGAACCCCCCGGTGGACGCCCCCACGTCCAGCGCCACCGCCCCCGTTACGGAAATCCCCAGGTCGTCCAGTGCACCGGCCAACTTCTCTCCGCCTCGCGAGACGAACGGCCTGGGCGACGGGGATACGGCGATCTCCTGATCGGGACCCGCGGCTGCCCCGCATTTCGTTTCGACCTTGCCCGCGAGGAGAACGCGCCCGGCAAGGATCAGTCCCTGCGCTTTCGCCCGCGTCTGCGCCAGGCCCCGGGCGACCATCTCCTGGTCCAGGCGGTTCCGTCCCCCCCTTCCCGCGCGGGAGGTCCGGCTCCTCCGGGTCGCGGG
>DAOUUI010000175.1 GCA_030668225.1 Deltaproteobacteria bacterium
GCCTCGCCTCGGGTGGTACGCAATCCCGGCCGACTCCAGGTTCAGGCCATCTACATTGGGGGCCCGTCCGATGCCGACGAGGATCTCGTCGACGCGTATCTCTCGTTTGCTCCCCTCCTGCTCGACATGGAGGATTTTTTCTCCTCCTACCAAAGAGACCTCAACGACTTTCGCGTTCAGGATCAGGTCCACCCCTTCCGCCACAAAAGCGTCCTGCACGATGCCGGCGGCGTCCGGGTCTTCCCGGGGAAGGATATGGGACCCCATCTCGAAGAGGGTCACCCGGCTCCCGAGGCGCCCGAATGCCTGGGACAATTCGCACCCGATCGGCCCGCCCCCGATGACGCCGAGCCTTCCGGGGAGTTCGGTCAGGGAGAATACCGTTTCGTTGGTTAGGTACCCTGCCTCCTCGATCCCCGGGATGGGAGGAGCCGCCGCTCTGGCTCCCGTGCAGATGGCGGCCCGCTTGAACCGGAGACGCGTACCGTTTACCTCGATGACGTCGGGTCCGGCGAATCTCCCCTCGCCCAGAAAGACGTCGACGCCCAGCTTTTCGGAATACCGGTGGACGGAGTCGTTCTCGCTGATCTCCGCCCGGATGCGTCGCATCCTCTCCATGGTTTTCCCGAAATCGATCGACAGGTGCTCGGCTCCTCCCACTCCGAATTTCCCGGAGGTGCGCGCATCGTGGATGGCGCGGGCAGGGCGTATGATCCCTTTGGAGGGGACGCACCCGACGTTCAGGCAGTCTCCTCCCAGGAATTCGCGTTCGATGAGCGCGACTTTCGCACCCAGACCGGCGGCTCCCGCAGCCGAAACGAGCCCAGCCGTCCCCGCGCCGATCACCACCAGGTTGTAGCGCTCGGCGGGGACCGGGTTCGTCCAGTCCAACGGGTGGACGTTTTGCCCCATTGCCCTGTTTTCCTCTGTGTCCGGCAGGATTGCGAACTGCTTCGCCATGGGGCTCCTCCCTCTTGACGATCTGTAAGCTCTACTCCGATTGAAATTGCGCAAGGGATTTCGTCCCTATTGGGATGCGATCTTCTACTCCTTCGTTCCGAATACGTGCCTTGTTGTATGCCGGTACGTTTCCCCGGGGCGCAACCGGCAGGAAGACAACAGGAAGTGGGGACCCGGAAAGAAAAACGCATGGACGGGGAAAGGGAAAGGGCCATTTGCCGAACGAAAAAGCAAGGGGGAGGATTTCCTCCCCCTTGCGGTGAGACTTATTTCAGTTCGCCCGTGAACAGGAAATCGTTCCCCTTGGCCTTTCCGTGGCAGCCGATGCACCCCCCCACTTTTCCTTCTTTTTGTATGGTTCCGTCAGGGGCGTATTTCACCCAGAACCAGTCCCCGGCTTCGGGGTTGAAGCCGGCCACCTTGTACATAACCGTGATGGCGGCGAGCTTCTTGTCCGGCTTGTAGTTTTCCTTGACGACAATCGCGCCCACCGGCATCGTTCCCTTCTTCCCCTGGATGGACCCCAGGGCGGTCTTGTTTACATAAGTTGTGAGGAGCATCCCGTGGGGTTCCGTTCCTTTGTAGAGCTTCCCCTTGCCGGGCCAAAGGGCAAAACTCTCCTGGTATTTCACATGGGTGAGATAGTTCCATAGATCCTTCCCGGTGGCTGCCGGCGGTGCGGCACTTCCTCCCCCCGCGGCTACGGGAATCGCCGTGGCCGTGAAGAACGCCACGAGGGCCAGGCACAACATCGTCGGTTTCAGGAATTTCATGACTTCTCCTTTCTGTTCCGGTTGACGACGCGGTTCCTAAACGCAGCTTATGTGATCGGCCCTTGGTGAGGGCGGCAGGAACCGGCGGAAAAGGCATCTCGGGAAGGGCACGAAGAGGAGAAGCCTCCGCCGCCGGGGCAGGATCATCGGCGTACAGTCCGGTGTCGAGCCCGATCCGGTACCGAACGCATCCGACTTCATGTGTTTTTCGACTCTGACCGTTTGTCGCTCCATTCCCTGGTTCCTTACACGCCGATTCAATTCCCTCCGTGGAAAACCCCGGAGGATTCCGGTTCGTATTCCTGCTCCTTGGGCGCATAGATTGCGGAATCATTTCAATAGACCTGTAAGGATCTCGGAGTGAATGCGACTGAAAGGCATGTAGTGGTCGACGGATCGGAGGCGACGGTGCCAAAGGACCGTCTAGGATAGCGCGAAGGGAGATGTACGGATGAAAGTCAAGAAAGTCCTGATTCTGCTTGTGTTTGCGGCGGTCGCCGGGGTGTTTTACTACCTGGACCTGGGTAAGGTCCTCACCTTGGAAAGCCTGAAGGCGAACCGGGTGCGCCTGGAGGATCTACGCGCCGCGCACGCATTCCTTTTCGCCGCCGCGTTCATACTGGTCTACATCGTCCAGACCGCGTTCTCCCTGCCCGGTGCGGCCATCCTTTCCCTTGCGTCGGGGGCGATATTCGGGGTTCTCCAGGGAACGCTGGTTGTCTTGTCGGGGGCCACCGTCGGGGCCGTCCTTGCGTTCCTGGTCAGCCGCACCCTGTTGCGGGACTGGGTGGTAAAGAAGTTCGGCGGGCGGATGGAGGGGATCGACCGGGGCTTGCGGGAAAATGGGCTCTCCTATCTCCTCTTTCTTCGCCTGGTCCCGGCGTTCCCTTTCTTCCTGGTCAACCTGGCGTGCGGCGTCACGGGCCTGCCGCTGCGAACCTACGCATTGGGCACGCTGTTCGGGATCATGCCGGGGAGCCTGGTGTTCGTGAACGCGGGAGCGAGCCTGGCGGCCATCGAAAGTGTAAGCCAGGTCGCGAGCCCTCGCGTGCTGGGGTCGTTCGCCCTGCTGGGGCTGTTCGCCCTCCTGCCCACGATCATCAAGGCCGTGAAGAAGCCCCGGGAAGGGAATGCGCTCCCCTTGGAAAGGCTTTGAGAAAGGTGCAGACATCCAGGGGCCGCAAAGGAATGAATCTGTCGGCGGGATTCGTGTTGTCGATTCTTCTGTCGCTGCCGCTTCTTTCCCTGGGTGTCGTGCCGGCATCCGCCGCGCCGGCGGCCGAACCATGGTCCTTCTGGGCGGCCAGCGACCCTGTGGCTAAGGTTCGCGTGGATCATGATCCCTGGGATCGGTTCCTGAAGAAGTACGTCGTGACGAACCACCCTTCCGGCATCAACCGGGTGCGGTACGC
>DAOUUI010000091.1 GCA_030668225.1 Deltaproteobacteria bacterium
CGGGAGGGAAGATCGGGGTGCTGGCAGAGGTCCTCGGGACGGGGGGGGATGACGCGGAATTTCTCGCGCTCGGCAAGGATATAGCGATGCAGATCGCCGCGGCGAATCCCCTCGTTGTTTCCCGGGAAGATGTTCCTGCGGCGGAGATCGAGAGGGAGAAGGCGATCTATCGCGAGCAGGCGCTTGCTGCGGGCAAGCCGGAAAAGGTCCTGGACCGTATCGCAGAAGGAAAGCTCGAAAAGTACTACGGCGATTTCTGCCTGACGGAGCAGGCGTTCATCAGGGACCCCGAACGGAGGGTGAAGGACCTGCTGAAGGAGATGGCGGAGAAGTTGGCCGTCGATGTTCGCATCGGGCGGTTCGTGCGTTTCCAGGTGGGTGAGGGGCTTACGAAACGGTCCGACAACCTGGCGGTGGAAGTCGCGAAACAGCTTGAGCAGGGGTGATTGTGGGCGGGGACACTCCCGCTAACCTACCGGAGGTTCCATGGGAAAACCCGTGTACCGACGCATCCTGCTGAAGCTGTCGGGCGAGGCCCTTATGGGGAAGCAGGAGTACGGGATCGACGAAAAGATCCTCGCGGGCCTCTCGAAGGAGATCAGGGAAGTCACCTCCCTGGGGGTGCAGGTCGCCCTGGTCGTCGGGGGCGGGAACATCTACCGGGGCATCCAGACCAGCCGCGAGTACGGCATCGACCGCGCCTCGGCCGACTACATGGGGATGCTCGCGACCGTCATCAACAGCCTGGCGCTGCAGGAGAGGCTGGAGCGTGACGGCGTGACGACGCGCGTCCTCTCCGCCATCGAGATGCGGTCGATCGCGGAACCGTACATCCGGCGGCGAGCCCTTCGGCACCTTGATAAGGGAAGGGTGGTCATCTTTGCCGCGGGGACCGGAAACCCGTATTTCACGACGGATACCGCTGCCGCGCTCCGGGCAATGGAGATCGGCTCGGACGTGATCCTCAAGGCAACCCGGGTCGACGGGGTGTACGACAAGGACCCGCTGGTCCACAAGAAAGCCAGGAAGTTCAAGGAACTTACCTACATCGATGCTCTGAATAGAAACCTCAAGGTGATGGACGCCACGGCGATCTCCCTGTGCATGGACAACGACCTTCCGATCGTCGTCTTCAACATGACGAAAAGAGGGAACATCCAGAGAGTGGTTCTGGGGGAGAAGATCGGCACCGTGGTCCGGGGAGGTCACTAGTGGAAGCCCTTTTCAAGGACACGGGCGGGAAGATGACGAGAAGCATCGAGGCCTTCAGGAAGGATCTGGGGAAGATCCGGACGGGGAGGGCATCTTTTTCCCTCGTGGACGGGATCATGGTGGACTATTACGGGACCTCCACCCCGCTTCAGCAGGTGGGGACCCTGTCCGTCCCGGAAAGCAGGCTGATCACGATCACGCCCTGGGACGCCAAGATGGTTGGCCCGATCGAAAAAGCGATCCAGGCAAGCGGCCTGGGCCTCAATCCCTCCAGTGACGGCAAGGTCGTGCGCATTCCCATCCCCCCCCTGACCGAGGAACGGCGCAAGGACCTCGTCAAGGTGGTGAGGAAGATGGCGGAGGACGCGCGGATCGCGATCAGGAATATCCGGCGCGATTCGATCGACCGGATTAAGGAAAGGGAGAAGAAAAAAGAGATCTCCGAGGACGAGATGAAGCGTTATCAGGACAGGGTCCAGAAGGAGACGGACAACTACGTCAAGAAGATCGACGAGATCCTGAAGGGGAAGGAACAGGAGATCATGGAGGTCTGACGCGAAGCGCCGGGCCGTTTCCGTCATCCGTCGACAACAGAAGGAGGAAACACAGCATGGCCATCATCATCAACGACGAGTGCACCGCCTGCGGGTCCTGTCCGGAAGCCTGCCCGACCGGGGCCGTCGTCCAGGTCTAGGACCTAGGACGCGTCCGCCGGGATTCGAAGACAAGCCCACATGAAAAGCGGCGGACCCCCTGCATCCGCCCTCCCGCGGCACGTCGCCATCATCATGGATGGAAACGGGCGGTGGGCAAGGCTTCGCGGCCTCCCGCGCGTCGAAGGGCATCGGATGGGAATTCGTTCCGTCCGGGTAATCGTCGAGTGTGCGCGGGAGATCGGGATCTCCCACCTCACGCTGTATGCGTTCTCCTCGGAAAACTGGGGGCGTCCACGGACCGAAGTGACGATGCTGATGGGGCTTCTCCGGAAGTTCCTCGCCCAGGAACTCCCGGATCTCAACAAGCACGGAATCCGGTTAAACGTCATCGGCGAGACCTGGCATCTCCCTCTCTACGTCCGGAAGGTACTCGACCGGACGCTGGCAGCCACGGAGCAAAACAGCAGCATGACGCTCACTCTGGCGCTTTCGTACGCGGGCAGGAACGAGATCGTGCGGGCGGCCAGGCAACTGGCCGCAGACGCGGCGGAGGGGAAGATCGCTCCGGAATCGATCACCGACGAGGAATTCGCCGGCAGGCTGGACACGATCGGGATCCCGGATCCGGATCTGGTGATCCGGACCAGCGGGGAGGTCCGGATCAGCAATTTCCTCCTTTGGCAGGCGGCGTATGCGGAGTTCGTCTTTACCGATGTCCTTTGGCCTGATTTCGGGAAGCCCGAGTTCCTCGCTGCTCTCGAGGAATATTCGCACCGCGACCGTCGTTTCGGCTTGACGGGGGGAAAGGGAAACCGTTCCCCGGGCGACCCATGACCGCGCTCGAGAAACGGATCCTCACCGCGGTCGTGCTTCTGCCGCCCCTGGTGGGGGTCATTCTGTTCGGAAAGGGCTGGCTCTTCGCTCTGCTGGTCGGAGCGGTGGCCATTCTTTGTGCCGGTGAGTATTTCCGCCTGTTCTTCTCCTCCGCCCGGGACAGATGGTCCGGCATAGGAGTGACCGGTCTGGTCTACCTCTCCGCGGTCTTCCTTCCGTTCCAGGCGGCGGGGGCGGCAGTGCTGTGCTGCGTTTCGCTCATGGTGTTCTCTTTTCTGGCGGGTGGGGAGTCCCACGCGGAAAAGGCTCGGGGAGCCGGGCTTGCCACGCTCGGCGCGGTCTACATCGGCGCGTTCCTGTCCACCTATCCCCGCACCATCGCTCTCCCGGGCGGGGAGCACTGGGTCTTCCTGGGGCTCATCGCGGTCTTCGGGGGAGACATCGCCGCCTACTTCGTCGGCACGTCCTTCGGGAAGCGACACCTTTTGAAGAGCATTTCCCCCAACAAGACGGTTGAGGGTGCCGTCGGGGGACTGGCGGCCAGCATTGTTCTGGGGACCGGCTACGGGGCTTTGTTCCTGCACGGTGTTCCCCTCTGGTTCGTCTCCCTCGCCTCCGCGGGCGCAGGGGTCGTGGGGCAGGCCGGAGATCTGTTTGAATCGCTCCTCAAGCGCGCCGCGGGGGTCAAGGACAGCGGGACGCTCCTGCCGGGGCACGGGGGGATGTTCGACCGGGTGGACGCCGTCATCTCCGCGGGACCGGTTCTTTACCTGTTTGCGTGGCTTGCCCCGCTCGCAGGGGGGCAGTGATGAAGCGGGTCAAAGGTGTCGCCGTTCTGGGATCCACGGGATCGGTGGGCCGCAACGCCCTCGATGTGATCGCGAGATTTCCGAAGCGGTTCCGGGTGACGGCCCTTTGCGCAGGAAAGAACGCCGCGGAACTGACCGAGCAGGCGCGCCGCTTTCGTCCCCCCTTCGTGTGCCTCTCCGAGGAGGTGACCGTTTCCCGGCTGGGACGTCTTCCCCCCGGAACGCGCGTGTTGATCGGGGAGGAGGGGATGTCCGAGGCGGCCTGTGCCGGGGAGACGGACATCGTCCTGGCCGCTGCCGCCGGTGTGACGTCCATACGACCCGTCATCGCGGCCGCAAGGAAGGGGAAGAGGATCGCCCTGGCGAACAAGGAGTTGCTCGTGATGGCGGGCAAGTTCCTCGTGGAGGCCGCGAGGGCCGGCGGGGGAGGGATCCTCCCCGTCGACAGTGAGCATTCCGCGGTCTTTCAGGCGATCGAGGGCCACCGGAAGGAGGACATTGCCCGGATTATTCTTACTGCCTCGGGAGGGCCTTTCCGGGCCCGTACTTCCCGGCAGATGCGCGACGCGACGGTAGAGGAGGCGCTTGGCCACCCGACGTGGCGGATGGGCGCGAAGATCTCGGTCGATTCCGCAACCCTGATGAACAAGGGATTCGAGGTGATCGAGGCGATGTGGCTCTTCGGTCTCCCTCCGTCGCGGATCGACGTCCTCATCCACCCCCAGTCGATCGTCCACTCGATGGTGGAGTACCAGGACGGCAGCCTGATCGCACAGCTGGGCGTTCCCGATATGAGGATCCCCATCGGGTACGCCCTGTCGTATCCCGAGCGGCTCCCCCTGGAACTTCCCCGGTTGCTTCCGCATCGAATGGACGGCTGGGTGTTCGAGCCGCCCGACGGAAAGAGATTTCCGGCCCTCTCCCTGGCGTACGATGCGGCAAAGACCGGGGGAACGGCGCCCGCGACGCTCAATGCAGCGAACGAGGTAGCGGTCGGTGCGTTTCTCGCGGGGCGGATCCGCTTCACGGACATCGTCAGGGTGGTAGAGAAGTCGCGTGCTGCATGGCGCAAGGCGAAAAGGTCTGTTACCCTTAAAGATGTGCTCCGCGCGGACGCGGAAGCCAGAGCAGAAACGTCCCGCACCATATCCCGAATGAGGAGACCCCGCAAACCGTGATCTATTTCCTGTCCTTCCTCGCCGTTCTGGGCATTCTGATCTTCGTTCATGAGTTCGGGCATTTCATCGTCGCTCGCCGGCTCGGTGTGGGGGTCACGAAGTTTTCCTTCGGGTTCGGGCCCAAGCTTGCAGGATTTACGAGAGGCGAAACCGAGTACCTGATTTCGGCGATCCCGCTCGGAGGGTACGTCAAGCTCGTGGGGGAAAGCGACGAGGAGGAGGTTTCCCCTGAGGAACGGGACAGGGCGTTTTACGGCAAGCCGGTCTGGGTGAAGATGGCGATCGTGTCCGCCGGTCCGATCGCGAACCTCGTATTCGCGTTTCTCGTGTTCTGGGTCGTCTTCCAGGGCGGGGTTCCCGCCCTGACCCCGAAGGTCGGGGACGTGATGCCGGACACGCCGGCGGCCCGGGCAGGGATCGAGGCCGGCGACCTGGTTGTACGGATCGGGGAGAGGGAGATTACGACCTGGGAAGAACTTGCCGCCGGGATCCAGGAGTCGGGGGCCGGGAAGGAACTGGCCATGACCGTCCGCCGCGGGGAGAAGGAGATCCAGGTGACGGTCATACCGGAAATCCGGGAGGGACTGAGCATTTTCGGAGAAAAGATCGACGGACCCAAGATCGGCGTGGTAGCCAGCAAGGAGGTCATTCATAGGAAGATCAACCCCGTGGCCGCCATCGGCCGTGCGGCCGGAGAGACATGGAGGATCATCACCCTGACCGTACTCACCGTGGTGAAACTCGTCATGCGTGTTCTCCCCTCCGATACGCTCGGGGGTCCCATTCTCATCGCGCAGATTGCGGGGGACCAGGCCAGGCAGGGAATCTCCCCCTTCGCATACTTCCTCGGGTTGCTGAGCGTGAACCTGGGGATTCTGAACCTTCTTCCCATTCCGATCCTCGACGGCGGTCATCTTCTCTTCTTCTCGATCGAGGCGCTGCGGCGGAAACCCCTCTCCCCGCAGGTACGGATGATGGCGCAACATGTAGGACTGGCCGTAATTCTTATGCTCACAGCGCTCGTGTTCTACAACGATATCGCACGCCTGATCGCCGGATAACCGATTGATACTGGCCATCGAATCGTCGACTCCCTGCGGGAGCGTAGCGCTCGTCTCCGGGGGAAAACTCCTGGGGGAGACGGTGCTCCCCCGGGAGAATCAGGTATCCGAGACGTTCCTCTTAGCCATTGACCGGCTTCTCGGGGGGGGGGCAGGGGGACCGACCATTGTCACCCATGTAGCGGTTTCGGCGGGACCCGGGTCGTTCACCGGTCTTCGCGTGGGAATGGCGGCCGCGAAGGGACTCTGTTTCGGGTGGAACCTGCCCATCGTGCCCGTGCCGACGCTGCACGCCCTGGCGTCGCGCTTCCGCACGGAAGAGGCGTTGGTGTGTCCTGTGCTCGACGCGAGGAAGAAGGAAGTCTACACAGGGGTCTTCCGCTGGGTAGGGGGGAGGTGCCTCCGCGTTGCCCCCGATGCCGTGGTGTCGCCGGACGCTATCCCGGACCGGTTTGCCGGGGAGAAAGTCTTTTTCTGCGGAGACGGGACGGTTCCGTACGGAGAGTTGCTCCGTGCCCGGATGGGTGCGCGCGCACTCTTCCCCGCGCAGGGCGTTGGGTTGCCGCGGGCGTCGGCCGTGGGATTTCTGGCGGAACACATGATCCGGTCGGGGGAGAGGAAGGAGGCGCGGACGGTCGTACCCGCGTATCTCCGCTTTTCCGAGGCGGAGGTCCGCCGGCGGAAGGAAGGACTTGCCGAGCCGAAAATTGACAATTGACCTTCCTCTGTTAAACTCAGATATCATTCCAGACCCGGAGGTGTCGATGGGGGAGCGGAGCCAGGAAGAGAAAATAGCCGCGCTTGTCGAAAAAGATCCGGAGTTCAAGTCCCTGGTTCAGGAACACCGCACGCTGGATGGGAAACTCAAGGAGTTTGACCGGAAGGTATATCTTTCCCCCGACGAGGAAATGGAGCGGAAGCGGCTTCAGAAACTCAAGCTGGCGAAGAAGGACAAGATCGCACAGAGGCTCTCCGGACAATAGGAACAGGAAGGGAGAACTCTCCCTCCACGACGGGTTGCTAAGCCGCTTGCACGTTGGATCCGGCAAGGGTGGTCCCGGCGGCGACATCCCTTGCGGAGGTTGCATTCCCGCGGGGGTTTTTTTTGTTTCCGATGGGGCGAGAGAAACGAAGAATGCGAAGTGACAGGACGAAAAAAGGGTTGGAGAGGATGCCCCACCGGGCGCTCTACTGCGCTGCCGGGGTTCCGCAGGCGGCGATGGGAAAACCTTTCATCGGCGTGGCGACCTCCTTTACCGACCTGGTCCCCGGCCACGTCGGGATGCGGGTGCTGGAGCGCGTCGTGGAGAACGGCGTGCACGCCGCGGGCGGCTATCCCTTCCTCTTCGGGGTGCCGGCGGTGTGCGACGGGATTGCGATGGGACACAGGGGGATGCACTACTCCCTTCCCCTGCGCGAGTTGATCGCCGACATGATCGAATCGGTCGCCGAGGCCCACGCGCTCGACGGGCTCGTCCTGCTCACCAACTGCGACAAGATCACCCCCGGGATGCTCATGGCCGCTGCGCGGCTTTCCGTTCCCTCCATCGTCCTGACCGCAGGCCCGATGCTCTCGGGAAGGATGGGGGACAGGCGGCTCTCGCTCGTGACGGACACCTTCGAGGCCGTCGGGCGGTACCAGCGGGGGGAGATCGACGCGAAGACGCTTGATCGCCTCGAGGCCGAGGCGTGCCCGGGAGAGGGGTCGTGCCAGGGGCTGTACACCGCGAACACGATGGCGTGCCTGACCGAGACGTTGGGCATGTCCCTGCCCTGGTGCGCAACCGCCCTGGCC
>DAOUUI010000058.1 GCA_030668225.1 Deltaproteobacteria bacterium
GCATTGCTGACCTTCGGACTGGAAAACGAGAAAGCCTGTTTCGACTTCATCCGGAACGTCAAACTCGCCTATCATCTGGCCAACCTGGGCGATTGCAAGACACTGGTCATCCACCCCTGGTCGTCCCAATACATAAGTTTTACCGAGGAATCACGGAGGGAGAAAGGCATCACCCCGGACATGGTGCGCGTTTCCGTGGGTATCGAGGCAATCGAGGACATCCTGGAGGATTTCGACCAGGCGCTTCGGAAGACGTGAGCGAACAGTTGAGAAAAGCCCGGAGGGAAGATGTTCCCTCCGGGCTTGCGCGTTGCCTACCCCGCCTCCCCCATTTTATTGCGAAAGATCGGGTGCTTTTTTCCGGTTGTCGGAATGGGCGGAGAGAAACCGTCGGAATCCTTCGGCGGCAGAGCTAAGCGGACTGTTCCGCAGGTAAAGCATGTAGATCCTGCGGCGCAGGTTGAGGTCGGAAACCCGGACGGCGCACAGGTGTCCAATCATGACTTCCATGGTCACCGCCCTCGAAGAGACGATGGCCGAGGCCCAGGAGGTGGGCCGCCTGGTGGAGGTCCCGACGCCGCGGATCGATGCCCTCTACGCCTGCCTCGCGCTGCTGGAGCGCACGTCGTGCTCCGGGCGAACGGACTCCGGTAGTCCGGGGACGCAATCAATGGTCGATGAAATACATGGAAAGGAGAGGGATCATGCCTAGGATGACCGCGATGAACGCCGCCGTGAAAATTCTTGAAAACGAGGGAGTCAGACACATTTTTGGCATCCCGGGGGCGGGGATCCTCCCGTTCTACCAGGCCCTGAAAGACCAGGGAACGATCAACCACCTGCTGTGCCGGCACGAAGAGGGAGCGATCCACATGGCCGACGGGTATGCGCGTGCCATCGGCACGGTGGGGGTATGCACGGCCACCTCGGGTCCCGGCGCCAGCAATTTCGTGACCGGGCTCTATACCGCCCAGGTGGATTCGATCCCCGTTCTGGCCATTACCGGCCAGAACGTAAAAGCGCAGCTGGGCCGGGAAGCCTTCCAGGCGGTGGACATCGCCGCCATCGTCAAACCGGTCACCAAGAAGGCGTATTGCGTGCAGGAGCCGGCCATGGTGCCGTGGGCATTCCGGGAAGCGTTCCGGATCATGAAGGAGGGGCGTCCCGGTCCGGTCCTGATCGATCTGCCCCTGGACGTCCAGAAGGGAGAAATCGAGTACGATCCCGAGACGGATCCGCAGTTGCCCATCTTTCGCACGCCGCCCGACCGGAAGCAGGTGGAAAAAGCCCTGGACATGCTGCTTGCGGCGGAAAAGCCGCTCATGCTTCTGGGGGGAGGTGTGATTCTCGCCGATGCCTGCGAGGACTTCGTGAAAATCGCCGAGATCCTGCAGATCCCGGTTGTCTCTTCGTACATGGGAAAAGGCGGGATCCCGTGGAACCACCCCCTCATGGCCGGTCAGGTGGGGATCCAGTGCAATTCCCGGTCGGGAAACCAGACGTTTCTTGAGTCCTCCCTGGTGCTTGCGGTGGGTGCCCGGTTCAACGACCGCCATACGGGAGCCATCAACGTCTACAAGGGAAACCGGAAGTTCATCCATGTGGATGTGGACCCCGGTCAGCTCGGGAAAAACATCATGCCGGACCTTGGTATCTGCGCAGACGCCAAGTTGACCCTGCAGGCCCTGCTGGAGGAGATTAAGCGGCGCAGCGTCAAGGCGGCACCCGCGAACCGGGAGATTGCAGAGCTGCGCACCAAAATGGAACGGAAGACCGACTACGACGATATTCCCATCAAGCCCCAGAGGGTGTTCCGGGAGATCAACGAGTTTTTCGACGACGAGACCGTGTTTGTGACCTGCATCGGGTTGAACCAGATCTGGTCCGCCCAGCTGCAGACGATTTCCAAGCCCAGGCATTACCTGGATTGCGGAGGCGCGGGGCCACTGGGATGGGACCTGCCCGCTGCGATCGGAGCCAAGGTCGCCCGTCCGGACAAGGCGGTGGTCCAGGTGGTCGGGGATTACGGTTTCCAGTTCTGCATGGAAGAGCTGCCCGTTGCCGTCATGTACAAAGTCCCCTTTGTGTGCATCGTCTTGAACAACGGGTATCTCGGGCTCATCCGTCAAGCGGAAAAATTCAATTACGACATGAATTTCGGAGTCCAGCTCTGGTACGACGGCATGACCGAGAGCGCCAGTCTGGACACCCCCCCCGGGATGACACCGGCCGATCCGGAGGGCGGCGTCGATGTAGCCGTTTCCGCCAAGGTCCGCTTTGAGCCGGAGAACCAGGGCCGAGGTTTTGATTTCGTGAAGTTCGCCGATGCCTGCGGGGCCAAAGGCGAGCGCGTCACCGACCCGAATGAGATCAAGGCCGCCCTCCGGAGGGCCGTGGACTCCGGCGTGCCATACGTCATCGACATCATCATCGAACGGGAGACGGACGCCTCCATGGGCGTCGCCATCGATGCGATCAAGGAATTCGAATAGGAAATTCAAAAAAACGGGGAACAAAAGCCATGTCGGAATTGAAGGATCGAGCTTCCGCCGTATTGAAGGAATTCAAGGGAGAAACGTACGCATTCGGCAGCGGTGTATTGGATCAACCGCCGGGACAATTCGCCGCCGAATTCGGCAAGAAGGCCCTGTTTGTCGGGCCTTTCGAATTCGAGTGGTTTCGCCCCGTCCGGGAACGGATTCTCGGGTCCCTGGAAAAGGCCGGGGTGGAAGTGATGGAGGAGGTGCGATCCGCCGGTCCGAACGCACCGTTCGTGGACGTCTATCGCATCCACAGTCACATCATGCACAAGAAACCGGACGTTCTGGTCGTGGCGGATGGCGGTTCCGGGATCGACGCCGTCAAAGCAGCCGCCGTCCTGGCCACGCTGGGGGATGTCCATTCCGAAATCGACCCGTTCTTCGGGGTGGGACAGGTATCCGAGGGTTGCAAGAAGTCGGGCCGCACTATCATGCCGGTGGTGGCCGTCATGATGGCTTCCAGCTCCGGCGCGCATTTGACCAAGTATTCCAACATCACCGATCCGGTCGCGGGACAGAAGAAACTCATCGTGGACGAGGCCATTATCCCGCCGCGCGCCGTCTTCGACTACGACGTCACCACCACCCAGCCCATGAGCCTGACTCTGGACGGAGGGCTGGACGGCATCGCCCACTGCCTGGAGGTCTACTTCGGGGCCGCGTCTGCAACACGGGACAAGGCCCGCCAGGTGGCCGAGCTCGGAATCGAGCTCATCATCAAGGGCCTTGTCGAAGCGAAGAAAGATGCCACAAGCAGGGAGGCAAGGACCCTGCTGGGCCTGGGGACGGACCTTGGCGGCTACGCCATCATGATCGGCGGCACGTCGGGGGCCCATCTGTCCAGTTTTTCCCTGGTGGATGTCTTGAGCCACGGCCGGGCGTGCGCCCTGATGAACCCGTATTACACCGTGTTCTTCGCTCCGGCCATCCAGGAGCAGTTGCGGGTGATCGGCCGCATATACGGGAAGTACGGCTTCCTGGAGGAGGACCTGGACTCCCTGTCCGGCAGGGAGTTGGGCACGGCGGTGGCCGGGGCGATGGTCAACTTCAGCCGGTTCCTGGATTTCCCCACATGCTTGAGCGACGTGAAGGGAGTCGGCAGGGAGCATATCGAACGTTGTCTTGCCGCCGCGAAGAACCCGCAGCTGGACATGAAGCTTCGGAACATGCCGGTCCCTCTCCACGCAGGTCTGGTGGATCAGTACATGGGACCGATTCTGGAGGCCGCCTGGACGGGGGAATTCGGGAAAATCAGGAATATGTAGAATCTTCTTGCCGTATTCCTTGGCCACCTTGCCTCTTTTCGGGCGTGGTCCAAGATCGGTGATGAAGCCCCGTGTCCATGGGCTTGCGCATGAGTTCGACGTCGATCCCCGTCCCGGCCTGGAAATCCCGCATGAGTTGTTCCCAGAAGTCGAATTCGACGGCGCCCCCGCCGACGGAAAAGGTGATCGTCCCCGCCTCCGCCGGCACGCTCCCTTGGCCTGCGAGCGGCAGCCACGCAGCCAGGAGCGCAAGGAGCGCGATTCTCGCTTTCCTCTCTTCTCCCTGTATCGAATTTCAACAATTTGTGTCTAAATATGATGAAAACAGAAAAGGGACAAGTCGGGCAAGGTTGAAAATCCGCAAAGCCCCGTCCCGAGTCGGCCATCCCCATCCCCGCAGGGTACGGGATGGTTTGACCCGTTTTCGCTCCGGAGGAAAGGTATGAAGAAGGCCAGGAAAGCCGTATCGGTCGCCTGGGGGGTGCTTCTCCTGCTGGGGGCTGCACTTCCCGCAGTAGCGCAGGAAAAGGGGGGGCCGCCCCCGGCCCTTGTGGCGGTTTCCGAGATCCGGGAGGGGATGATCACCCCCCGGAAGGAGTTCGTCGGAACCGTGTACTATCCCGAGGTCTCCTCCGAGATGAGCGGCATCGCGGTGAAGGTAAGTTTCGATGAGGGGCAGAGGGTCCGGAGGGGGAATGTTCTGGTGCGTCTCGACGCGGAGCTTCTCGGGAAGACCCTCGCGTCCACCCGGTCGACCCACGAACAGACGCTGGCGGAACTGGAAAGGGCTACCCTCGACCTCAAGCGGATCGAGAAGCTGTACCGTGAGGATTCCATCGCGGAGCAGGTGTACGACGAGAACCGGTTCCGCGTGAAATCCCTGGAGAAAAAGGGGGACTCTCTCAAGGCGGACGTGGAGCGCCTGGAAATCGAAATTGCGAAAAAGACGGTCCGGGCGCCTTTTGACGGCGTTGTTCTCGAAAAACACGTCGACAGGGGGGAATGGCTCTCCCCGGGCACCGCGGTGGCGACCCTGGCGCGGGACGACACCATGGATGTCGTGGTCGAGGTCCCGGGCGACGTGCTGCCTTTCGTCAGGAAGGGGGGAAACGTCGATGTAAGGACCGCGGGAAAGGAAATCCAGGGAACGGTATCGGCAATCGTTCCCCGGGGGGAGATTTTGACCCGGACCTTTCCGGTAAAGATTCAGGTGCCGAACCGGCATTCCCTGATCGAAGGGATGGAGGCAAGGGTGGATATCCCTTCCGGAAAGAAGGAGAAGACGCTGCTTGTCCCCCGGGACGCTCTCGTCACCGCGATGGGGCAGACCGTGGTGTTCACGGTTGTCGACGCGAAGGCGAAGATGGTGCCGGTTACGGTGACCCGGTACGTGGGGAAGGAGGTCGCTATCCGGGCGAACGAACTCAAGGCGGGAATGGAGGTGCTGATCAAGGGGAACGAAAGGATCCGGGACGGCCAGCCGGTGTCGGTCAGAAAGGACGGGGAGCGGTCATCCGGCCCGTCGGCCGGGGAGAAGAAATGACCCGATTCGCGATATCCGAAATCCCGGGGGATGTGTCATGGACCCGGTGAAATTCGCGATATCGAAGCCGGTGACCGTCACCGTGGGGATCATCCTGGTGGTCCTTTTCGGGCTGATCGGCCTTACCCGCCTTCCGTACCAGCTCACCCCGTCGGTGGAGGAGCCCGAGATCACCGTGACCACCACCTGGACGGGGGCGGCGCCCAACGAGGTGGAGCGGGAGATCATCGACGAGCAGGAGGAGACGCTCAAGGGAATCCCCGGGCTCGTGGAGATGGAAAGCACCGCGGCGAACGGCCAGGGGACGATCACCCTCCGGTTCCGCACGGGGACCGACATCGACGACGCCCTGCTCCGCGTGTCGAACAAGATCAACGAGGTCCCCTCCTATCCCTTAAACGTCGACAAGCCCGTGATCAGCGCCACGGGGGCCGCCACCTCCCCCGTCATCTGGATGATCCTCAAGTCGAACGAGGGGAATCCCAACTCCGTCGACACCTACCGGACCTTCTTCGAGGAGGATGTGCGCCAGTTCCTGGAGCGGGTTCCCGGTGTCGCAGATCTCTTCGTGGGCGGGGGGACGGAGAAGGAGCTGCACATCGTCGTCTCCCCCGAGAAGCTGGCCGCCTTCGATCTCACCCTGGCCGACGTGATCCGGGCCCTGCAGGCGGCGAACGTGAACGTATCCGCGGGGAGCGTCAGCGTGGGGCGGAAAGATTACCGGATCCGCAGCGTCGCGGAGTTCTCCCTTCCCGGCGATGTGGAGAAGGTGGTGCTGCGGTCCACGGGCCAGCAGCGCCTCCTGCTGTCGGACGTCGCGGACGTCCGGATCGGGTACGCGAAGCGGACCGTGGCGATGATCCACAACAGCGAGCCCGGGATCGCGATCGGCGTGAAGCCCGAGCCCGGGTCGAACATCCTGGAGCTGACCGACCGGGTCGAGAAGGTGGTTCAGGAGCTGAACGCCACGACCCTTGCGGAGCAGAAGATCCATCTCGACTGGGCGTACGACCAGCGGCCCTACATCCGGGGGGCGATCAACCTCGTCAGGCAGAACATCGCGATCGGAGGCACGCTGGCGGTCCTCGTGCTCCTGGTTTTCCTGCGCAGCGTCTCCTCCACGGTGATCGTCGCCACGGCGATCCCCATCAGCGTCATCGGTACCTTCATCTTCCTGTGGATCTTCGGGAGGAATCTGAACGTGGTGAGCCTCGCGGGGATCTCCTTCGCGGTGGGGATGCTCCTGGACAGCGCCATCGTGGTTTTAGAAAATATCGACCGGCACCGGAAGATGGGGAAGGACGCGTTCGAGGCTTCGTACGAGGGCGCCCGGGAGGTCTGGGGGGCCATCCTGGCGTCCTCGGCCACGACGGTCGCGGTCTTCCTGCCGGTCATCTTCGTCGAGGAGGAGGTGGGGCAGCTCTTCCGCGACATCGCCATCGCGGTGACAATGGCGATCAGCTTAAGCCTGTTCGTCTCCGTCTTCGCCATCCCGATGATGTCGAACCAACTTTTCCGGCGCCTGAAATTAAAGGCGCCCGGGACCCGGAACCTGCAAGAGAACCTGGTCCGGTCGGGAAACCGCATGGTCGACGCTCTGATGGCGGTCCTGCACCTCGTGACGAAGAACACCGCGACCCGTCTCGCCACGGTTCTGGGACTTACGGTTTTCTCCCTCGGCACCGCATGGCTTCTGTTTCCCAAGATGGAATACCTTCCCCAGGGGAACCGCAATCTCGTGATCAACATCCTTGTTCCCCCGCCCGGCCTCTCCTACGGGGAGAAGAGGGAGATCGGGGAGTACATCTTCACGGAGGCCGACCCGTACATGGGCAAGGGGAAGGACGGGATTCCGGGGATCAAGGACCTGTTCTACGTGGGGGCCGGCTCCAGAAACCTTTTCGGGGCGATCAGCAACGAAGAGCAGCGGGCGTCCGAACTTCTCCCCCTGTTCACCAGGATCATGCACGGGATTCCGGGGATGTTCGGGGTAAGCATCCAGGCGGGAATCTTCCAGACCCGCCTGGGACGGGCCAGAACGATCGACGTGGACATCAGCGGAACCCAGCTTGGGCAGGTTGTCCAGGCGGGCGGCATCCTGTTCGGGACGATCAAGAAGGAGATTCCGGAGGCCCAGATTCGACCCGTCCCCTCCCTCGACATCTCCTACCCGGAGGTCCGGCTCCACCCCGACCGCGACCGGCTCCGCGCGGCGGGGATGACGGAGGCGGAATTCGGGATCGCGGTGGATGTCCTGCTCGACGGGCGGAAGGTGGGGGATTTCCGGCCGGTCGGGCAGAAGGCGATCGATCTCGTCGTCCGGTCGTCCGAGGAGGACATCGACACGCCCGAAAAACTCTATGGCTCCTTCGTGGCGACCCCCGTCGGGAAGGTCGTCCCGATCTCCTCCCTGGCAGGCATCGAGCGCACCGCGGGGATCACCGAGATTCGCCACCTGGAGCGGAAACGGACGGTTACCCTGGAAGTCACCCCTCCCGAGAGCATGCCGCTGGAGAGCGCCATGGACACGATCCGGGACAAGGTCATCGATCCCCTGATGCAGGCGGGGATGCTCGCGGGGGTTTCGTACCGGCTGAGCGGGGCGGCGGACAAGCTCACGGTGGCGAGGAGGACGCTTCAGTGGAACTTTCTCCTCGCACTGGTGATCACCTACCTGCTGATGTCGGCACTGTTCGAAAACTTTATTTACCCCTTAATCATCCTGTTCACCGTCCCGCTTGCCGCCGCCGGGGGATTCATCGGGCTCAGGCTGGTCAACCTGTTCATCCGGCCTCAGCCGCTGGACATCCTGACCATGCTCGGGTTCGTGATCCTGATCGGCGTCGTCGTGAACAACGCCATCCTGATCGTGCACCAGTCCCTGAACTACATCCGGCACGAGGGAATGGAATACCGGGAGGCGGTCCTCGAATCCGCGCGTACGAGGATCCGGCCGATCTACATGACCGCGATCACGAGCATCTTCGGGATGCTCCCTCTTGTCGTGTTTCCGGGGCCGGGGTCCGAGCTGTACTGCGGCCTGGGAAGCGTCGTGCTGGGGGGGCTGGCCCTTTCCACGATATTTACCCTGTACGTCATCCCGTCCCTTCTCCTGTTCGTCATCCAGAGGGAGAAGGCGGGGACGAGGCCTCGAATATCCACGGATTCCGAGCGGTGAGGGGGTGAGATGAAACGGGTAAGCCTGGCAATCCTGGTTTTGCTGCTGGTTCCTCACGGGGTGTACGCCCTGACGATGGACGAGGCCGTCGATATGGCCCTTGACAACAATCCCCGCCTCCAGGATTTCCGGCACCGCACCGAGGCCCAGAGATCGCGCGTGGATTCGAGGGAAGCGCCCTTCTGGCCGGAGGTCGACGTGACGTACGACTACGAGAGGCGCGAGAATGTCTTCAGCTTCTTCCAGACCCGGGACTCGTCCACCTTCACAGGGGAGATCAGCTACAACCTCTTCCGGGGGTTCTCGGACCTCAACACGCTCAAATCCGCCCGATCGACATTGGATGCCTCCCGGTACGAGCAGAAAACGACGCAGGCCGACGTCGTTCTGGACGTCAAGAGGGCCTACATCAGGGTTCTGCGGATTAGAAAAGCTCTCGAGGTGGCCGGTGAGGCCGTGGAACTCCTCGAGCGGCAGAGCCGCGACGCGGAGAAATTCTGGCGCGCGGGCCTCACGGCGAAGAACCAGTTTCTCCTGGTCGAGGTTGCGCTTGCCTCCAACCGCCAGGACCTTCTTCAGGCGGAAACCAACGTCCGGATCGCCCGGAAGGCGCTCGACAGGGCCATCGGGGTGCCGGTCGGGAAGGATACGGTGATCGAGGACATCGCCTTTGAGAAGCCGATGGATCTCGACGACGAGGCGCTTTCCCGCACGATGCTTGCGAACAGGAGCGAGCTCAAGTTCCTGGAGGCCCGGGTTACAGCCCGGGAATACGCCCGGGATTCCATCAGGGGGAGGTATTACCCCTCGATCGACCTTTCGTTGTCGTACGACCGGTTCGGCGAGACGTCCGCGTTCGAGGGGCTGCCCGATCCTCTCTTCGATTCCGACACGAGGGCTACGGTGGAGGCGAAGTGGAACCTTTTCGAGGGGTGGCGGACGAAAAACGACATCCTCGCCGAGGAGTCCGAGATTCGTGCGATCACGGAGAGGATCCGGGAAACCAGGGATACTCTTTTTTTCCAGTTGAAGGCGGCCGTCGAGGAATACCGGGTCTCCGCGGGCAGGATCGTCCTTTCCCGAAAGGGGATCGAACAGGCCGAAGAGAATTACCGCATCACCGATAACCAGTTTCGCGAGCGCGTGGCCACCTCCACCGACCTGCTCGATGCCCGGTTCCTGCTCTCCCGCGCACGTGACGAATACAACAATGCTTTCTATAACCTGAACCTGTCCCTGGCCGCACTCGAGCGTGTGGTGGAGGGGCCCGTCACCCCCGGCCCCGACGGTGGGAAACCACCGGGGAACTGAACCGGGAGTCCCGGACGGTTCTGATATACTTTATGGCATGATCCGCGACGACGCGTTGCACGACGACGCTCCCAACGCACCCCTCACCGGCGAAAGGAAACTTGCCGCCATCCTGAACAGCGTCTGGGAAGCGGTGATCACGGTGGAGCGGGACCATCGCATCTCCTCCTTCAACCGCGCCGCCGAGCAGCTGGTGGGAATCCCCGCCTCCAGGGCGGCGGGAAAAGACTGCCGCGAGATCCTCAAGGCCAGCTTCGGGCCGGCGCAGCACGACTGCCCGATGGGAGACCTGACCGAAGGAGGGAAGCCCCGCACCGACGTGGAGGGGACCCTGGTCCGCGCGGACGGCAGGATCGTCCCGATCAGCGCGAGCTGGGCCTTCCTGGAAGACCCGTCCGGCGACCGGATCGGCTTCGTCCTTTCCATACGAAGCTTCTGGGAGATCGAGCGGATCGCCGAGGAGAGAAGATCGAAATTCCCCTACGGGGGCATCATCGGGAAGACCCCCCGGATCCGGCAGATCTTCGAGTTGATCGACACGATCAAGGATACCGATTCCACCGTGCTGATCACGGGGGAGAGCGGGACGGGAAAGGGGCTCTTCGCGCGGGCCATCCACGATCTCTCTCCGAGGAGGGACAGGCCTTTCGTCAAGGTGACCTGCGCGGCGCTGTCGGAGACGCTTTTGGAGTCCGAGCTGTTCGGGCACGTCAAGGGGGCGTTCACCGGAGCGATCACCGACAAGGTGGGAAGGTTCGAGGCCGCCGAGGGGGGGACGATCTTTCTGGACGAGATCGGGGACATATCCCCTGCCCTGCAGGTGAAGCTTCTCCGCATGATCCAGGAGCGCGAGTTCGAGCGGGTGGGGAGCAGCAGGACCCAGACCGTCGATGCACGGGTGATCGCTGCGACCAACCGGGACTTGAAGACCGCCATGAAAGCGGGGCAGTTCCGCGAGGACCTCTTCTACCGGCTCCACGTCATCCCCGTCGTCATCCCCCCCCTCCGCGAAAGA
This sequence comes from Deltaproteobacteria bacterium, assembly GCA_030668225.1. GTDB lineage: Bacteria > Desulfobacterota > Deferrimicrobia > Deferrimicrobiales > Deferrimicrobiaceae > CSP1-8. The sequence continues at coordinate 10,853 of DAOUUI010000058.1, forward strand.
AGGGAAGATATCCCGCTGCTCGTGGATCATATCCTGAAACGTCTCAAGAAGCGCGGGCTCGACAGGATCCGCGCGGTCTCCCCGGAAGCGATGCGGTGCCTGATCGAATACCCGTGGCCGGGAAACGTCCGCGAGCTCGAGAACATCCTCGAGAGAGGCGCGGTCTGCGCGCGCGGAGCGGTACTCTCCGCGGTGGACCTCTCCGAGGAGGTGCTGGAGCATTCCCGACCGCGGAAAGCGGAAGCCCCCGTAATTCCCCCCGGGGAGATCCCCACCGATGCCGGTGGCGCAGCGGAGGGCGATTTGCGGGGGAAGGAGGGCGGGGAGAAGGAGTGGATCCTGCGGACGCTCGAGGCGAACCGGTGGGTCCGGGGGCAAGCCGCCGCCGCCCTTGGGATCGACCGGTCGACCCTTTGGCGGAAGATGAAAAGGCTGGGGATCGACCGGGAGCGCAACAATTGAAACATGATGTTGCATCCGGTGGTGCGTCATGCACCGCCCCTGATACGGACCCGTCGCCCATCCCCTTGGCCCAAGGTGGAAATCCCATAGAAAGCAAGTAGTTTCCAGGGCATTTCTTGTGCAGCCGCCATGGCATCCTTTATGCAATTCTGATGAGAAGTCGGATCTCTTCAGGGGGATTCGTTCGAGAAGGGTAAAGGAGGATTTCGTCGATGCCGCTCTACGAGTATCGTTGCGAAGCGTGCGACAAGATTTTCGAGGCATACAAGCGCCTCTCGGATGAGACGAAGGAGGCGTGCCCCGCCTGCGGCGGCATCTCCTCCCGGGTGGGCATCTCGCTGTTCAGCGCCCGGGGAAGCGGTTCCGTTTCCTCCTCC
>DAOUUI010000250.1 GCA_030668225.1 Deltaproteobacteria bacterium
AACCAGGAAACGTGCCAAGTGGTCGCAATGCGTTTCCCTTAATAAGAATAAGGGGTTGACTGAATTTTCAAAATCGGACTCCGTTCAAGTTTATCACATTGTCGTCTATTCTTACATTTCTGCTTCTCTTATAGTCCCGGGGGAAGCCGTTCGTTTTGGATCGGAATTTCAAGCGATATGCTGTTCCCGTGCCGCGGAAGTCGTACAATGGAATACGGGCCGAAGGCGGGGCACCCTCTAAGAAAACCTCGTGGGGAAAGGAGCGACCGATATGATCAAGGTGAAAACGTTTACCTCCCAGTTGAAGATCTTTCACACCCGCAACGAACTGCTCGAACTGGATCAGGTCGTAAACGGTTTCATCGCTTCGGGAGGCATACGGAAGGTGATATCGGTGAGCGACTCCATCACCTCGGGAGAGAGAGGGGAGGCGATCGGCATCATCCGGGTGATCACCTACGAGGAGTCCGGCGAGACGAGCAGGGAAAAGGTCCTCGCCAAGATGGAGGAGAAGCTGAAAGCCTGGGGCAGCGATATCGAGAAGTTCCGCGGGAAGACCGACAAGTTCGGTACGAAAGCACGGGGGAAGATCCAGGACCAGGCCGAGGACCTGCGGGCCAGGCAGGAACTGGCACGGCAGAAACTGCAGGAGATGAAGAAGGCCGGCGGGGAGGCATGGGAGGATCTGCGGGCAGGGGCGGAAGGAGCCATGGACGACCTGAGGAAGGCCGTGGAGAACGTCATCAAGAAACGGGAAAAGTGATGCGGGCCCCCGTTTGCCTGATGTCCGCTTTCATCGTCTGCGGTTCCGGTATGCCTTTCCGTCTCACGTGAATTTTTAGGATAGGAGACACCATGGCGAAGCAGGAAAAGAGATTCCGCCCGGGGCGGCATTTACGAAAAGGGGTGTTTTCCGGATTGGTCCTCGCGCTCGGGCTTTTGACCATGGCCCTGGTCGCATCGTCGGCGGATCTTTCCGCGTTGATCGAAAGGGCCGAGAAGGGGGAAGTCGAGGCGCAGGTTACCCTGGCTGAAAAGTACCAGAAAGGAGAAGGACTTTCCAGGAACGAGGCGGAAGCGGCAAAGTGGTACCGCAAGGCCGCGGAGCAGGGGGACGTAGAAGCCCAGTCCGCCATCGGGCAGATGTATCAGAAGGGGGAGGGCGTCCCGAAAGATGATGTCGAAGCGGCGAAGTGGTATCGGCAAGCCGCCGAGCAAGGTGCTGTAGACGCCCAGTCCAGAATGGGGAATATGTACCGGGAAGGCGTGGGTGTCCC
>DAOUUI010000206.1 GCA_030668225.1 Deltaproteobacteria bacterium
AGGATGCCAAAGACTTTCAGGATTTCATCATCCTGTTGAAGGAATCTGTGGGTCTATGGGGAGTGCGCGTTGCCGGATATTGTTTGATGACGAATCAAGGACGCTTTTACCGATGCCCTGTTCAATGAAGAAGTCCCTGTGGCGCGATCCCTCCGCAGCAGGGTCGAAGATGTCATTTCTGCTGTTTCAGCCGTCTATGGAGTTGAAGTGGAGAACATCATTACCTCTCGGCGAGGAAGGGAAAACGAAGCAAGAGACATCGCCATCATGCTATCCAGGAAATGGACAGGGGAGTCCCTATCCTCGCTGGCGCCCGGTTCGGGCTCCGGCGGCACGGCAGCGTTACAAGCGCCTTGTCCAGAGCCAGAGAAAAATCGAAAAACGACCGCGGAGTCAGAGCGAGGGCGGGGAAAGCCGAGGCCCTTGTTAAGATCCGTCAATCGTCGACTTGACCCCTATTTCCCCCTTGTGGGACGGGAGGGGGGTTTTTTGTGCGAGCCGTCTCCTGACGGCGACCTTTTGGAATGTTAGGAGGAGACCATGCCTGCGGGACGTCCGCCGAAGGGACCGAGACTGGTGGAAGGGCTGGATGCATCGGAGGAAGCGAAGAGCAAGTTGAAGGTGATCCTCGAGACGATAGCTGGAGATCTATCAGTATCAGAAGCCTGTGAGTGTCTGGGCGTATCTGAGTCCCGTTTCCACCAGTTACGGGAAGAAACCATGGCGATCGCAGCGGCTGGTCTTGAAGCCAAGCCTCGGGGCCGTCCACGGAAGGAGGCGCCGGAACTCGCCGCGGAGCTGACGCAGCTGCGCGAGGAGAATGAGGCGCTGAAGCATGAGCTCGAGAAGGAGCGGGTTCGGACGGTCCTGGCCGAGGGCCTTCCCCACGTGGGGAAGGATCGGGAGGAAAAAAAAACGGCAGATCCTGTCTCGCGGAAGGACCGGCGGAAGAGGCGGAAGGAGGAGAGGCAAAGGAGGAAGGGGGGGAGGTGACGGAGGAGGGGCCGATCCTCTACTCCAATGCGTTGGAAGCGGCCTGCTGGACGGCCGGGGACCGGGAAGAGAGGGCGTCGGGCCGCGCGCCGGAGAGGTTGGGGCTGGAGGGGCAGAGGAAGAGGCGGGAAGCGGAGTGGACGGTCCATGGGTTCGTGGTCCAGTCCATTCGGCACATGAAGGGGATGGGAATGAAGGTGTGCGATGCGGCGAAGCTCTTCCTTATGCCTTTGAGGACCGTTTTCGACTGGATTGCGAAGTGGGGTGAATCGCCCCCGTCCATCCTGCCCCGCGGGCGGCCCGTGAAGGCCGGAACGGTGGCAGAGAGAATGGCGGCGTGGGAGACCCTCGAGTGGTGCGGCCCGGGTACCGGCGTGGCCCAGTTGTGGGAGGCTCATCCCGAGCTCTCCCGTGGCGTGATCACCGAGATCAAGAGGGACTACGTGGAGTGGTACAAGAAGGAGTACCGGAAGGATATCTCGTCTCTCGTGTGGCATGGCCCCGGCAGGGTGTGGGCCATGGACTTCGGGGACCTGCCGAACCTTGTCGCCGGGCTCTACCCCCACTTCCTTCCGGTGAAGGACCTGGCCAGCACGGCCCTGCTAGAGGTGTTCAACACGCGCGACGAGAAGGCGGAAACGGTAAAGGCGCTGCTCGAGTTCCTGTTCAATTTTTATGGTCCGCCCCTGGTCATGAAGTCGGACAACGGATCGGGCTTCATCGAATCGAAGCTGCGGACGTTCATCGAGTCGTACGGCGTGAAATTACTCCTGTCGCCCGCGCGCCTTCCTCAGTACAATGGAGGCGCTGAATCGGGTGTGGGTTCGGTAAAAAACCACGCTTTCGACCATGCGCTTGCGACCGGAGACCCGTGTGAATGGACCCTGGACGACATCTACGCGGCCAAGTTGCGATGCAACGAGACCCGGCGTTCCGACGGCCGCATACCCCGCGAGCTTCTGGAAAACCGCGCACCTGTCACCGAAGAAGAGCGCGCCTCCTTCATCGCCTGCTACGAAAAACACGAGAAGACCGGCCGTCGGCGCTTCGGTTTTACCGAGCAAGGGAAGCCGCCTACCCGGAAAGATCAGTACCAAATCGACCGCTATGCGCTTCGAGAAGCGCTCGTGGAATGCGGTCATCTTTCGTTCCAG
>DAOUUI010000198.1 GCA_030668225.1 Deltaproteobacteria bacterium
AGAGGACTTTCCCCTGAGTTACAGGATTCGTTGGACATTTCCCTTTTGGGCCGTCTGGGTCGGGGTTGTCGCAGCAACGGTCCTGTCCATCGCGCTGATGCCCGGGGGAATTCGCCAGGCAGGCCCTCTTGCCTGGATCGCCGTCTGCGGAGAATTCGTTCTCGGCGCGGCCCTTTACCTGTATCTGAACGGCAGGGTCTTCCGGCCCGCGGCCCGGTGGCGGAGGGAAGTTTCCTCGGGATCCGGAGAAGAATTTCCCGTCGAGGCGGGGCTCTTTACGCCGGTCGCGGCCGCCGTGGCCGAGAGGGTCGGACGCGAGATCGCCTCCCTGGGGGAGGAGATCCGAACCCGGGACGAGAAATTGCGGAAGTTTGAACGCCTCCGACGCGACCTGGAGGAGACCCAGTCGCACCTGGAGGACAAGATCCAGGACCTCCATTCCATCTACGAGGTGTCCACGGCGATCGCCGGCACGCTGGACACCGACGAACTTTTCCGCATCATTCCCGAACGGGTCATGAAGGGCCTGGGGTTGAATGACTTCTGCATCCTCCTGTACCAGCCGGAATCCGGAAAGCTTGTGTGCCGCGCCTCGGCGGGGATGCCGTCCTCCGTATCCTCCGATTTCACCGTCGGTCGCGGGGAGGGGACTTCCTGGAGGGTGTTCGAGTCGGGGGAGGCGGTATACATCCCGGACGTTCGTACCGCGACGGAATTCAGGGACTACAACGGGGAAAAACCGGATGTGCGATCCTTCATGTCCGTCCCTCTTCTGTCGAAGGGGAAAGTGGTCGGCATATTGAACGTGAACCACCCGGAGCCGAACGCTTTCGACGGGGAGTCGCTGGCGACGATGCGCGTGCTGGCCACCTATATTGCGATCGCCGTAGAAAACGCCGAACTCTTTCACTTCGTGAAAACGCTCGCGGACAAGGATTCCCTGACCCTTCTCCACAACCACGGGTCGTTACACACGGAGCTCCAGAAGGAACTCGAGAGGGCGGCACGGTACGGTCGCTCCCTCTCGGTGATCATGCTGGACCTCGACTGTTTCAATGAAATCAACGACACGCACGGTCATATCGTCGGGGACCGCATCCTCATGATGACGGCGGGCGTTCTCTGTGCGCATCTGCGAAAGAGCGATCTGGCCGCCCGCTACGGGGGAGACGAGTTCGCCGTCATCCTTCCCGAGACCGATCTCGCTGCGACATCCACCATTGCAGGCCGCATCGCGGCGGGGATATCCCAGGTTCGCCTCGACACCAGGGAGGGGGCGACGATCTCCTTTACCGCGAGCATCGGCTACGCGGCGTGCCTTCCGGAGTCGCAGGAGCGGGATGCCATCCTGGGCGTCGCCGACCGGCTTATGTACGAATCGAAACGGCGGGGAAGAGGAGGAATCCTGGGCGAGCAGCTCTGATCCATCCGGGAAACCTTCCGGTCCCCGGGCCATGGCCCGGGGAAGCGAAACCCCGGGATCCTTAAACAAAAGGCATTGATGTCTTAGGAGAGGTTGTCTGGCGCGATGACATTTTTCAGGGAGCAATGGAAGAAGATCACGATCTTCACCGGGGATGTACCCACCGCGGAGGAACTGGAGCTCCTGAAGGAGAACAGGGAGAGGGTGGGGATGGTCATCAGGGCCCGCTGGGTCCTCCTGATGCTCCTGACGGCATACGGAGTGATCGTTCACATCTTCTTCCAGCACGAAAGCGCGGACTTCGACTCCCTGACGATCGTCCACCTGGTCGCTCCGTTCGCAGCCGTTTTGTTTGTCGCCGCCTACAACGCCTCTTTCCAGTACACCTACCGCCGGTTCGTCCAGATCCGGTCGCTGAACCAGGTCCAGCTGCTTTTCGACCTGGTCATCGTGACGGTGATGGTGCACTTCAGCGGCGGCGCTGTCTCCTGGTTCTGGACGATGTACATGGTACTCACGCTCGAGGCCGCACTGATCATGGACAAGAAGTCGGACACCTATGCGATCGCCCTCGGCGGCGCGGTCGCCTTCGGGGGGCTGCTCACCTTCGAGTTCCATGGAATCATCCCACCGGTGCCGATGCCCTTCGAAAACAACGCGCTCCAGCAAATATTCTCCTATGTGATGATCAAGTGGGCGTGGGTCGCCATCACCAACTTCTGCGTGGGCTACGTCGCCGCGTTCATGATGGAGACGGTCCGGCGTCGGGAGGCCGTTCTGCGGGAGATGGTGGTCAAGGACTCCCTGACCAATCTGTACAACCGGCACTATTTCTTCTACCGGTTCAACTCGGAGAT
>DAOUUI010000031.1 GCA_030668225.1 Deltaproteobacteria bacterium
CGTCTTTCCCGGTCTTTCCCCCGGATCCGTGCGCCGCAAAACGATCCAGGGGATAGAGCATCATATCGAAGCCTGGCGGGCAATTCCACCGGCAAGACGATATCCCCGATATCACCTAAATCAGCAAGGGGACCGGCGGAATCGGCCGGCCCCCAACCTTCAAGAATCGCTCACGATGGGAAGGCGCGATCTCGCTCTCCCGCGCCGCGCCCCCACCTACTCGCTCCTCCCCCAACGCCTGCCGGGGGGATACGGGGCGTACGCGTCATCATCGTCGTTCCAGAAACGGTTCCGGGTGAAGCGGCAGTTGATGATCCCTTTACTGCAGAGCGTGTCCCGCCACTCGTATTTCAGGAAATGACGCTCGGCCACCTGCGCTTCCGGGTTGAACCGGACCCGGATCGAGGGGGAGTGCTTTTCGTCCCCGAATCCGGTGCCTGCGGATTTCCCGCTTCTCTTCGGTGCGAGAGATCCCGGTGCCCCCTCTTCCGCGCCCCTTGGGCCCGGTTCACCGGGCATGGTCCTGTCTTCCGCCCCTTTTTGCTCCTTCTCCCGGTTGTAGACCCTGCTGCGGGGAACGGGGACGTCCTTCTCCCGGTACACCGCGACGGCGACCACCCCCATCGCCGAGGTATCGCCGAAGGCGGCGGCATACGAGGCGCCGGGCTTCGTGAAGTAGAACCGGTTGACCGTGTCCTTTGCCGTGCGCCACCCGTCGTAGGTCTCCGACTCGTGCGGGCCCAGGATATACATGCGCTCGTTTCTCCGCAGGTTCGATTTTTTGCCGGAGATGATGTTCCGGCCGTCCACGGCCACGACGACGCCTATGCGCCGCGCCGTGTTGTTTTGGATCCGGATGCCGTACTGCTCCCCTTTTTCCGCCTCGACGTACGCCCGGTAGGTGTCGTGTTTTCCGGCCGAACCGGCCCGGTAGAGCGTGAGAACGCCCTTGTTGTCGGAGAACAGGTCCACGTTCACGGTAGCGGCAGATGCCGCGGTCGCGCATACGAACGCAATCAACAGGAAGACGGAAACCAACAGGAGGTGCTGCCGTCCCGGGAGGACGGTAACGCAGGTTCGTTCCATTGGATTTCTCCTTTCGGGTCGACAAATAGTTTTGCGGGCGGCCGCCCTTCCTTCCCCCCTATGGACAATGCCGGGGCCCGTTCGGTTCGATTTTTTCCGGGAAACGGAAATTTCGGGAAGGCTGGAACCTTTTCCGGACCTCGCGCGTCTAACGGGTAAGCACTCATCATTTCCCTCCAATTTGGTGAGCTTGGGAAAGGGGGGCCACGCGTGGCATGGTGGCCCCCCTTTCTACGTTTCGGGGAGGGAATTTCCCGCTTCAGTCCAGGAAAAGGTCCGGGAACAGGACGGTGCCGGGCTCGTACGCGTAGGGGGAAAAGTCCGTAACTCCCACTGAGGAAAGGACTTCTTCGTCTATAAAAAAGTTTCCCGTGCAGGTAAGGGCATCCCGGATGAGGATCGCGTGGGCCGCATCGGCCACGATTTCGGGCTTGCGGCAGTTTTTCAGGGATATCGTCCCCCCGAGCATCGCGACCGCCGCCGTGGCGATGACGGTCCGGGGCCACAGGGCGTTGACGGCGATCCCTGCGTCACGGAACTCCTCGGCCATCCCGAGCACGCACATGCTCATCCCGTACTTCGTCATCGTGTAGGCGCAGTGGTTCCGGAACCATTTCGGGTCCAGGGAGAGCGGAGGGCTAAGGGTCAGGATGTGCGGGTTCACCGACTTCCGCAGATACGGGATCAGGACCTGGGAGCAGGCGTACGTCCCGCGCAGGTTGACGCCGAACATCAGGTCGAACCGCTTCATCGGGGTCGCAAGCGTACCGGTGAGGCTGATTGCGCTGGCGTTGTTGACGAGGATGTCGATCCCCCCGAACGTCTCCGCGGCCTTCGCTGCCGCGGCGGCGATCTCGTCTTCATGGCGCACGTCCACCGGGACGGGCAGGGCCCTGCCGCCTGCCGCCTCGATCTCCTCGGCGGCCGTGTGGATCGTCCCCGGAAGCTTCGGGTGAGGCTCGACGGTCTTTGCCGCGATGACGACGTTCGCCCCGTCGGCGGCCGCCCGCAGCGCGATCGCCTTGCCGATGCCCCGGCTGGCCCCGGTGATGAAGAGTGTTTTCCCTTTCAGCGTGGGCATCGAATCCTCCTTGGCAGGCGGGGGGGGTGCCCCTATTTCTTTTCCGCCCGGGAGACGCGGTCGATGATCTCCCGGGCCTTGTCCCTGCCGCCGAGCCCGAAGGCCAGCCCCAGGGAAGCAAGGATGATGAGAAACGCCCCGAACAGGAACCTCGTTGCCACGCGAAGCTGCTCGAGCGCGGTCCCCGCGGCGATGATGATGACGAGGTACTGGATCCCCTTCCCGAGGAGGTTCGCCTCCGCGATTTTCGCCGAAGCCGCGAAGGCGCTGGTGAACCGGCCGGCGAGGATGCCGAACCAGATCCCCAGACCCAGGATCACCAGGGCGAAGAAGAGGTTGGGGAGGAAACTCACGAGCTCATCCAGGAGCATCTCGATGGAGGTCAACCCCAGGTAGTGCGCCGCCGTGCCGGAGAAAGCCAGGATGACGATCCAGAAGATGACCGCCCCGACGAGGTCGAAGAGGGGGTAGCGGATGTCCCCGATTCCCAGGAACCGCAGGTACGATCCTCTCTCGGCGAACCGGTCCCAGCCGATCGAGTTCAGGATCTTGATGACGATAAACCTGACCCCCAGCGCGATGGCGATCCCCACGACGAAGAGGATGAGCGCGGCGACGAAGTTGGGGAGGAAATCCCATGACTTCTCCCACATCGTTTCGAAAGGACTGAGAAGCGAACGTTCGCGCATGGGACCTCCTTATCTCCCGGTGAGGATCCCGGAGAGACGGGACGATTTCTGCTGCTGGTACCGCTTGAGAAGAAGGATGGGAAAAGAGGCGCTTTTGATCACCTCCCCCGTGACGTCGGGACCGAACAGGGAGGTGATGGTTCCCGCGTGCCGGGAGGCGCCCATGAGGAGCAGGTCGGTTTCCTGCACCTGCTCGATGATGCTTGTCACGACGTCCTGGGAACGCAGGACGATCTTCTCCACGGGCAGGCGAAACGGGAGGTCCTTCGTCGCCTCCTCCATCCAGCTCACGGCCTTCTGCTCCTCCCCCTTCGGGGCGGATTCGGGGACGACCTGGAGGAGCGCGACCGGGGCTTTGAGCTCCTCGGAGAGCGCGGGAGCGATGTTCACGGCCAGGCGGCACGACGGGGTGTCCACCACGGCCAACAACACCCGCTTTGCTTTGTCGAGGAGTTCCCCGTGATAGATCGCCACGTTGCACGGGGCATGCTCCAGGACGTTCAGGAGGACGATCTCCTTGAGCTGTTCCACGAGTCCCCCTTCCCCTACCGGTCCGAGCAGGATGAAATTGCTCTTCTCTTCCCGGGCCGTCTCCAGAATCCCGTAAGAGAGACGGTGGGAGATCTTGATCAACCGGCTAAATTCTACCCCGGCCTCGTCCGCGATGTTCTCCCCGAGCCGGAGAAGGTTCCGGGCGTCCTGAATGCCCGAGGTGTAACGCTTCAGGGGAACCTTGCGCGGCGCCTCGATCACGGAGACCGCCGTCACCTCCCCCTCGTAGTTTTTCGCCAGTGCGCTGGCGATCCGCATGAGCGGCCGCACCTGCTCCTGCCGGAAGGGGACCACGAGCACCCGGTAATCTTTCCGCGCCATCTCCGCTTCGGCCAGGGCAAGCACCGAAAGGGCCTCCGCCTCGGTCTTGGAGGCGTAGAGCTTGTACACCGTGATCCCGATAAGCAGCCAGGCCACCACGGACAACCAGGCCGTCGGGCTGTAGACGAACATGTAAACGGCGATGAACGTCTGCGTGAGGATCCCCAGGGCGGGGATAAGCGGAACCAGCGGCACCCGGAACCCGCGCTTGAGGTTCGGGTGGGTCTTGCGCATCCGGATCAGCGTCACGTTCACCTGGAGGAAGACGAGCAGGTACATGATATTCGCCGTGCTCGCCACGTCCTCGATCGGCAGGGAAAGCGCCATGAAGATGACGATTACCGCCGAGGCGCCGATGGCGAAATGGGGGGTCCTCTTCTCCGGGTGAATCTTTCCGAGAAAGCCCGGGAGGTTGTGGTCCCGCGCCATGGCGAGGGCGACGCGGGAGGAGGAGAAGATGGTGGCCAGCAGCGCGCTCAGGGTGGAAAGCAGCCCCCCGACCAGCACGATCACCCCGCCTCCGGGGGCGAACTGCCGCGCCGCCTCGACGACCGCAAGCTCCTTCATCTTCCCGAGGAACTTCCAGGTGGGCATCCCCTCCGCGTGAATGGCGCCGATCGCGACGAACGCCACCAGGAGATAGATGGGGATGACGATCAGCAAGGCGAAGAAGATCGCCCGGGGGATGCTCCGCGCGGGATCCATCACCTCCTCGCTGCACTGGGCGATCACCTCGTACCCCTGGAAGGCGATGAAGGTGAGGCCCATGGCGCTCAAGACGGCCCCGAATCCCAACGGAAGGAAGGGGTCGAAGTTCCCTCTCCACTCCGGCATCCCCCGCATGGCAAAGAGACCGAAACCGATGAACAGAATAATGACGAACACCTTGGCGAGGGTGACGATGGTCCCCGCCAAGCCCGCCTCGGAAGCCCCCTTGTAGTTGATGTAGGCCATCACGAGGCACGCGGCCACGGCGAGGGTCTTCTCGACGGAGAAGTACGGGATGACAGGAATGTGGAGGCCGAACCCCTCGAGCACGTGTCCGAAATAGGCGCCGAACCCCAGGGCGTAGAGGCTGCACGCCACCGAGGAGGCGAACCAGGTCATCCACCCGGCCAGGAACCCGTTCGGGTGGGGAAGGGAGCTCTTCACCCAAAGGTAGCCACCGCCCGCGCTGTGGAAGCAGGAACCCAGCTCCGCGTACGCCATCGCGGTGAACAGCGTCACCACGGCATTGAGCCCGAAGGCAATGATCAGGCCCGGCCCCGCCACTCCCGCGGCGATCCCTGTCAGCACGAAGATCCCCGCGCCGATCATCGCCCAGACGCCGATCATCGCGACGCTGAAAGCGGACATCTCCCTGCTTAACCGGACTTCCTCGGTTCCGCGGCGCACGGCTCCCGTCTCGGGAGGGGACTTCTTCTTCATTCGCGGTGCAGGGGGGGATGGGTTGGTTGGCGAAAAGCGACTGCGTTTCCCATGGCGAAAACCGTCCGGGCGAAATTTTCTGCATAGTACCAAATGCGGGAGGAAGGGTGTATCCGTTTCGGGGGAATTGCGCTGGTGGGGGACACTCCAGCCGGGGACACTCCTGTTGAGCGGGGACACTCCTGGGTTTATCGTCGAATGAAACAGGAATGTCCCCGATGAGGGAGTGTCCCTGCATCCCTAATCCGGGACGTTCGCAAGCAGTGCGACGGGAAAATAGCGGAACACGGCGTGCAGGGGCAGCGTCTTCTTTCCGCGCCCGGGAGATACGCGGATTTCCTCCCCCGTCAACACGTTGCGCCACTGTTGCGGCGCCCCCTCCGGGAGGACGAGGCCGCTTTTCGTCCCCCACGCCTTCTGTCCGAGGGGAAATTCCCCCCGGGGTGAAAGACGCGTGACGAGACGGGGAACGGCCGCAATTGCCCATTTGGTTTCGCGTTTCCTCGCGAACGCAAGAACGTGGTCCTTGTTTCCGCCGGATGCCGAAAGAGGATGGTACTCCCCCGAGAGAAAGAGCTCCCGCCGCTCTCGCCGGAAGTTCAGGGCCCGCCAGGTGAGGTAGAGCTTGATCCGGCCGTCCTCCCACGTCGAGACGAGTTCGTCGACGAGGGGCAGGAGCCCCCCCTTCTCCCGGCTTCTCAGTTCGTCCAGCATGCGGGTCCGCCGGCCGAAGTCCACGGGTCCCCGGTTGTCGGGGTCCACGAGGCGCAGGTCCCACAGCTCCGCCCCCTGGTAGAGATCGGGCACCCCGGGGGCCGCGATCTTTACCAAAACCTGCGCCAGGCCGTTCTGCGCTCCGTAGTGGGCGATCATCCTCTGGAACGGGAGAAAGTCCTCACGGAACCGGCTCCCCTCCTCCCCCTCCAGCAGCGCGGTGACGAAGTCCCGCACCGCCCGCTCGTGCTCCGGATTGGGCCGGATCCACCGGGTGTGGACCTTCGCCTCGCGGACCGCCTTGATCATGTAGCTCCGGACCCGTTCGGGAAAAGCGGGGATCTCCTCCTGTTCCAGTGGCCAGGCGCCGAGGAGGGTCTGGTACAGCAGGACCTCCTCGCCGGGGTCCGGAACGGGCCTGCCGCCCACCAGCCGATTCTTTCCCCGGTTCCAGTCGCTCCAGAGGAGCAGGCGCTTTTCCCACTCCTCCGGGAGTTCGGAGAGGACGTTGATCCGGGCACGGACGTCCTCGCTCCGCTTCGTGTCGTGGGTGGTCGTGGCGTTCATCGTGTGCGGCCACCGGGCGGCTACTCCTCCGGCCCGCTTGTGGAAGGCGCTCACGGGGACCCCCAGGCCCGACGGATGGCCCCCGACCTCGTTCTGGGAGGTGAGGCGATTATAAACGTACAGGGCGGTGTCCTCGAATCCCTTCGCCATGATCGGCCCCGTGAACTGCTGCCAGCGCATGATGAAGCGGAGCCATTCCCCACTTTGCTCCCCGGCCGCGAAGGCGGGCCCCTCGAGAAGAAGGACGCGCCGGAGGAAGTCGAAAACGGGGGCGCTCGCCTCGGCGCCCCGCCGGGTCGCCTCCCTGAGGGCCCTCCCCAGGTACCGCCGGTCCCGCGCGGAGATGTCGAACCCCCGGATGTAGGTCCGGTAGACGGGGAAGCAGGCGGTCACCTCGACCAGGGCCTGCTGCAATTCCTTCCGGGGAAGGTCGCGACCGTACCGGTCCTGCTCCGCCAGCCTCCCGAGGTGCTGCCCCAGGGAGTGCATCTCCCCCGAAAAAAGCGTTTCCATGATCATCTTCTTCTTCTCGTAGACCAGGGTCTCGAAGACCTGCGTCTCTCCGAGAAAACGGGCGTACGTTTCGCCGAGGGCGCGGGCCCCGACGGCGCTCACGAAGACCCCGTTCACGAGGTTCAGGAAGTCGTACCCGGTCGTCCCTTGGACCGGCCACTCCGCGGGGAGGTCCTCCCCCTCCGCGAGGATCTTCTCCACCACCACGTAGAAGGGGGAAGCCGACCGCTTTCCCTTCTCCGGAGCCAGGCGGCTCCGAAGCTGGGCAAGGTACCCCATCGGGTCGTACAACCCGTCGATGTGGTCCACGCGCAATCCCGTGGCCTTTCCTTCCCTTACCAGGCGCAACACGAGGGCATGGGAGGCCTCGAACACCTTGGGATCCTCCACCCTTACGCTGATGAGGTCGCTGATCGCGAAGAATCGCCGGTAATTGATCTCCTCGTTTGCCAGCCGCCAGAAGGAAAGCCAGTACGACTGCTCCATAAGGAGGTTGTCCAGGAGATCGAAACTCGCCGGATCTCCCTTCGTGCCCCGGTAGATCCGTAAGGTTTCGTCGATGTGCGCCCGGATCTCGGCGCGGTCCCGGTAGAAACGATGGATCTTCTCCCGGACCTCCTCCTCCGCTTGAAGCCTTTCGCCTGCCTTCGCGGGATCGGCCGGCGCCGGCAGGTGTTCGATATCGGAAATCACGTCCCACAGTTCCCGGAAAGACGGGTGCTCGGGCCCGTAGTTCTCCTCCAGGACCTCGAGGCGGTGTGCGAGGATCCGTCCGTACGACTTCAGCGCGAGGGGAAGTTTACCTCCATGATAGTGGACGAAGAAACCCCCCATTTCCAGCCGCAGGACAAGCTCCCGGTTTTCGAGGACCCTCCCGTACGGGCCGCCGAGAATCGGGAGGAGAACTTTTTTCTCGAGGGCTTTTTTCGGCGAATGCCAGTCGATGTCGAAGAACGGGGCGAAGGGGGAGCCGGCACCGTTTTCCAGAACGTCCATCCACCACCGATTCTCGCTGCTTGCGGACATGTGATTGGGGACGATGTCCAGAAGGAGCCCCATTCTCCGCCCCCGCAGGGCCTCGACCAAAGCGTCGAACTCCCCTTCCGTCCCCAGCTCGGGGTTCAGCCGGGTGGGGTCGGTCACGTCGTAACCGTGAGAGCTCCCCTTCCGGGCCTTAAGGAGCGGCGACGCGTAGAGACCCGTTACCCCGAGCGCATCGAGGTACGGGACAAGCGCGCGGGCGTGCTCGAACCGGAACCGGCCGTGGAACTGGAGACGGTAGGTCGTAAGGGGGACCCGTACGGAGGGCAACGCTTATTCCTCGGGGAGGCGCACGGACAGTTTCTCCCCCAGTACGGAAAAAAGCCGGACCCATTCCCCGGCATCTTCGTCCCCCTGGCCCGCCGCCCGGACCCGGAACTCGGGATAGACTTCCTGGAGCATCTCCCAGTAGAGATTCTGGGTCTTCCAGAAAGCCACCTCGAAGGGGAGGGAGTTCCCCAGCTCCACCGCAGCGTCGATATGCGCAAGAAGGACGATATCGGCGAGATTCTCGCGGAACGTAAGCATCATCCTCTCGATGGTCTTCCGGAGGGTGTACCCCAGACCCGCTCCGTCGAGTGCGACCTTCACCCCCTCCGCCTCGTAGAGGGTTCCCCGGATCGCGTCGATGTCGAGAGTTTCGGCCTCGAAGGCTCGTTTGAGCTCTCCGTTCAGCGCCAGTTCGGCCGCTGCGTGGAAGGACTTCGACGCGGGATAGCCGATGTCGGAGAGGAACCGCATGAGCGGAGCATTCTGCATGTAAAGTTGACGGTAGACGGCGTCGATGTCGGTCATGCTCGCCGCCAGGATCATGTCCAGGATCTTGCGTTGCTCGTCCCGGAAGAGGAGTTTCAGGGAGTAGACTCCCGCTCCGAAGTGCCGGTCCACGGCGCGGATGATCTCGGGGAAGTCCGCGCCCCGGAAAATCTCGGAGATCTCTTCGGCCAGGGCCTCGAAAGCCTCCTCCCCCCGGTACTCTCGGATCCCGCCGCTTACGTTGTGGTCGCCGAAATGGAGTACCCCGAAGGAGACGTCTGCCGATTCCCGGGTGATCTCGGAGGTGATCCGCGCCCTGCCCAGGGCAAGCCGCTTCTTCCCGGCGGGCAGAAGCCGGTACTCCTCCCGGTCCACCTGATAGCAGAAAATCTCCGCCTGGTCGTCGTAGCTCTCGAAGAGGGAGCTTACGGCGTAGTGGGCCCCCACCGTGTGCAGGTCCACCATGGCGGGCTTCACGAACTTCTCGTAGATGTGGCGGCCGTCCCGGTGCTCGGGGAGGTTGCTCTTGGCGAATTCGAGCAGAGAGAGGAAGCGCTCCTCGATCCCGTCCCCGTCGAGCTCCCGGGCCAGCTGGATGGCTCGCCCCGCGTACTGGATGACCTGCGCCGTCTCGATCCCGGAGAGCTCGTCGAAGAACCAGCCACAGCTCGTGTACATCAGCATCGCATGGCGCTGGAGCTCAAGGAGCTTGAGCGCAACGGTCTCCTCCTTCCCGGAAAGCTCCCGGGTGGCATGCTTCCGGAAGAATCGCTCCCGGCTTTCCGGCGAGCGGTCGAGAATGACCGCGATGTAGTCGTCCCGGGCCCCCCACGGGTCCCGAAGGAGCGGGCTTCCCTTCTCCTCGAAGCGCGACGCCAGCGTCTCCCGCAGCCAGTCCAGGGCCTCCCTGAGCGGCTGTCGCCACTCCTGATTCCACCCCGGGCGACCCCCCGAGTTGCAGCCGCAGTCGCTCCGCCACCGCTCGATCCCGTGGGCGCAGCTCCAGGAGGTGTGCTCGTAGATCTCCACCTCGTGGACCGGGGGATGTTTCTCGAGGAACTCCCCGTAGTTGGTGATCCGCGCAAGCCCCTTCGACTCGATGTGGTGGATCGCGTAGGAGAGCGCCATCTCGCCACGGGTGTGGTGGTGGCCGTAGCTCTCCCCGTCGGTGGCGATGTGGACGAGCTGGTTGCGTCCGCCCCGGGATTCGGGGAACGCCCCGAGGATCCGGTTGGCGAAGACCTCCCCGTTGTTCAGCAGCCTCTCGAAGGCAACGGCCCGGGAGACGGGGCCGTCGTAGAAGAAGACGGCGATCGTCCGCCCCGACGGAAGACGTAACTTGTAGGGGACCTTGGGATCGATGCGCCCGCCGGTCACGTCCTGCGACTCGCGGCTCCCCTTCTTCCGCACGCGGTGCGCCTGGTGCGGTTCCAGGATCGCGTACCGGATCCCCTCCTGCGCCATGATGTCCAGGCTCTCCAGATCGACGGCGGTCTCGGGGAGCCACATCCCCTCCGGCTCCCGCCCGAAGCGATGAACGAAATCCCGCAGCCCCCAGAGCACCTGCGTCCGCTTGTCCCGGGTGTTCGCCAGCGGAAGGATCATGTGGCTGTACGCCTGGGCGATGGCGGAGCCGTGTCCCGAGAAATTCTCCCGGCTCTCCTTGTCCGCCTCCAGGATCGCCCCGTAGACCGCCGGCTCGTGGATCTCCATCCAGGAGAGGAGCGTCGGGCCGAAGTTGAAGCTGATCTTCGCGTAGTTGTTGACGATGTTCACGATCCTGCCGTTTCCGTCCATCACGCGGGAAGCGGCGTTGGGCGCGTAGCTCTCGGTGGCAATCCGTTCGTTCCAGTCGTGGTAGGGATAGGCCGAGTCCTGGAGCTCTACCTCCTCGAGCCACGGGTTCTCCCGGGGCGGCTGGTAGAAGTGGGCGTGAATGCAGACGTAGCGATTCATCGCGGTCTCCCCTTACGCCCTGGAGAAGAGGACGAACGATTTGGGAGCAAGGGAAAGCGTCACGCTTCCGTGTGAGTACAGGGTCTCCGAGGCTGTGCTGCCGACTCCGCCCCACTGTCTCTCGGAGGAATCCACAAGCCTGTCCCACCGGCCGGGAGGAAGAGAAAGCAAGAGGGAGACCGGCGCGGAACCGAAATGGAAGAACGCCGCGGTCTGGCCCATTCCCCTCCAGCGGCGGAGGGACAGCACCTTTTCGTTCTCGAAGGCCGTAACCTCCATGTCCTCCTTGCTAAGCCGGGACAGCACCGGGTGGTCCTTCCGGAGCAGGAGAAGCTCCCGGTAGAATTCCAGCAGCGTCTTGTGGTGCCCCTCGCCCGTGAGCCGGTGGTCGATCCGTGAGCTTTTGTACGTCGCCTCGTCCTGCGGGTCGGGAATCTCTCCCTCCCACCGGAAGGCGGCGAACTCCTCTTTGCGCCCCTTGCGCACCGCCTCGATGAGGTTCTCATCCGAATGGCTGATGAAGTAGAAAAACGGCGCCGTCTCTCCATACTCCTCCCCCATGAAAAGGAGAGGCAGGAACGGAGAAAGGAGAACGGCCCCCGCGGCGAGCTTCAAGGACTCGAAAGAGACCAGGCTGGCAAGTCTCTCCGCGTGCATCCGGTTCCCCACCTGATCGTGATTCTGCGAGAATACCACAAGCTGACGGGCGGCTATGTGCCGGGACGAGTTGCCGTGACGGCGGTTGCGGTAGCGGGAGTAGCGGCCCGAGTAGACGAATCCCTCGCTATACGCCCGCGCAAAGTGTTCGAGGGAACCGAAATCCGCGTAGTAGCCATCCTTCTCTCCGGTCAGAAGGGCGTGGAGGGCGTGGTGGAAGTCGTCGTTCCACTGGGCGGAAAGGCCATACCCTCCCTGCTCCTTCGATGTGACCACCCGCGCATCGTTCAGGTCGCTCTCCGGGATCAGGTACGCCCTGCGGTCCGTTTTTTCGGCAAGCCCCCGGACCGTGTCGGCCAGCTCCGAAAGAAACGGATAGGCGCTTGCGTCCACGATCCCGTGAATCGCGTCCAGCCGAAGAGCGTCCACGCGATACTCGGTCAGCCAGCACAGGGCGTTTTCGATGAAGTACCGCCGGACCTCGTCGCTGTGGGGACCGTCGAAGTTGATGGCGGCCCCCCAAGGCGTCCGGTAGCGGTCGGTGAAGTAGGGGCCGAAGTCCCCGAGGTAGTTCCCCTCGGGCCCCAGGTGGTTGTAGACCACGTCGAGAACGACCGCCATTTCCCGATGGTGGCAGGCGTTCACGAGCTTTTTGAGCCCTTCGGGCCCCCCGTAACTGTCCTGCACCGCGAAGGGATACACCCCGTCGTACCCCCAGTTCCTGCCACCGGGGAACTGGGCAACGGGCATCAATTCAATCGCCGTGACACCCAGTTCCTTGAGGTCGTCCAGCCGGGGGATGACGGCGTCGAAGGTCCCATCCGTGGTGAAGGTCCCCACGTGCAGCTCGTAGAGGATGTACGATTCGATGGGGATGCCGGTCCACTCCCCGTCCTCCCAGGAAAAGGAATTCCGGTCGATGACCTGGGAGGGGCCGTGGACACCCCGGGGCTGGAAGCGGGAGGCGGGGTCGGGACGCTCCTTTTCCCCGTCCAGCCGGTACAGGTAGAGAACGCCGGGTGGAGCCTCCTCCGCCACACCCCGATGGTAGCCGCGGTCGTCCCGTGCAAGCGGTACGGTTCGCTCCCGCGGGGAAAGAAGGCGAACCTCCACGCGTTCCGCCTTCGGGGCGTAGACGAGAAACCGGCAACGGCCGTCCCCCAGGGGAGTCGCCCCGAGGGAAAGCGATAAGGGATTGTTCACGCCTTTTTCGCCTCGCTTTTGAAGAACACGGTTGCGAGAGGGGGAACGACAACGGACAATGCGTGCAGGCGGCCGTGGGCGGCGATCGGCGCGGTATCCACGCTGCCGATATTGCCCTGCCCGCTCCCGCCGTATTCCCGGGCGTCGCTGTTCAGCACCTCCCGCCAGGTCCCTCTGCGGGGAACTCCCACGCGGTAGTTGTGCCGGGGGACGGGGGTGAAGTTGCAGACGACGAGAATGATGTCGTCCGTGGACCGCCCCTTCCGTAAAAAGGTCAGGACGCTCTGCTCGCCATCGTTGCAGTCGACCCACTCGAACCCGGCCGGGTCGAAATCGAGCTCGTGGAGCGCCGGTTCCCTCCGGTAGAGGGCGTTTAACTCTTCCACCCAGCGGGAGAGCCCCGCGTGCGACGGGTCGGAAAGGAGGTGCCAGTCGAGGCTGTCGTCGTGGTTCCACTCCCGCCACTGGCCGAACTCCCCGCCCATGAAGAGGAGCTTCTTCCCCGGCTGTCCGTACATGTAACCGTACAGGGCCCGCAGGTTGGCGAACTTCTGCCAGGTGTCCCCGGGCATCTTGCCGATGAGCGATCCTTTTCCGTGGACGACCTCGTCGTGGGAGAGGGGGAGAACGAAGTTCTCCGTAAAGGCGTATACCAGCCGGAAGGAGAGCTTGTCGTGGTGGTATTTCCGGTGCACGGGGTCCTGCCCCATGTACACGAGGGTATCGTGCATCCATCCCATGTCCCACTTCATGCCGAACCCGAGGCCCCCGACGTAGTTCGGGCGGGACACCATGGGCCATGCGGTCGACTCCTCCGCGATCGTGATGATGTCGGGCCGCCCCTTATACACGTCCTCGTTGAACCGCCGGAGGAATGCGATCGCCTCGATGTTCTCCCTGCCGCCGTACTGGTTAGGGATCCACTCCCCCTCTTTGCGCGAGTAGTCGAGGTAGAGCATCGACGCCACGGCGTCCACGCGCAGCCCGTCGATGTGGAAGACGTCGAGCCAGTAGTACGCACTGGAGAGAAGGAAGCTCTGCACTTCGTGACGGCCGTAGTTGAAGATCTCCGTGTCCCAGTCGGGGTGATGCCCCTGCCGGGGATCGGCGTGCTCGAACAGGTGGGTCCCGTCGAAATAGTTGAGCCCGTGCCCGTCCTTGGTGAAGTGGGAAGGAACCCAGTCGAGGATCACCCCGATGCCGTGGCGATGCAGGGTGTCGACCAGGTACATGAAATCCTGCGGCGTCCCGTACCGGCTGGTGGGGGCGAAGAACCCCGTGACCTGGTACCCCCAGGAGCCGTAGAACGGGTGCTCCATCACGGGGAGAAACTCCACGTGGGTGAAGTTCATCCGCGTGAGGTATTCGACCAGCCGCGGCGCCAGCTCCCGGTAGGAGAGCATCCGGTTCCCTTCATCGGGGACCCGCATCCAGGAGCCGAGGTGCATCTCGTAGATGGAAATCGGGCGGTCGGCGCCGTTGTTGCCGCTCCGGCCCTTCATCCACTCCCCGTCCTCCCATTCGTACCACAGGTCCCACACGACGGACCCGGTGTCCGGGGACAACTCGCAGTGAAAAGCGAACGGGTCGACCTTTTCGTACCGGTATTCGCTCGCCCGGGAGATGACGTGGTACTTGTAGGCGCTCCCGCGCATGACGCCGGGGATGAACCCCTCCCAGATCCCGGACACTCCTTTCGCCTTGAGAGGGTGGGAGCCGTTGTTCCAGCCGTTGAACGTCCCCGTAACGAATATTTCCTTGGCGTTGGGGGCCCATACGGCGAAGTAGGTGCCCTCCTCCCCGTCCACGGTCATGAAGTGGGAACCCAGCTTTTCGTACAGCCGGTAGTGGCTCCCCTCGTTGAAAAGGTACAGGTCCTGGTCGTTCAAAAGAGACACGTCGTATCGCATGGGCCTATCCTACCTCCTCCCTGGACGGTTCTCTCTCCTGTTTCCGGGAGCGTCCCGGCCGGGCTTTCCGCCCTTTCCGGAGACGGTCCACTTCCCGGAGGATGCGGATCACCTGGGGCATCTCGCGGATCTCCTCGAACCCGTGGCGGGCCTTCCGGAGCCAGTTCGGCCGCTCCTTCGAGGTCCCCGGCACGTTCTGGGGGTTCGTCTCCAGGTACAGGTCCTCGAGATTGACGATGACGCCGCCGGCCCTGCTCCCCGCAAGGAACGAAAGACAGGCTGCGAGGACCTCTTCCGCCCCCGATCCGGAACCTTTCAGCCATCCCTGCCGCCGAAGGAAAGCCACGAGGGCCCCCTTTACCCGGGAGCGCATTTTGCTTTCCTCCCGGCTCCCCTTTTCGTCCAGCAGTCCGAGCGCGACCCGGTCGTCGATGTCCAGACCGGCCCAGAAGGCAGCGAATGTGGGCATGTCGTGGGTGTTCAGGCACCCCAGGGATTCCGCCGGAACCGGCTTGAGGCCCCTCACGGGGTCCGGGGAAAGCCCGAACTGGACGACGGACATCCGCGACAGGCCGTGTCTCGCCATCGCCGGCCGCACGTAGGGCGGAACCGTCCCCAGGTCCTCCCCGACGATCCGGACACCGTGCCGATGCTACTCGAGGGAGAGGACAGCGTAGAGTTCCTCCGCCGGGTACCGGACGTAGGTCCCTTCCTGTGCGGTCATTCCTCTCGGGACGAAGAAGAAGCGGTGCAGCCCCATCACGTGGTCTATTCGCAGGATCCCCGCGTGGCGAAGCTGGTGGCGCAGGCACGCCCGGTAGTATTGATATCCGTCCTCGCGGTTTCTCGCCGGATGCATAGGAGGGAATCCCCAATCCTGCCCCCGGGTGAAAAAGTCGTCGGGGGGCGCCCCCGCGGCGACGTCCAGGACGAACAGGTCGCGTTGCCGCCAGACATCGTAGCTGTCGTAGCTCACCCCGAGCGGCAGATCCAGGTAGAGCGCCTCCCCCCTCTCCCGGAAACGCCTCGATATCGCGGAAAACTGCTCGTCGAAGACAAACTGTGCGTAGAGGTGATATCGCTTCACCTCCTCGTCGTACGCCTCCGGCGTGATCACCCTTTCCTTGAATGGCTTGGGCCAGGCCGGCCAGGGGGACTGCTGTTTCTCCCCCGTCGCGCGAAATACGGCGTACCCTTCGGCGTCGGGGTTCGCCGCCAGGAAATCCCGATAGGCTCCTTGCCGGCCGGGATCGTTACCTGCGAAGAAGAACCGGGCCAGTTCCTCGATAACACCGCGCTTGAGGGCCATTCCGCGCCGGTAATCCACAAGGTGAGACGCCCGCAGCACGTCGACTTCCTCCAGGAACGCGGGGGAAGAAAACAACTCCCGCGCCGGGGGGCATGCGGAGAATTCGGGGACCCGGGCGACGTCGAGGTAGAACTCGTTCCAGAAAAGGCGGCTTGCAGGCGCATAGGGGCTCGGGTTGAACGGTTCGGAGAGAAATGCGGCGAGAAGCGGCAAGGTTCCGGCCACCTTTCCCCCCAGTCCAGACACCCATTCCATGAGGGATGCAAGGTCGGTAAGGTCGCCGCTTCCAAGACTCCTTTGGGAGGTGAGCGCGTAGAGGGGAAGGAAGACGCCCCACGTCCTGTTTTCCGCATCTTCGGGGGGGATGAACGCCTTGCGCGGTGCAGCGATGACCAGTGTCTCCGCCGTTTTCCCCCGGATTTCCACGGTCAGGCGGTGGTATCCCCAGGGCAATCCTCCCGGAAGCTCGATCTTCTTCATCACGTACCGCTCGCCTTCGACATCCTTTTCCTGCGCGGCCGGAAGGCGGGAAAGATCGCACGGAAGCTCCCGCACGCTTCCGTCCTCGAGGCGAAGACGGAAGTCGATCCGCGCATCCGACACCGTATGCGGGAGTCGAACCGGGAGTTCCCCGGTACCTCCGTCCCAGACCACCACAACCGGATCGCACGGACGGCGCCACCGGGCCTGTTCGTGGTCCCGCAGCGCGTCCCGGGCGTCTTCCGCCTTCTCGAGCGGCGCCCCGAGCGCGCGAAGAACAGCCAAGATCGTGCGG
This sequence comes from Deltaproteobacteria bacterium, assembly GCA_030668225.1. Classification (GTDB taxonomy): domain Bacteria; phylum Desulfobacterota; class Deferrimicrobia; order Deferrimicrobiales; family Deferrimicrobiaceae; genus CSP1-8. Next base: position 16,559 of record DAOUUI010000031.1, read on the forward strand.
GGAGAGGCCGTAACCCTCTTGTGAGTGATGTCGTAATAGGCGGTTTGGACGCCGTACGCGCGTGCCAGCCGCCCGAGCGGACCCGTCCCCCCGGTTTTGGCCCCCGCAGCCGTCACTCGGTCGTCTCCAGGAGATCCAGGATCCCGCGAAGGGGGAG
>DAOUUI010000156.1 GCA_030668225.1 Deltaproteobacteria bacterium
CCGGTTCACAACCCAGCGGAAAATGATGATGTGCAGCGTGGCGATCGCGAGAACGACGAAAACCTCCTTCACGGGGGGAACCAGGTGATGAAGGTGCCCCGGAACGTTCCAGTTGAAGGTGATCAGGGAAACGTTGAGACGGTTCAGGATCACCCCGGCAAGGGCAATAAAGGCGCCGAAGCGGACCAAGCGCGCGCTGTTTCGTTTCACCCCGCGCGTCAAAACGATTCCAGGGACGAGAACGAACAGGAAGACCTCCACGAGAAACCAGTATCCGTACGGGGTGAACAGGAGGCTCCAGTTGTCGTCGTGCGCCACGCCGATCAGTTTCAGCGCAAAGTACACGAACATGACGATGGAGGCCGCCCTCCCGAGGCCGACGGTCAATGGATCGAGACTTCCCAGGAAATCCTGATCCGCCCTATTCCGCATGAAGCGGGCGACAACCGTGCTCACGGCGATCACCATGACGAGCCCGGCGAAGATGCTGGACACGAAGAAGAAGACGGGGAGGAAGCTGGAATACCAGAGCGGATGCACTTTCCCGGGAGCCAGGAGAAACAGCGCGCCGAGGGCGGACTGGTGGAGCGTAGAGAGGATCACACCGGCAACGGTCATCCCGATGGTGATCATGACCGCCCATTTCCGCACTCTCCTCGAATTGAGCCACTCCAGGATCGCCGGACTGAATTCAAGAAGCTGGACCGTGAGGTAGAGGGCGACATGCCACGCTACCAGAAACAGAACGGAAGTCGGTCCGAACGAAACCGCCATCGGGTAATATATGCGCCAGGGGCGCCCGATGTCAATCAGCAGGTAGATCACCGCGAACAGATATCCCATGAACCCGGTCAGGACCCCGAGCCGGACCAGGGGATGGTACTTCTTGAACCCGAAGATGTAGACCGCCGTGGCCATGATGTACCCGGTGGCCGACAGGGGAACCCCCGAGAAAAGTCCCCACCCCAGGAGGATGCTCCAGGGGTAATCGTGGGAAGCATGGGTGATGGCACCAAGTCCCTCGATGAAGCGGAGGACGATCAGGGGAATGCCGATGCTTAAAATACCCATGGCGACGACGTTGAACGGCGTGATCAGCGTCCTGACATAATCGGAAAGGGGCATCCCCATCAGCAGCTTTCCCATGAAGCGTGATGGGAAGGTGCCGGTCTTTGCCATGGATTCGTTACTCATTTGTCCTCCTCCTTATTCCGGGTGGCGGCATACGCCAATCCGAGAAACGCGGGCCACAGCACGAGAACCAGGGGAACGGCGGAGAGGAATCCCTTTGTCTGTTCCACGAGGGGTTTGTCAGGGAGGTTTTCCGGGAAATCCAGCCGGTCAAAGGGGACCCCCGAAAGGTACAGCCAGCTTGTCCCTCCCACCTCGTGCTCCCCATAGATCCGATCGATATATCGGTCCGGATACTTCCGGATTCTCGCCTCCGCGAGGCGGATCAGGTCTTTCCTCTTGCCGAACTTGATGGCCTCCATGGGACACGCCTCGGCGCACGCCGGGATGCCCCCCTTCTTCACCCTCTCGTAACAAAACGTGCACTTCACGATCCGAGGTTCCAGCGCGCTTTCGTAATCGTAGGCAGGGGCGGAGAAAGGGCATGCGACCATGCAGTACCGACAGCCAAAGCACAGGTCCTTGTTGTAGAGAACCGCCCCCTCGGGGGTTTTGGTATAGGCGCGGACGGGGCAGGCCGAAGCGCAGCTGGGCTCGTTGCAATGGTTGCACTGGACCTTGCGATACACCGGCGGCCCGGTCCCTTCCGTATCGGAATACCGGTTGACCACCGTATATGCCGATGCGGTCGGTCGCCTCTTCTCCTCGAAGACGCTTTTCTCGTCGAACGGGACCGCAGGCGCCGGAAGCCCGTTCGCCCTGTTGCATGCCGCCTCGCAGCTTCGGCACCCGACGCATTCGGTCGTATCCGCCAGCATGCCGCAGCGATCGGGCCAGCCGGAAAACTTCTTATAGGCATGCGCGTCGACGGCGCTTCCAATCAGGGTCGCGCTTCCAGCCGCCGTCAATGCCTTGAGACAATCTCTGCGGCTGATTCCTTTTTTCTCCTCCATCCCCTCCTCCTTGTTGTCGAATCCCAAGCCCTTGGGGTCCATGCGTCAGCGGGGCACCGTTTTCGGTCTCTCATCCCTGGCGGTTTTTGCGGTCTCTTTTCGCGCGTGGCACATTTCGGTACATCCCTTCGGGTCCTCCCCGACGCTTCCCACCTCCCGATGGCACCGGAAGCATGCGCGATGGTAGGCAGCCGCAAGTCCCGTCCGGGCCGGATCGGGTTTTGGGGAGGGTCCTGCATGGCATTCCCTGCATGCGCGGAACATCTCAACCTTCACCGATCTCCGAAAAGCGGAGGAATCGAGGGAATGGCACTCCCTGCATCCAAGGAGTTGGTCGGTCCCGTGCTGATGGTGGCAGTCGCCGCACCCCGACGCCATGTCCACATGCCCGGAATGGTCGAAGTCCACCGGCTCGTACCGGTCGGCGAGACTTCCCAGGGTCACGGTCTCCGGCATCCCCCCTGTCAAAGTCGGGCCCGGGGAGTCGGCCTCACCCGTCTCGGCCCCGGCCGGGAAGATCGAGGCGACGCAGACCCACACAAAGAAAGCGATGGCCAGGGGAATCCCTTTTCTCATTTCGTTTTTCCCCCTTCCGGGAATTTTTCGATCGGCACTCCCCTAACTGTTCTCTTCCTCTGTCTCGTTCCCTTTCGATTCTTCCTTCTGTTTCTTCTTCCTCCTCCCTTTCTTCCCTCCGAGATACGCCTCCATGGGCCTCCACCCGAAGAAGGCGGTCTTTCCGGCCGTCCCCAGAAGCGTTTCTAATCCTTCCGCAGACATGCGGAGAAGCTCCGCGCCCAGCGCGTAGACAAAGAGAAAGGGGAGCATGAGCACGTAGAAAAGACCGATAAACGGAGCGGCAAGCATTCGCTTCACCGTCCGGAAGGTGTTTTCGCGCCCTGTTTTCCTCATATGATCGAGGTCATCCTGCGTGGATTGGATCAACGTCTGAAAAGGCTTCGGCTTCAATATTTCCAGGAAAAGGATAAACCCCGCGATCGTAAGGACGGAAATAATGTATTCAATCCCTTTCACATGCGTAATGAAATCGACATACGTATTCATGTTTCTTCCTCCCTTCCTTTACTCGGTCTTTGTGTCACCGGCTTCCTTTTTCTTGTTCTTTCCGGACAGATACGCCTCCGTGGGTCTCCAGCCGAAGTAGACGCTTCTCCCGGCCTGGCTCAGGATCCCGCCGAAGATTCTTTTTCCGAGCAGGTAGGTCGCCATCGTGATCATGATGATCGGCAGGAAAATCACATAGAAGCCGCCGAGGACCAACGCGAGGAATGGAATCCAAACGAAGGGAATCCGGTAGTACTTCGTGTCGCATCCTCCCGGAAGAACCCCCTCGTCTTTTATCTCCGCCAGTCCCCCGTATTTCAGATTCCAGTAAGTTCCCTTGGTAACCGACTGTCCCCCTGTGAATCGCCTCATTTTTCCGTACCCCCTTTCAAACTCTTTGTTTCTTGGGGTTGTTTCCCTCTTTGTATCTTCACTTTAGGAAGAAGGCCCCCCGGGAACAATTGGGAGAATTCCCTATTTTCCCGGGAATTATTCCCTATCCCGTCCTGCTTCCTCACCGATCCTCCCGGCCCTTTCCCCCTCCCTGCCTTTTTTTTCCTGCCAGATACGCCTCCGTAGGCCTCCAGCCGAAGAAGATGCTCCTCCTTGCGTGGAACAGGACGCTTCCGAATACCCTTTGCCCCAGCATGGAAACCGCCGTTGCGATGGACACCACGGGAAGAAAGAACACGTAGATCCCGCCAAGAATCGC
>DAOUUI010000215.1 GCA_030668225.1 Deltaproteobacteria bacterium
GTGAAGTTGCAGATGGCCAAAAGGTTTGCCGAACGCGCTGACAAAATCACAGACATGATCGCCAGGGCCGAACAGATGGGAGCCGCAACGTGCCAGCAGAAGGAGCTTGCCCTGGCAAAATACGAGCTTTCCCGCGCACGCGAGTTGGTAACCGACATTCACATTGACACCCAGGAAACGGAAAAATCATTCGCAAAAGCGGAATTGTCCGCCGGCAGCATCATGCGCACCCCTCAATTTGCCTCGATCCAGGGGGGTGGGGGTATGTGCAACTGACGGGAAAGGCAGCCTTGCGAAGCAACTCGATCAGACGACTCCTTGCGTCCTGACGGTTTCGTTCCTGCGTGCGAAACCGACGGGCCTCGATGATGAGTTCGCCTTCGCGGGTCATCCGCTTCCCCGCCAGCCGGACCAGGCGGTCACGCACGTCTTCGGGCAGGGAGCGGGAGTTTCGAACTATGTTCATGGGAAAGGTTAACCGATGACGACGTTCCCCCTCCTTGCGGGTAGGAAGAGGTGTTTCGGCTTCTTTTTCGTCATCCTTGCCTTCTTTGTCTCCCCGTTGTTCCTTCCCTCGAATGGCTACGCAGCGCCTCCGAAGAAATTATCGAAGAAATCCTTTGCGGTCCCTGAAACCGGCAGTAAAGAGCCGGAACGGAAGGTGACTCTGCCCGCATCGGAAGAGGAGATCGACCAGGAGATTGCCCGCCTTGAGTCCCGCCTGCGGGAGATCCGGTCACAGGCGATCCCGTCCGCGGGAGAAGGAACGCTCGGCAAACGCAATGGCATGGCGGTCGCTCTTCCGGAGGAGGTCGCGGAGTGGAAGCGACTGGGTGTCGAGTTCATCTACCTTCTCGAAAGTCATCTGAACGCCTTAGAGGACTTAAAGGAGATCCGGAAAGCGAACGCGGAACGTGCCGTGGATCGAAACGAATGGCAGGGATTTGCGGAACCCCCCCCTTTCCCGGTCTCTTTCCTGGAAGAACTCTACGATGCCATCAAGGACAAGCAGTTCGAGCGGGAAATGGTAGAGGTCCGGAGGGAGATCGCCGAGGGCCAGCTGCGGGAATACTTGAAGAACCTGGAGCATGCCGGGGCGGAGCTTCGGCTCATGGAGGAGCAAATTGCCGCCGGGGAGGAAGAGGAAAACAAGAGATGGACGTTGTGGCTGCGGGACTTGGCCAGGCGGCGATACGAGCTTGCTGAAGTGGGCGCCCTTTCCCTGGAGACGCAAAGGCTCGTGCTCGGGGAGGACCTGAGCGGAAGGCGGGACTATATCCCAATTCTCGAACAGCGCTACAGGCTCGCCGCGTCCACATCCCCCCTTTTCAGGGCGGAACTGGATCAGAAGCTTCAGGAACTGGAAAGTCCGAGAAAAAATTTAAACGAACGGCTGACCCGAGCACTGGGGGAGGAGGAAGCAGCAGATCAGGCCCTGGAAAAGGCGCGGGACGTTTTGCACCGGGCCCAGGAAGGAGTTCCTCCCGGGAAGGAGCCTGGCCCCTTCCAGCGGAAAGAGCTCGAACTCCTGAAGAATGCGCAGGAAGCGCAAAAAGCCCGGCTCGAAACGACCAGGCTTAAGGTCGAAATTTACAAGGAGATGCTCCGCCACTTGACCGTCGAAAAGCAGGTCTGGGAGGACCGGTACCGGCTGGGGGGGGAAGGCACCCCGGATGAGATCAGGAAATTGTCCGGAGAGACCCGGCAGACCCTGGAGCATATTCGCCTCTGGAAAAACAGCCTGGAGGACGGCCTGGACAAGCTGGCTCCCCTGTTGCGAAGCCAGCGGGAAAAACTTGCCTCCGGAGGCCTGTCGAAAGGAGAAGAGCAGGTCACGAGGACTTTCGTCGCCGCGTATGCCGACCGGGAGATTCTGTATCGGCAGGCCCTTAAAGGCTTGAACCGTGCGGAGAGGGTGACGGAGCGATGGGAGGGA
>DAOUUI010000216.1 GCA_030668225.1 Deltaproteobacteria bacterium
CGGTCCGCGAGAGTGCTTCCCTGACGGAGACGGATGCCAGGAAAAAGCGCGTGATCGACCTCATTGCCCCGTCGCTCGGGGAACTCCTGTCGGCCGTCGACGGACGGGGTATCGAGAAGGGCGGGAAAAAGATCACCTTGCAGACAAAGGGTGCCGTGGTCACGCGCATTCCGATGGGGTTTCGACACCGCGCACTCTCGGCGCTGGCGGACCCGAACATCGCCTACATCCTGATGATGATCGGCGTCTACGGGATCTTCTTCGAGCTGTCCAACCCCGGGGCGGTATTCCCGGGAGTGGTCGGGGGGATCGCCCTGATCCTGGGGTTCTATTCCCTGCAGACGCTCTCGGCCAATTATGCGGGGTTCCTTCTCATCGCTCTCGCGTTGATCATGTTCATTCTCGAGATCAAGATCGCCTCTCACGGGGCACTGACCATCGGGGGCATCATCTCCCTGGTCCTGGGGAGCCTGATGCTTTTCCGGTCCTCGGCGGATCCGTACCTCCGTATATCCTGGGGGGTGATCCTGGCCATGGTCGGAATATCCGCGGTCTTCTTCGGTACCGTCGTCACCCTTGCGGTCCGCAGCCAGCTCCGAAAGCCTGCGACGGGATCGGAAGGGCTGATCGGCGAGACCGGGGTGGCCATGGAGGACTTCACGGGAAACGGAAAGATCTTTGTCGTCGGGGAGTTGTGGGACGCGGAATGCGAATCGTCTCTCCTGAAAGGGCAGCAGGTGACCGTCACAGGGCGCGTGGGAATGACGCTGATCGTGAAACCGAAGACATAGGTGTACCGGTTCCGGCTTTTCAATCCATCCGGAGGAGGAAGAGATGTATCCTTATGTTGCCATCCTGGTCATTGCCGTCCTGTTCCTGTACAGCGCCATCAAGATTCTCAACGAGTACGAAAGGGGCGTGGTATTTCGGATCGGCCGTGTCATCGGCGCCAAGGGGCCCGGGCTGATCCTCCTCATTCCCATGATCGACAAGATGGTCCGGGTCGACCTTCGCGTGGTGGCGATGGACGTTCCCTCGCAGGATGTGATCACGCGGGACAACGTGTCCGTCAAGGTGAACGCCGTCCTGTATTTTCGCGTGCTGGACCCCAACCGGGCGATCGTCACGGTAGAGAACTACCTGTACGCAACGTCGCAGCTTGCCCAGACGACCCTCCGGTCGGTCTGCGGGACGGCGGAGCTCGATGACCTGCTTTCCGAGCGGGAGAAGATCAACGCGCACATCCAGGAGATCCTCGACAAGGACACGGATCCCTGGGGGATCAAGGTGGCGAAGGTGGAGATCAAGCACATCGATCTGCCGCAGGAGATGCAGCGGGCGATGGCCAAGCAGGCCGAAGCCGAGCGGGAGCGGCGCGCGAAGATCATCGGCGCGGAGGGGGAGTTCCAGGCGGCGCAGAAAATGACCGATGCTGCCGAGATCATGGGCAGGCACCCGATCGCGCTTCAGCTGCGGTACCTCCAGACGTTGCGGGAAGTGGCGACGGAGCACAATTCCACGACGCTCTTCCCGATCCCGATCGACCTGTTCACGCCGTTCCTGAAGTTGGCGGATGCTGCCAACAGGGAGGCCGCACCCGGCAAGGCCCAGAAGAAAGAGGAGGGCGGGGCGTAAGGCCCATCTTGGACAGCAAGCCGTTTGCCGGAAAGCGGGGCGGGGGGCTCGCCGCGCCCCTGTTCCTTTTCTTTTTCGCCGCCTGTGCCATCCTCTTCGCCGCGTGCGCCGCCCCCGGTCCGCCTGTCCGCGGCGAATATCCTCCCTCACCTCCTCCGCCGGCCGCTCCCCCCGCGATTCCGGTTCCCGAAGCTGCCCGCCCGGCGCCCCCTCCCTCCCCCCGTCCCGAAACGGCAGGGGACCGCCTCGTGCGCATCAGGATGGCAAGGACCACGTCCGCTCTCCTGCTCGGGGGATATGC
>DAOUUI010000185.1 GCA_030668225.1 Deltaproteobacteria bacterium
CCCCCTCCCGAAACGGGGAGGCGTCGGCTACCGTAAGCCCCGTCCCGCCTTCTGACCCTTCCGCCTCGAAGAAGCAGAGCAGGCGATACCCCCCTCCGGGCGTCGAGGACACGGAGGACGCCGAGAGGAACCGGAGCTTCTTCTGCTCCCCGACGAAGTACGGCGCGGGGCTGTCTCCCTCCCGGGGCAGGACCGACGCGTCCGCCGACCGGATCGACCGCTCGAAGATGCCGATCCCGGCCCGAAGCCTGGCCATCTCCCTCGTCTCCGCCTCTCCCCGTTCGATCGACCCGCCCGCGAGGCGGAAGGATACGACGAGAAACGCCGCGATGCCTGCGAGAATCGTCAGGGAGACGACCATCTCCAGGAGCGTGAACCCCGCGCTACCCCTTCTCATCGGGCTGTATCCTCTCCCACCGGCTGGCCGACAGGTCCACGGAACGCTCCTGCTCGCCGTCGTCCCACCGGATGATCACCTGAATGCGCATCTCCCGGTACGGGCTTTCCTCCTCCGTGGGTTCCTGCGTCGTCATCATCTCCCACCGGTACTTCTCCCCGAACGCACCGCTTTCGACTCCCGGGACCGGGTCCGGGGCAAGGAGTGCTTCCTCCATCCGCTGCGACGCGTACACCTGCGCGGCCGACACGTCCCGCGCCCCCTCCGAAAGGCGAAGCGACCCGGAGAACAGTTCGATGATGGCAAGAATCCCCACGGCAAAGATCGTCAGGGCGACCACGACCTCGAGGAGGGTGAACCCGCCCTTTGCGGACCGCGCCCCCGGCCCTGCAGCCCGTTTCACGGCCCTCATATCCCCGCCTCCGCAATCCCGGTCAGCGGGTCCACCGTGACGCGCAGCCGGCCTCCGGCCGACGAGGCGACGACGATCTCCGCTCCTTCCGCGCTGCCGTCCGGGAAGAACCGGACGCGAAATGTCTCCTGTTCCGGTTCCTCTGTCCCGACCCGTGCGGATTCGATCCTTATTCCCTCCGGTAGAACATACGTGCGCGCCTCTCCGTCGACGACGTACTCGCCCCGTTCGATGTCGAACACCACCGAGCGGAGGCGCGATCCCGATGCGGCAAGCGTCCGGGCGAGGGTGAGCGTGGCACGCACCCCTGCGGCACCCGACCGCAGGCGTGACGACTCGAGCGTACCGGAGAACGAGGGGGCTACAAGCGCAGCGACGAGCCCTGCGAGAAAAAGGACGACGATCAGCTCCAGAAGGGTGAAGCCCCTTGCCGCAGAACGGGTGTTTCGCGGCCCGGGGGTGCCAGCCGCCGGGAGGATACGGGGAGGGGCGGCCATCAGAAAGGGACCTCGTTCATCCGGAAGATCGCGAGGAACATGGCGAAGACGATGAAACCGACCAAAAGCCCCATCCCGAGGATGACGGCAGGCTCGAGGACCGTGAGGAAGTTCCGCAGCCTCCGGCGCGCCGTCCCCTCGTACGTGTCGGCCACCGACTCGAGCATCGCCTCCAGCCGGCCCGTCTCTTCCCCCACGGCGATCATCTGGAGCGCCATCTCCGGGAACGGCGTCGTTTCGGCAAGTGCCCGCGCCACCTTTGCGCCGCTTTGCACCCGCGATCTTGCCGCCTCCATCCCGTCCCGAATGGCCAGGTTGCCGCTCACCTCCCGGGCGATCACGAACGCCGGGAGGATCGGGACCCCGCCGGACAGGAGCGAGGAGAGAGACCGCATCACCCGGGAGGTCTCGATCGCCGTCAGGACAGAGCCGACAAGAGGCCAGCCAAGTTTCGCCCTGTCCCACGCGCGCCTCGCCTCCGGCCGGCGCAGGGCGGCCGAAAAAAACAGGTACGCGAGGACGAAGACGATGAGGAAAACAAGCCCGTACTCCCGGAAAAAGGCGCTCACGGCCAAAAGGACCCGCGTGGGCAGGGGGAGAAGGACGCCGGAGGAGGAGAAGACCACGGCGAAGCGGGGGACGACGAAAACGACGAGCAGCACGATCGACAGGATCGAGGCGACAAGCAGGATCGCCGGGTAGAGGAGGGAGCCGAGCAGCGTGGACCGGAAATCGCGGGACCGCTCGAGAAACTGGTACGCCTGTTCCAGGGCATCCTCGAGGCGCCCCGTCGCCTGTCCCGCGCTCACCATCTGGACCGTGAACCGGCTGAAAGGGGACCCGGGAGCCTTCCGCATCGCGTCGGCCAGCGACTGGCCCGCGCGTACGTTGCGCAGCAGGGAGTTCGCAACGTTTCCCATCGCCTGGGCGCGGAACAGGTCGCCAAGCATCTCCAGGCTCCGGTCGAGAGGGATGCCCGCACGGAGGAGAGTCGTAAGCCCCTGCAGGAAGGGAAGCAGGTCCCGGCGCGCGCCGCGCGCCGAACGACCCTTCTCCGCCGGTCCGGCGATCTTCCCAGGGGGCGCAGAGGCGGGCCACACGCGGATGGGCAGGTACCCCATCTCCCGCAGCCGGTCCCGGGCGGACATCTCCCCGGGCGCCTCGACCACTCCCTCGGTCACGCGTCCTTCCCGGTCCGTCACCCTGTACCCGAACACCGCCACTGGCCTTAAAACCTCCTTGCGCAAAGACGCGTTACACCGCCTACTCCCGGGTCACGCGGACCACTTCCTCGATCGTCGTCATGCCCCGGCGGACCTTCTCCCATCCGTCAGCCCGCATAAACACCATCCCGCCATCCACGGCACTTGCCCGGATCGCCCCCGCGTCGGCCCGGCCAAGGATCAGCTCCCGGATCTTGTCG
>DAOUUI010000231.1 GCA_030668225.1 Deltaproteobacteria bacterium
CGGATCGTGAAAGAGCATATGGGGTGCGGGGTGGGTTCAAGCGAGGTCCGCGATGTCCTCCTGAAAGAGATCGGCGAGATGGGCGGGGTCCTGGAAACGGGTTGTGCCGACCTCTTTCCCGGAGACAGCTGGAAAGAGGCGATCCGGAAGATTCCTCTCCCCGGTATCCCGGAAGGGGGCACCCTTGCCCTGTACCGGGAAGAAGCGGACAACCTCTTGCGCCACTGCATCCGCACGCGGTTCGTGCCGGAAGACCTCCCCGCGATAAGCCCTTTGCGGATCGAAACGCTGCCTCCGTACCTCGAAGCGATCCGGGCCGCTTCCGCATACAGCTTTACTCCCGAAAATCCAACCCGGGGGGGAACGTTCTTCGTCGTCCCCCGCGAGGGGCCGTGGGATGACAACAGGGAAGACCTCGCGGACTACCGTATGCTCACCGCACACGAGGCCTATCCCGGCCACCACCTCCTCGACAGTTGGCGATGGCATTTTGTATCGCCTACGAGGCGTCCGGTGGAGATGCCCCTCTTTTACGAGGGGTGGGCATGTTTTGCCGAGGAGCTCATGAGGGTGACCGGGTACTTTTCCGGGCCCGTGGATCTCCTCCTGCTCGCGAAGAGAAGGTACCGGCGGGCGGTTCGCGGTCTTGTCGACCTCGACCTGCAGACGGGGACGATCGATGAACGGCGGGCCGCCTGCCTGCTCGCCGATTCGGGAATTCCTACGGACGCTGCTTCCTCCGTCGTCGCGAAGTACGCGCTCCGGCCGGGATACCAGGTATGCTACACTTTCGGGCTCAGGCGGTTTCTTGACCTGTACTCCCGGTACGGAACAGACGATGTGAAGAGGTTTGTCGAAGTGGTCCTCTCCTGCGGGGAGATCGGGTTCGAACACGTGGAGAACCAACTGCAGACACGTTTCGGATGATCTTTCAAGAAGGGCGATGCGCAACCGGTAGCGGAAGCTGCCACGTGCGGGGAATGCGATATGGAGGATTTTCTCGGCTATCACTCGGAATGGAACCTGGGATCCCCCGGGGGGTGGGACTATCAGCGCATTACCCAGGTGATCGGCAAGGAAGTGTGGAAAAAACTGACCGAGATCAAGGAGATCGGGGTTGGCCTCGATTTCGACCACCCCCTTCTCTATCCCATCGATGGATTCGTGGCCATGCTTCTTGCGGCTTACCGCCAGCGGGAGGGGAGTAATCCCGGGGTCATCGCCGTCGTTGCGGAGGAGGAAACCTTAAAAGACGTAACCGAGAATATCAATCTCGCTAAAAGGCTGAGCGAAATCGAGGGGATAACGGGAGTTCTCCTGGCCCCCCACGAGCTTGAATGGAAAAACGGCAGGGTATGCCACAAGGGCAACCCCGTTTCCCTGATCTTCCTCGACTTCAACACCGATATCCTTCTGTCGCTGCACCGGAAACAGAACCTTTCCCCCCTGCTCGCCGCGGTCAGGGAAGGGCGGGTCATCAATCCCCGGGGCACCGAACCGATCAACGTGAAAAGCACCTTCGAGCTCATCACGGGCCCGTACAGGGACAGGTTTCACCCGGAAACCGTAAGACGTACCCCCTGGACCCGGAAGTTCCATCCCCGGAAGACGGAAGGGCCGGGGGGGGAAGCGATCGGTGATCTCATCGAGTGGACGAGGAACCACTGGGATGGACTGGTCTTGAAGCCCGA
>DAOUUI010000199.1 GCA_030668225.1 Deltaproteobacteria bacterium
GTCCGGCGCCTGGAGGCCCGGTACATGGACGCAAAGCGGGCCACGGACGAGGTGACCTGCCGGGTGTGGCGTCTCTACCTGTACGGAGCGGCCTACCGGTTCCGGGTCGGCGCCACCAACGTCTATCAGGCTCTGCTTGCCAAGCCCGACAGCGGGAGGAGCGGATTGCCTCTTACGAGGCGGGACTGGTACGCCTGACCCGGACGACCCGCGTCGGCTATCCCTTCTTCGGCATCGACAACACGGCGTGGCCGGCTGCGTGGGCGATGTTGCGCACGATCTTCCACTCTTCCTCGATCAGCTTCCGGGCTGTCGTCCAGGGGCTCGGCTCGATCGTTTTCCGGAGCGGTTTCACCCCCACGAGGGACTCGTAGAGTGCTAAGGTCTTTGTCGCGGTCCGGGACATGGAGAATTCGTCGGCCGTATTGGCGATCCTTTCGCCGAGCCGTTTTCGTTCCTGCAGGGAGAGCCCAGCGACCCAGGCAAGAGCCGAGACGAATTCCTCGTGGTCCTCACGGGTCACAAGGCGGCCGTTTTCTCCGTCCCGGACCACTTCGCGCACACCCGAGGCGTCTACCGCCACCACCGGTGTCCCTGCCGCCATCGCCTCCGTCAGCACCATCCCCTGGGTTTCCGTCCGGGAGGCGAAGGCGAAGACGTCCATCCCTTGGTACGCCGACGCGAGTTCGGGGTGGTCCATGACGCCCAGGGAAGAAAACCGCTCCGCCATCCCTTGCGCAGCGAACGTCTGTTCGATCTCCTGTTTCAGCGGACCCTCGCCCGCGAGGAAGAAGTACGCCCGCTTGTTGCGGGAAAGAAAGCGGATCGCGCACTCGGCAAGGAACCCCAGGTTCTTTTCGGGGGCGAGGCGGCCCACGTGACCGATGAGAAAGGCGTCCGGGGGGATTCCCATCCGTTTCCGGAAGGCATCCCCGTCCCCGTAGGCGAAGAGATCGACATCTACCCCCGTGGGGATGACTTCCACGGGGACCTTCACTCCCCGGCGAACGATTTCTCCGGCCACCGTCTGGCTCGGGGCGATGACAGCGTCGCAGAGGTTGCAGTAGCCGGTGACCAGGTCGAGCACGAAATGCTTGAGTCGCGGCGAGTCCCCGGGGACGTAATGAGTTAACTTCTCGTACATCGTGTGGTGCGTGAAGACCACGGGGATGTCCCGGGTGGCGGCGACGCGCAGTGCCGTGTCGCCCAGCAGGAAGGGGTGGTGGGAGTGGACGATCTGCGGGGCGTAGGACTTCAGAGCAGAGATCACCTTTCCGGAAACCGGCATGGGGACCGAGAAGTCGCTTCCGTTGAAGTTCTGGATCGCAGGTACCCGGACCACATCCGTTTCTTTCCCCGGGATCCCCTCGAAGATCGGGGCCACGACGACGACACGGTGCCCTCCACGACGGAACTCGGCTGTGAACCCCTGGACGCTTCGGGCCACCCCTCCCACGTGCGGGGAAAAAGCGTTGGTCACCATTAGGATGTTCATGGCGCATCCTTGCGGGAGAGGAGAACCGACCGCAACCACATGGCGAATCGTGTCCTCCACGTTCAGCGGTCTTCCCACGGGCACGAAACCACACCATTCCGGTCTGCCGTTCGACATCACCCGGACAGACCGGAAAGAGTCCGGAGAGAACAACTTTCTCTCACAGGGTATCATCGGGAGCGGTATGCGCAACCCGGGCTTATGAACTGTCCGACGGACGTTTCAAGTGCAAATCCTGCGGGCGACGTTACACGTGGACAACAGCATGGGCGTCGATACGATTGGCGGAGGCAACGAAGCGTCGGCTGCTGGAACTTTTCGTTCTGGGGGTTCCGGTGTACCGGCAGAGATTCCGGGCTCCGCCGAGTGCTCTCGCGATCGAGCGCTTCTATCGTTTGATCGTACGTCGTCATAACGAATGGCAATTATCGGGGTCTGAGTTAAGGTACGGGTTTGCCCCGTCCTGCTGACCCTCCCGGCTTAGTATGTCCAGACTGAAGTTATGTTCTTGAACCGTACTCCGAACGGAACGCAAACCCCGCGCAAACAAGGGCCTTTTTGAGGGTGAAAAGGGGGTCTTCCAGAGACGCTGTTGACGCGGGAAATCCCTTACAGTAAGATGACTTTCCTCTCGTGCGCGCCCTTAGCTTAAGCTGGATAGAGCACTTGACTACGAATCAAGTGGTCAGAAGTTCGAATCCTCTGTGGCGAGCCCGAGGCGCATCCTGGAGGTCAATTTGACCCATTTTAACCCTTTTTGACCATCGCA
>DAOUUI010000065.1 GCA_030668225.1 Deltaproteobacteria bacterium
AGTAATAGGTTACAGGTTGAACATGGAATTTAATCCCTCGGCCTGCCTAACTAGAATTAGACGGCTTGTGAGTCAGCATAATAAAGTGGGAAAAAGGTTGATAAATGCATGGATATTCCTGTTGGGAATTCGATTGAATAACTGGGATTTATTTTTTGGATCCTTTGTTTGGGGGAGAATCGAGGATTGACTGTGCTGGTGATAGGCTGTGGAGGAAACTGCCTATCGTTGCACAGGCGGGTTGGGATATGGTTTTGGGGGATCATCCCGGAAAGTCCGCCGGGCTCCGGACGCATCGCCCTCCCTTGTTGAGCACGTGGGTATAGATCATCGTCGTGCTCACTTCCCTGAGTCCGAGGAGGTCCTGGATCGTCCGGATATCATACCCGTCTTCCAGGAGATGGGTAGCGAAAGAATGCCGGAAGGTGTGGCGTGTGACGGGCTTCGGGATCCGGGCCCTCTCGCCGGCATCTTTGACTGCCCGCTGGATGACGGTGTCGTAGAGGTGGTGCCGGTACAAGCGGCCGGTTCCGGAAACTGACGGTGTGCGGGAAATACCCATTGCCACCCCCATAAACGGTTTGCGGCCTGGTACTTCCTCTCGAGTGCTTCCGGAAGTGTAACGTAGCACCCGCCCTTTTTCAAATCCCTGCTGTAGTGGTGTTGGGGTTGGAACGGCCTGCAAGGGTTTGTGAGCAACAGTCGTTCCCGCGGGGACAATTCTTTCGGGAAGTGGTATGTTTCGTGGAAGCGAAAAGTCACCACATCAGGCCGGGGGTCATGAAAAGGGTCCTCTTCTTCGACTGCTTCTCGGGCATCGCAGGGGACATGGCGTGCGCCGCACTCCTCTCCTTAACGGGCGCGGAGAAGGAGCTTCGCCGCGCGTTGCGCGGTCTCCCCGTCCGCGGGTATTCTCTCTCCGTCGAACGCGCATCCTCCTCGGGGATGGCGGGAACGCGGGTAAGCGTCAAGCTCTCCGCCCGGAAAACATCCTCGAGACACCTACCCGAAATCCGTTCCCTCCTCCGGCGGGCGAACCTCCCGGCGGGGACCAGGGACCGCGCCGTCCTGTGCTTCGAAAAACTGGCGGTGGCGGAGGCGAAGGTCCACGGGACCTCGAAGGAGAAGGTGCATTTCCACGAGGTGGGGGCGACAGACGCGATCGTCGACATCGTTTCGGCCTGCTTTCTCTTCGAGCATCTCGGCGCCCCGGGCGCTTTCTGCTCGGCCCTTCCCGGCGGATCCGGCGAGGCGTGGTCGTCCCACGGGAAGATTCCGGTCCCGGTCCCGGCGGCCCTTGCGTTGCTCTCCGACGCTCCCTGGCGTCTCGGCGAGGGGGACGGCGAACTGGTGACTCCCACGGGCGCGGCGCTCCTTCGGGCCTTCGAGGTCTCTTTCGAGCGGCCTCCCGAGATGATCGTCCGGGGAGTCGGGATCGGCGTGGGGCACAAGGAGATCCCCGGGCGTGCCAACATCCTCCGGGTCGTGGAGGGGGAAAAGGTTGCCGGTGTGCGGGGCCGGGACCGGGTGCTCGAGGTGGAGGCGAACATCGACGACATGAGCCCACAGCGGTTCGAGCTTTTGATGGAGCGGGCGTTTGCCGCCGGGGCCTTAGACGTCGCCGTGCTCCCCGCGACGATGAAGAAGAACCGGCCCGGGTGGGTGCTTCGGATCCTCTGCCCGGAGGAGCGGCTCGAGATCGTATCGGCGGCCGTCTTTTCCCTGTCGACTACCATCGGTCTGCGGTACCACGTCTGCGACCGGCTGAAGCTCGCGAGGAGATCGGGGACTGTGGAGACGCGGTTTGGCAAGGTGCGGGTGAAAGAGGTGGAGCTGCCGGACGGCTCAAAGCGCCCCGTCCCCGAGTACGACGACGTGCGCAGGATCGTCCGGGCCGGAAAGGCCTCGTTCGAGGAGGTGGCCTGGGAGGTGGAAAAGAAGTGGCGAAGGTAAAGATCGAGTACGCCTGCACCGCCTGCGGCTTCACCTCCCCGAAATGGCTGGGGAAATGTCCCGACTGCGGCCAGTGGGGTTCCATCGTCGAGGAGATTGCCGCGGCGGAGACGAAATACCGCGTCGCCTCGGAAGGGTTCCCCGCGTCGAAGCCGATTCCCCTGGCCGACGCGTCGGAGAGCGCCTCGGAGAGGGCCCTGTGCGGAATCACCGAGTTCGACCGTGTCATGGGGGGAGGCGTGGTTCCCTCCTCGGCAACCCTGATCGGCGGGGACCCGGGGATCGGCAAATCGACCGTTCTCCTGCAGGTGGCGGAAGGTCTTGCCCGCGAGGACAGGAAGGTGCTCTACGTCTCCGGGGAGGAGTCCGAAGCCCAGGTGAAGCTGCGCGCCTCCCGTCTCGGCGTGTCGGCGCAGGGGATCTACCTGTTGTCCGAGACGTCTGTCGAACGGGTGATCGCTGTTGTGTCCGAGCTTTCCCCCTTCGCGGTGATCGTCGACTCCATCCAGACGATGTTCACCTCCGACTTGCCCGGCGCGCCGGGGGCCGTCGGGCAGGTGCGCGAGTGCGCAGGAAGGCTCGTCTTCTACGGGAAGAAGGCGGGGGTGTCGGTCTTCCTCGTGGGGCACGTAACCAAGGAGGGGACGATCGCGGGCCCGCGGGTGCTCGAGCACCTGGTGGACACCGTTCTCTACTTCGAGGGGGAAAAGGGGCACCCGTTCCGGATTTTGAGGGCCGTGAAGAACCGGTTCGGGTCCACGAACGAGATCGGGGTGTTCGAGATGCGAGCGACGGGGCTTGCCGAGGTGGCGGACCCTTCAGGGCTCTTCCTGTCGGAACCTTCCGAGGAGACGTCGGGGACGATCGTCTTTCCCGCGGTGGAGGGGACGCGGCCGCTCCTCGTGGAGGTCCAGGCGCTTGCCAGCCAGTCGTTCCTCGCGATGCCGCGCAGGACGACGCTCGGGGCGGACACCAACCGGGTCATCCTGCTGTGCGCGATCCTCGAAAAGAAGGCGGGGCTCTCCCTGTACAACCAGGACATCTTCGTAAACGTGGCGGGCGGAATCCGGATCGACGAGACGGCGGCGGATCTTCCGCTTCTGTGCGCGGTGGCGGGAAGCTACAAGGATCTGGTCATCCCGCCGGGCACGGCCGCCTTCGGCGAGGTGGGGTTGGGGGGGGAGGTACGGGCGGTCCCGATGGCGGAGAGCAGGCTGAACGAGGCGGCGAAGCTGGGGTTCACGCGGGTGCTCCTTCCCGCATCCAACGCCGAACGGCTTTCTTCGAAGTTTCCGCTTGCGCTCGTGCCGGTCCACCATGTGCGGGAGGCGCTTTCCCTGATGGGGAAGAGGGGATGACAGGATCCCGGCCTCTTTCCCGGTTCCCGGAAAACGGCGCCTGTCCCCTATCACCGGGGACATTCCGGGGACATTCCTATTTCGAGTAGTATGTTGAGGAGTGTCCCCCCCAGCGTTGAGGAGTGTCCCCGCCCATCCATGAAACGCAGCGCTTGAGGAAGCGGGGCGGGAAAGCCGCCCCGGGCGCGGGTCACCCCCCGCGGAAGTTGCGGGCCAGCAGGTACAGTTCGAACGATTCCTTCCGGGTAGCGGCGGGACGGATCCTTCGGACGTGGCCGAAGGAGGCCCGAAGCTCCCTTACCACGTCGTCGACTTCGGCGCCTTCGAAGATCTTGGCGATGAATGTCCCCCCTTCGCGCAAGGTTTTCCGGGCAAGGGTTAGGACCGACAGGACCAGGTCGGCCGACCGGGCCTGGTCGGCAAACGGTATCCCCGTTGTGTTTGGGGCGGCGTCCGAGACGACCGCGTCCGCACTCCGTCCGAGGAAGGCGATGATCTCGGAGGGGAGCGCAGGGTCCGTCACATCCCGGGGGAAGAAGCGGAAATTCTCCCCGGGAAGCGGCCCCATCGGGAGGATGTCCACGGCAGCCACCTTCCCCCGCTTTCCCACGAGTCCCAGGAGCACCTGGCTCCACCCGCCCGGCGACGCCCCCGCGTCGACCACGAAATTTCCCGGCCCAACGACTTTCTCCGCCTCGGAGAGCTCGAGGAGTTTGTACGCCGCGCGCGAGCGGTAGCCTTCCTTTTTTGCCTTCGCATAGAAGGCGTCCTTTCTCTTGTACACCCCTTCATGCTATCCGATCGGTGCCGCGGTTGACAGTGGGAAACCCCTTACGTTAGAGTCATTTTGCCCATGAAAGGAAGAGGGACGGAAATCGACGGAGTCTTCCGATACCTGAAGAGCGATCTGCGCAGGGTGGAGAAGGCGCTCGTCGCCCAGCTCAAGTCCCCCGTCCCCCTGATCCCCGTCGTCGGCAAGCACATCACCTTGTCCGGGGGGAAGAGGTTCCGCCCCGCCGTGCTCCTTCTTGTCGCGGAAGCGTGCGGCTATACCGGCCCTCGCAGGATCGTCATGTCCGTCGTGACGGAGTACATGCACAACGCGACGCTTCTGCACGACGACGTGGTGGACGGCGGGGTGCTGCGCCGCGGCAAGCCGGCGGCAAACGTCGTCTACGGGAACTCGGTGAGCATCCTCGTGGGGGACTTTCTCTTCGCCCGCGCGTCGCAGCTTATGACCGAGGACGGCGACCTGGACGTGCTCGGCATCTATGCCCGTACGCTGGTCTCCCTCTCCGAGGGGGAGGTGCTCCAGCTCATGAAGTCCGCCGACCGGGGAATATCCGAGAACGACTACCTGCGGGTCGTCTTCCACAAGACGGCGTCGCTCATCGCCGCCGCGAGCGAGACGGGGGCCGTCCTGGCGGGAGCCGACTCCTCGCTGCGCAAGCGGATGTTCGAATACGGCAAGGCGGTCGGGATCGCCTTCCAGCTCGTAGACGATGTCCTCGACTACACAGGCTCCGAGAAGGATTTGGGGAAGCGGCCTCTCCAGGACCTGCGCGAGGGGAAGATCACCTTGCCGCTCATCCACGCGCTGCGGGAGGCGGGGGACGGGGATCGGCGGAAGACAGGGGAGATCCTGGACCGCAGAAGATTCTCCGTCAGGGAGATCTCCTTCCTTGCGAAAATGGTCGCAAGGAATGGTGGTCTCGAGTACACGAAGCGCAGGGCGAGGTCCTTCGTGGACCGGGGGAAGAGACACCTCGCCTCCCTGCCGTCTTCCCCCGCCCGCGACGGCCTGGCATCCCTGTCGGACTATATCGTTTCCCGGACGCACTGAGGCGGACGGAAATCCGCGGCCGATGGGGAAACCGCGTGGCCGCGGATGGTTGACACGCCGCAAAAAGGAAGGGAATATAAGCAGATAAGGAATAGAAAGTTCCCGTCGGGCGCCCGATCGTGGGTATCGGGAAGATGGTGCAATTCCATCGCTGCCCCGCAACTGTAACCGGTGACGAAATCCGCACCAAGGCCACTGGGGGAGACTCCCCGGGAAGGCGCGGAGAGTAGGTTCGTAACCGGAAGCCAGGAGACCGGCCCGACAGGGAGTTTTCCCGGAACACCTTTCGCGGGAGAAGGGTCGGGAAGGCGGGCCGTGGTACCCATCCCCCCAACTTCTCCTCTTCGGAAGGGTTGGGGGGTCTTTTTTGAGGCGTCTGCCGGACAGTGCGGATCATACGGCGACTCCCGGCAGGGCATGCGGGCTGCTCCTCGCCGCCTTACTCCTCTCCCTTTGTGCCTGTCCGCGGTGGGCCCCCGCCTCCTCCCCTGTCGTGATGAAAGACGACCGCGGGGTCTCCGTGCGGCTTGCCGCGGCTCCCCGCCGGGTCGTTTCGCTCGCCCCGAACCTGACCGAGATCGTCTTCCTCCTCGGACAGGAGGAGAAACTCGTCGGGGTGACAAGGTACTGCAACTATCCACCCCGTGCTGCCACCCTCCCCCGGATCGGCGGGATCGTGGATCCCGATGTCGAGAGGATCGTCGCGGCGGACCCGGACCTTCTCCTGTGCACTACGGACGGCAACCCGAAGGAGAGGGTTAAGATCCTCGAAGAGATGGGAATCCCCTGTTTCGCCGTGGGGCCGCAGAACCTGGAAGCGATCTTCGAAACGATCGAGAGGGTCGGCGCGCTTCTCGGCGTACCGGAGAAGGGGCGCAAGGAAGCAGGCGCCCTCCGGGTCCGGGCGGATCGTGTCTCCCGGGTGCAGCGTGCACCTTCCCCCCGTGTGCTCTTCGTCGTTTCCACCTCCCCGATCATCGCGGCGGGTAACGGGACTTTCCTGGACGAACTCGTGCGCACCACCGGAGGGAGAAACGCGGCCGGCGGATTCGCCGGCCGGTATCCCCGACTCTCCGTGGAGGATCTCCTGGTAGTCGGCCCCGACATCATTCTCGTGGCGGCGATGGCGGGGGTGGAAGAGTTTTCCCCCTCCGTGTCCCGGTGGTCGGAGATCCCCGCCTTTCGCAACGGCGACGTCGTAACCCTCGACGGCGACCTGGTCACCCGGCCGGGCCCCCGGATGGTGACCGCGCTGGAGAAGGTGGCCGAAGTGCTCTCCGCCTGGAGAACGCGGCATCCCGACGTCCCGGCAAGGACAAAGGGGGAGACGCGATGAGAAGCAGCACGCTCGTGTTCCCGCTTTTGGCGGCCGCCTTTGTGGGTGCGGCAGCGCTTTCCTTGTCCGTTGGCCCCGTGCAATTGTCTCTCGGGCAGGTATTTTCGGCCATCACCGGAGGGAGCGCCGGCGGGGTTTCGGGGGAAACGGCCGCGCGGGTCGTCCTGACGCTCCGGCTCCCGAGGATCCTTCTCGGGGTACTGGTGGGCGGCGCTCTTTCCTCCTCCGGGGTGGCGTTCCAGGCGCTCCTGCGCAATCCGCTGGCCGACCCCTACATCCTCGGGGTCTCGGGCGGGGCCGCGGTCGGGGCGATGACCGCCAAGTTGCTGCTGCCGGGCGATTCCTTCCTGCCGCTGCCGATTTGCGCCTTCCTGGGGGCCGCGATTGCGGCGTCGGCGGTGTTCCTCCTGGCCCGCCGCCGGAGCGGGATTTCGCGGGAACGGCTGATCCTGATGGGGGTGATCATCGGCGCGTTTCTCAACGCCCTGATCATGATGATGGTTGCGCTTGCCCCCCCCGGGAGGATCCCGGGTGCCGTCTACTGGCTCATGGGGGACTTAAGCCTCGGCACGCTCGGGAGGGTCGGGATGCTTGCCCCCTACGTGGCGGCAGGCCTGGTGCTTCTGTTTCTCCTCTCCCGGGGAATGGATCTGCTGCTCCTGGGCGACGAGGTCGCCTTCCAGAGCGGCCTGTCGGTGGAAAGAGTGAAGACGGCGGTGTACCTTACCGCGTCTCTTCTGGCCGGCACGGTGGTCGCGGTCTCCGGGTTAATCGGGTTCGTCGGACTCATCGTGCCGCACGGGGCGAGGTCGATCGTCGGCTCCGGCCACCGGCGCCTGCTGCCGGCGGCCTTCCTTCTCGGCGGGACGTTCCTCATCGTGGCGGACGTTCTGGCACGCACCGTGGGCCCCTCCGGGGAGCTCCCGGTGGGAGCGGTCACCGCCCTCGCCGGGGCGCCGTTCTTTCTCTATCTTCTCCGCCGCAACGGGCGAAAGCCGTGAGGGGCGACCTCCTGACAGCGAAAGCCCTGACCTTCCGGTACGGAGACCGGGATGTGCTGGCCGGAGTGGATCTCCGCGTCGGGGAGGGGGAGGTGTCCGTTCTCCTGGGGCCGAACGGCGCCGGGAAAAGCACGCTTCTCAAGATCTTTTCCGGTCTGCTCCGCCCCCATGTCGGGGAGGTGACCGTTTTGGGGCGTTCCCCTTCCTCGTACGGAAGGAGGGAGATGGCGAAGATCCTGTCGGTCGTGGGGCAGGACCCCCCCCTCGATTTTCCGATGTCGGTGGAGGAATACGTGATGCTCGGGAGGTTTCCCCACCAGGGGTTTTTCGATGCGGGAACGGCGGAGGACCTCCGGGAGGTGGAAAGGGCGCTTGCGATGACCGAGCTTGCCGATCTTGGGGGGCGCGGCTTGCACGAGATCTCCGCGGGAGAGCGGCAAAGGGCCACCGTCGCACGGGCGATTGCCCAGGGCGCCAGGGTCATGCTCCTGGATGAGCCGACCGCCTACCTGGATATCTATCACCGGGTTGCTTTCTATGAAATCATCACGCGCCTGAAAGAGACTTGCGGTGTCAGCGCGCTGATCGCCTCGCACGATCTGTCGTTGTGCGCGGAGTACGGAGAGCGGATCTTCCTGATGTCCGGGGGAAAAGTGAAAGCCAGCGGGACGCCGGAAGAAGTGCTCACGCCGGGAAATGTCCTGGCCGCGTTCGGGGTGGCGGTCTTGTGTGACCGGAACCCGGCCACCGGGGCCGTGAGAGTGACCCCGCAGAGGAAGGCATGAAAGGACTCCGGAGGAGAACCTTGATCCTGGCAGCCGCCCTTGCGACGGTGCTACCGGTGCGCGTCCTGGCGGAGGAGGCGACCCGGCTGGAGCCAATCGAGGTCACCGCTACGAGGGTGGAGCGGAAGGTGTCCGAGCAGGCGTCCGCCGTGAGCGTCGTGACGCGGGAGGAGATCGAGAGGAAGAATCCCCTCGTGGCGGGGGACGTTCTCCAGGGGATTCCCGGGGTGGACGTGCAGAGAAGCGGAAGCGTGGGAAATCTGGAGAACATCAAGATCCGGGGCGGCCTCGGAACGCATACGCTCGTCCTCATCGACGGGTTTGCGGTGAACAGCCCTACCCTGGGGCAGTTCGACATCTCTTCCCTTCCCGTGGACGGTTTCGAGCGCATCGAGGTTGTCCGGGGGGCCCAGAGCGCCCTGTACGGGTCCAACGCGTTGGGGGGGGTGGTGAACTTCATCCCGCGGAAGGCGGAGGAAGGAAGGGAATACGGGGCGGGGGCCTCCGGAGGGAGCTTCTCCACCTTTACCTGGAACGGATTCGCCCAGGGAGCGGAGGAAAGGGGAAACTTCTTCCTGGGTGCGAATGGCTTCGAGAGCGACGGGATCGTCGAGAACGACGACACGTCCCTTGTCTCCTTACTGGGGTCGGGGGAAGTCGAAACCGGCGGGTGGGGGAGAATCCACGCCCTTTTGCTCTCCACGGACCAGAAGAAAGAGGTCCCCGTCGATTTCGGGACTCCCCGTGACCGGAACCATGAGCTGACGCGGCGCGGGCTCCTTGCCGGCGCGCGCTGGGAAATGTTCGCATCGGAGACGATCACCGTCACCGCCTCCGGGAGCGTTTTCCACGAGTCCTTCCACGAGAAAGACCCGGCTGACCCCGGCGAGGTCTTCCCCTTCGCATTCGACGACACGACCAAGACCCGGAAGATGATTTTTGGCCTCCAGGGGCGGCTTTTATCCGGGCGCCGCTCCACGACGTTCCTGGGCGTCGAGTACGAGGAGGACAGGGGATCGGATACCCTCCAGTCCAACTTCGGCGATACCCGTCTGGTCGCCTCGACCCTGAACCGTTCGGTCTACTTCCAGGAGGAGCTGCGGGTAAGGGAGGGGACGGGGGTGAGTCTCGGCGCCCGCCTGGACGGAAACTCCGAAGCCGGGACCGAGTTCAACCCCAAGTTTGCCATCTTTCAGGAGATTCCGGGAACGGGAGCGAGAGTGCGTGCCGCCGTAGGCCGGGGATTCCGCGTTCCCACCCTCCTGGAGAAGTCCGACCCGTTCATCGGCAACGAAGATCTTGCCCCCGAGGTGGCAATCTCCTGGGAGGCAGGGGCGGACGCGGAGTTCCTCGACAGGAGGGGGATGATCTCCGCCACCTGGTTCTACCAGGACTTCCGCGACCTGATCCAGTTCGATGATTCGGTTGCCGGCCCCGTCGGCTTCGGGCAGCTGCAAAACGTCGGAAGGGCGTTCTCGCGGGGCGTGGAGGCAGAGGCCAGGGCCCTCCTGCTGCAAGCGATGTCGCTTCGTCTGGTTTACACCTACTCGGACACGTGGGACGCTGCCAACCGGCGCCGGATCCTTGGGGTGCCGACACATCGCGGAACCCTCTCCGTCCTGCTTCACCCCTCGCGGAGGTGGGAGGGGCAGATCGACTGGCACGTGGAGGGCGATCAGCTCGACTCCCCTCCGAACGGGGAAGACATCCGGCGTCCGGGGTACGCGCGGGTGGACCTTTTCGCCAGGTATCTTTGGGAGGCTGCGGGGGGCGATTTCCGGGAGGTCAGCCTGGTGGGGAAGGTGCAGAATCTGTTCGACAAGAATTACGAGGAGCGGAAAGGATTCCCGTCCCCGGGGTTCAACGTCCTCCTTGGGGCCGAGGTCAGGATCTGAAGGAGAGGGGGGGCGGGCAGGATTGAATCGCATGACTCGCAGGAAGGAAATTACGGAACGAGGGGAGGCGGCGCGGCTCCGCGGGCCGCTTTTCTGGTCGGTGACCGCCCATCTCCTGGCGGTCTTCTCCCTGCTTGTCCTGGGGGCGGGCCGCGCGGCCGGGCCCTTCCTGGATGTCGTGGACGTTTTTCTGGTAGGAGCGACCGGGGAGGACCGGGCAGCACCGAAACGTTTCGTCCCTCGTCCCTCGTCCGGGGGAACACAAGTTCCGGCGGTTCTTCCCCCGACGCCCGGGGCCCTTCCCGACGCTGCGAAGGAGGGCCCCGGCCCCGGTGTGGAAGTTGCGGGAACTCCCGCCGCGCCTGCCGGAGAGATGCATTCCCGGGAGGGACCCGGTCCGGCAGTCCTCTCTCCGGATTCCGGGGAGAGGTCCCGGGCGGCCGCGGAGGGCGTAAGGGTCGCGGGTATTTCCCCGCTTGGCACGGAAACGGGACGGTCCGGTGGGGGAACCGGGCCCGTTCCTGGAGACGGGGAAAAAGGGGCTGCTCCCGGCGAGGAGACGAAGGGAGCCAATATCGGTCCTTCCGGACCTGCAACGGCCTTCCCGGGTCCTGGCCATGCGTTGG
>DAOUUI010000137.1 GCA_030668225.1 Deltaproteobacteria bacterium
ATGAAGAAGGTGAGCGGGGGGCTTCTCCTCCAGGGGAGGGACCGTCACGTTCTCGCCCCCGCCACCCTTAAAGTCGTAACGAAGCGCGCCCCCACCGAGGAGGAGCTCGAAGCCCTCCTCTTCGCGTGGAAGGTGTGCAAGCACGTGAAGTCCAACGCCATCGTCTACGCGCTCAAGGACCGTACTGTCGGTGTGGGAGCGGGGCAGATGAGTCGCGTGGACTCCGCGAAGATCGCGGTGATGAAGGCACAGCGCACGACAGCGGGAACGGTCGCGGCCTCGGACGCCTTCTTCCCCTTCCGCGACGGCCTGGATGCGGCGGCCGCGGCGGGGGCGACCGCCGTCATTCAACCCGGCGGATCGGTGCGTGACGCGGAGGTGATCGCTGCGGCCGACGAGCACGGGATGGCGATGGTATTCACGGGGGTACGCCACTTCCGTCACTGAACCGACCGGCAATGCGCGGAGGAGAGGGGGAAGACAAGTGGGGCTTACTGTCCTGGTGGTGGGAAGCGGGGGGCGCGAGCACTCTCTCGTCTGGAAGATCGCGCAGAGTCCTTTGGTGGACAAGATTTTCGCGGCGCCCGGGAACCCGGGGATGGCGAAAAACGCGGAGCTTGTCCCCATCCCGGTGGACGAGATCTCCCGGGTCGTCGATTTTGCCGTGAAACAGAAGGTGGACCTGACGGTCGTGGGGCCCGAGATGCCACTGGCTGCCGGCATCACCGACGACCTGGTGAAACACGGGCTCCTTGTCTGCGGGCCGAGCCGGGCCGCCGCGCAGCTCGAGGGCTCCAAGGTGTTCACGAAGAACATCCTGGCCAAATACGGGATCCCCACGGCGGATTTCCGGGTCTTTGACAGCTACGACGACGCGGAACAGTACATCCTCACGCACCGGCTGCCGGTCGTGATCAAAGCGGACGGGCTCGCGGCAGGGAAGGGGGTGTGCGTGGCGGAGACCTACGAAGAGGCGGTCGAGTTTCTCCGGAACGTGATGGAGAAGCGGATCTTCGGCGACGCGGGGGAGAGGGTCGTTGTCGAGGAGTGTCTCACGGGGGAGGAGGCATCCTACATCGTGTTCACCGACGGGGAGAAGATCGTTCCCCTGCCGTCCTCCCAGGACCACAAGCGGATCGGCGACGGCGACACGGGGCCGAATACCGGCGGAATGGGCGCATACTCTCCGGCGCCGGTGCTGACCCCCGAGATCGAGCAGAAGGTGGTCCGGGAAATATACGAGCCGCTCCTGGCCGGGATGCGCGCCGAAGGGATGCCGTTCCGGGGCATCCTCTACGGCGGGCTTATGATCGAGGGGGGGGTACCGAAGGTCCTCGAGTTCAACGTGCGGTTCGGGGACCCCGAGGCGCAGCCGCTGTTCATGCGTCTTTCGAGCGACATCGTCCCGCTGCTGGTGCAGTGCGCCCAGGGAAAGCTCACCGACGCGAGGATGGAGATCGATCCGAGGCCGACCGTCTGCATCGTGATGGCCTCCGGCGGATACCCGGGCTCCTACCAGAAAGGATTTCCGATCTCCGGCATCGAGGACGCGGAAGGGTTGGGTGACGTAGTGGTCTTCCACGCCGGCACGGCGACCCGGGACGGGAAGCTGGTCAACAGCGGGGGAAGGGTGCTCGGGGTTACCGCCGCGGGGGACACCATCCGGAAGGCGATCGAGCTCGGGTATCGCGCGGTCGAGAAAATTCGCTGGGAAGGGGCGTACTACCGAACCGACATCGGGAAAAGGGCGCTCCAGCGGGAAGGGGGCTAAATCGATGGCCGGCAAGGTTCTGATCCTCCTGGGGAGCAAGTCGGACGGGGAGGTGATGGGGGAGACCGCCCGCGTCCTGTCCGAGTTCGGGATTCCCTACTCCATGACCGTGACGTCGGCGCACCGGTCCCCCGATCGCACCCGGGAGATCGTGCGGCGTGCCGAAGAGGACGGGTGCTCGATCATCATTGCCGGAGCGGGATCCGCCGCGCACCTCGCGGGATGCGCTGCGGCGGATACTATCCTCCCGGTGATCGGCGTTCCGCTTGCGAACTCGCCATTTGGCGGGTTCGACTCTCTTCTCTCGACGGTTCAGATGCCGGCGGGAATCCCGGTGGCGACCATGGCGGTCGGATCAGCGGGCGCCCGGAACGCCGGGTACCTGGCTGCGCAGATTCTCGGTCTGTCGGACCCCGCCCTTCGGGAGCGGGTTCGGGAGAGCAGGCGGCGGATGGCCAAAGAGGTCGCCGATTCGGCCGAAGAGATCCGGTGATCACTCTTTCCCCGGAATGCTTTCCCTGTTTTTTCCGGCAGGCGGACCTGGCGGCCCTTGCGCACGGCGCCTCCGAGTTCTCCCGGAAGGCTCTGGCGGAACGGGTGGCAGGCATCCTCACCGATGTCCCGGGAGGCGAGGTGCCGGCCGGGATCGCCACTCGCCTGCATGAGATCGTCCGGGAAGAACTCGGAACGGATGACCCTTTCCGGGTCGTGAAGGAGCGGGAGTTCCGCCGGTTCGGGGAGATGGCCTCGAGGGCGGAGTCGCTCGTCGCGCCTTCCGCGGACCCGATGGCGGCGGCCGTCTGGATGGCGGTCTTCGGCAACATCATGGACTCCGGTATCATCGAGAGAGAGTCCATGGAGGGTGAGGTGGAACATCTCTCCGCGGAAATCGGGTCCCGGAAGATCCCGGACAGGCTCCGGGACCGGATTCTTGCCTCCCGGACGGTAGGGGTTCTGTTGGACAATACGGGGGAGGTGGCCTACGACGTGCCGCTTCTCACCCGCCTTGCGGGAGAGGGGAGGGCGCTCTGGATCGGCGTGAAAGGCGGGCCCGTCATCGACGACCTGACGGAGGAGGGGGCCCACCGTCTCGGGTTGGCCGCCTACGGTGAGATCGTGTCGAACGGCAACCGGGGTGTGGGGACCGATCTTGCCCTCTGCTCAGGGGAGTTCCGGGACAGGATCGCGGGTTCCGACCTGATCCTGTCGAAAGGGCAGGCGAATTTTGAAACCCTTTTTGGACATATCCACAATGTTTTTTTCCTGTTCCGGTGCAAGTGCCCCGTCGTCTCCCGGGCTCTCGGGAAACCCGAAGGGGAACTCATCGTGCTGGACGGAAAGGGGGCGGCATGACACGCCTGGCACACCTGGACTCAAGAAGCGTTTCCTTCATGCCGCCGGGAGTGATCGAGTCGCTCCGTGCCGGGGGGATGCTGATCTATCCGACGGACACGTTGTACGGGCTCGGAGTCGACCCGTACTCCGAGGAGGCGCTTGATCGCCTTCTCTCCGCGAAGGGAAGGGAGGGGGGGAAGCCGATCCCTCTCCTGCTCGACGAGCCCGCGCGGGTGTCCTCCCTGACCCGGCACCTCCCCGGGGATGCATCCCGGCTGATAGAGAGGTTCTGGCCGGGGGCGCTGACCCTCGTGCTTCCCGCTTTGCAGGATCTTCCTGGGGCCATCACCGGCGGAACGGGTACGGTCGGTCTGCGTGTCCCCGACCATCCGGTCTCCCGGACGCTGGCGAAGGCGGCCGGGGGTGCGATCACGGGGACGTCGGCCAACCGGAGGGGGAATCCCGGCATCTGGAACACGGCCGAGGAGATCGTGAACGAGTTCACCGGCGAGGTGGACTGGATTCTGTGGGAAGGACCGGCGCCGGCATCGTCGGAAGAGAGCACCCCCCCCCCGTCATTGCCCGGCTCGACCGTCGTGCTCGTCGAAGAGGAAAAGGTCCTCCTCCTGAGGGAAGGGGTGATTCCCTTCCGGACCATCACCGACTTTCTCGGGAAGAGGTAGAAGCATGGCCATCGTGTCGCCGTTTCGAGGGATCCACTTCGACCTGTCGCGTGTTCCCGACCTGTCGCAGGTCGTCTCCCCGCCTTATGACGTGATCTCCCCGGAGGAGCAAACAGGCCTCCACCGGCGCCATCCCCGCAACATCGTCTGGATCGACTTCGGCCTGGAAAAGGAAGGCGACGGACCGACGGTCGACAAGTACACCCGGGCAGCCGACTATTTCCGGCAGTGGCAGTCCGAAGGGACGCTCGTCCGGGACACCGTTCCTTCCCTGTACTATTACGAGCAGGAATTCTCCCTGCCCGGCCGGGGAGTTTTCGTGAGGAAGGGGTTCCTCGGGGCCCTTCGGCTGTCGGATTTCGGGGAGGGGAAGGTGTTCCGCCACGAGAAGACCCATTCCCGACCGAAGGAGGACAGGCTTTCTCTCATGCGCGCGACGGAGGCGAACATGAGCCCGATCTTCGGACTCTACTCCGATCCCCGGGACTAGGTGGCGAAGGCGCTTCGGGGAGGGCTGCCGGCCCGACCGGATTTTTCCGCCACCGACGATCTCGGCGTGAAGCACCGCGTGTGGAGAGTCACCGACCCGGCGTCCCTCCAGGCGGCCGTGGGGAAGATGTCGGACAAACAGGTGTTCATCGCCGACGGGCATCACCGGTACGAAACGGCGCTGGCCTTCCGGGACGAGATGAGGGGGAAGCACGGCGTACGGGAGGAC
>DAOUUI010000145.1 GCA_030668225.1 Deltaproteobacteria bacterium
AACAGGTTGGGAACCATGCCGAAAGCGGACGCGATCTCCCGGAAGATGTCGGCCGTTTCGCCGCTTGCCCGTTTTGGATCCAGTGGGACTATGCGGGGCATGTTTGCCTCCTTGTTTTGTCTTATTTCCGTCTTTTCCAGGTCAATCCATACATGTTCAGTACATCCCCCGGGCGCGTTCTCGCGCCGGCAGGATCTCCAGGCAGGTCGTCCACCATCCCGACTCAACCGTTTTCACAAAAGGTTCGACGATCCGCTCGGCCCGCATCTCGTCGGCGAGACGTTCATGGTCGTACCGCAGGGGAATAAAGGCCACACCGAATGCCTCCCCCGACAAGTCCAGCACGGCGTACCAGACATGGGTCTGACCGTCGTTGGCGGGCCGCCCGATCGCTCCCACATTCACGACGAGCCGCCCATCGGGCAGGCGGCGCTTCCAGGGGATGCCCGTGTGCGTCACCGCGAGGATGTCGCACCGCGCGTCGTCGAGCAGACGGGCAAGAAATGGATCGGGAGACAGCGATTCCCACAGGAACTCGTTCTGCCGCCGGGGGGAGCCGTGGCACAGCAGGATCCGCTCGCCCTTGGGGCCAAGGAGGCGGATCTCGTCCGGCAGGGTCGCAAGGAAATCCTTGTTCCGCTCCGAGGTGTTCCGGAAGGTATACGCGTAGGAAAGCGCGGCGAAATGGTTGTCCCGCGGGTCGGTGTACCCGCAGGCGCAGTCCCCTCGACGCAGCCCGACGGACCGGTCGTAGTTCCCCTGGACGATCGGGACCCCTGCTTCCTTAAGAATCTCGACGGACCGGTCGGGATGAGGGCCGAAGGCGCCCACGTCCCCAAGGCAGAAGAGCTCCGAAGCCCGGGAGGGAGCATCTTCCAGGAGCGCGGCCAGGGCGAGGTAGTTGTTGTAGACCCCGCCGAAAAGCGCCACGCGCCCCGAAACCTCGCGTTCTCCCGAAATGGACCTGTCCCGATGTTGCCGCGCGTCCGTACCCATCCGCTACTCCTCCCGGACCGCCGTGGCGGCGTTCGCGCACACGGCCCCGTGCCGGTAACAGGTGGAGCAGGCGCCATATGCGAGGGGAAAGGGACGAAACGATTCTTCAAGCGTGTCCCCCATCCGTCCGCCCGTCTCGTTCACGAGGATCGGGCAGACCCATATCCCCCGGGACGTGGCCACCCTTGCCGTGGAGCACAGGAGCTGCTCGGGCCCCAGGATCTCAAGCATCTCCGCGGTGACGCGATCCTCTTCCCCGTACCCTTCGGACCGCTCCTCCTCCCGGCCGACGCGGAATACGGGGAGAAACTTGACCCGGGGTTTCCGGATTCCCCTGGAACGCAACAGCCTCTCGAACTCTTCCAGCGCCGCCGGATCACTCTCCTCCCGGAACGTAACGGCGGTCACGATGGGAAGGAATCCCGCTTCCTCCAGGCGGGCGGCTCCCTCCAGCGCCCTTTCAAAACTCCCCTTCCCCCGGATCCGGTCGTTGGCCTCCTCCGAGGGCGCGTCCAGTGAGATCCGGACTTCTAGCGAGTAGATCGAGCC
This sequence comes from Deltaproteobacteria bacterium, assembly GCA_030668225.1. Lineage (GTDB taxonomy): Bacteria > Desulfobacterota > Deferrimicrobia > Deferrimicrobiales > Deferrimicrobiaceae > CSP1-8. The sequence goes on from DAOUUI010000145.1 coordinate 1,546, forward strand.
TCGCGCGGCGGCGGCGAGCCGCTCGACGATCCGGTCGGTCAGCAGGGTCCCGTTGGTCAATATCGTCGCCGGGAATCGCCTCAAGGTGTCGCCGGCGATCTCCCCCATCTCGGAATGCAGAAACGGCTCCCCGCCCGTGAAGACGACGTCCCGCACGCCCACCGCCTCCGCTTCACCGAGGAGACTCCTCACCTCCTCCCGCGAGAGGGACGGAAGTCCTCGGTTTCCCGGCCCGGACGCATTAAAGCAATGAGCGCACCGTAAGTTGCAGGAAAGCCCCGCCACCTGGATCCAGAGGCTGTCGAGCCCGAGAAAGGGACAGTTCGGAGCGTTCACGCCTCCTCCTTGGCCGGGGCTGGACGCAGCCAGGCTCCCAGCAGGTAGACGGTAAAACAGAGGGAGATCCCGACGAGGTTCACCCACAGCAGGTTGCCATATTTTCCAGTACCGATGCTCCCATGGAACCATTTCAGGCTCAACCCCAGACCGAAGAACAGCCCCAGCAGGACGCTGGCGTGGTAGGAGACTGCTCCTGCCCTTCTCCACCCGGACAGGAGGAAGACGGGCGTGAGACCGATGACCATCGTGCCGCTCACGGTGGTGGCGGAAAGGATGGCGGGCTTGGCATAAAGCATCAGGTTCCCCAGGACCCCCAGCAGGACCATCGAGGCACGCGCCAGGACGACCTTGTCCACCTTCCACCTCGACAGCACCTCCAGGGAGACCAGCTTCCCGATGGAGCTGAAGGTGGAGTCGATCGTGGAGCACCCGCTGGTCAGCATCATCAGGTTCATGAAGAACAGGAGCGGGAGGCCGAAGGCCGCCGCCGTGGTGATCGTGGAATTTCCCCCGACTCCCTCCACCCGGTTGTAGATCCCGACGAAGCTGAACAGCAGGATGAACAGGATCCCGAGGATCCCCGCCAGGGTGAAAGACCGGAGCATTTTCCGGGGCTCGGTGATGAAGGCCCGGTCGGTCATGACAGGGTCGTGGAAGGGGTAAGAAAAGACCTGGAGCAGGGCCACCAGGATCAGGTCGACCCCCCCGGAGAGGGTCCAGGACCCGCTAAGGACCATTTCCCGCGGTTTCCCCGCCGGAAAAATGTACGCCAGGATGAGGAAGAGGATGACGGCGGCCATGACCATCTGCACGGTGTCCGTCACGATGCTGCTGCGCAACCCTCCCTTCAGGACGTAGGCGAGCACCAACGCCGTGATGGCCCACGAGGCGACGTAGTACGCCGTGCTCTCCCTCGGACCGAAATACTGTGCCATGACGATCGTGTTGCTCCAGATCTCGTTCCAGAGGCGGAAGAGGAGAATCAGGGAGAAGAGCCAGATGGCGCCTGTCCCGAATCGGGTTCCCAGGTAATGGTGGATGCTCCGGAACCCCTTCTTCCGGAGATGGTAGAGCACTACCCCGGCGACGAGGAAGGAGAGCCAGTAGGCGGCATACGCCACTCCCCCCGGCAGCCCGAACTTCTGCCCGAGGTCCGCCGCGTTCTGGACCGATTTGGCGAAGATCCAGGAGATGAGAACGCTCGAAGTGAGGAAGAAGCCGCTGGTCTCTCTCCCGGCTTCGTCCTTTCCCCCGAAGAACTGTTCCACCGGGTCCTTCCCCCGCGCCCGCGGAGAGATCGCGTACATCGCGACTCCGAAGGCGACGAGAATCCCCCAGTTCACCTGAGCGGTCAACGCTTCCTCCTTCCGACCGGGAACGGTCTACGGTTCGTTGATCCGCCAGTCGTAGTCGTACGAGATTTTTCCGTGGAAGTTCTTCAGCTTTTTCGCGAGGTCCGGCTCCGCGTACTGCAGCAGGTGAAGGATCACGCCTTCCTCGGAGTCGCCGAAATCTGCCTGGAACCAGTCGTAGATGCTCGACAGGTAGAGCCGGTTCCCCTCCCACCGGGCGCCCCTCTCGTGATTCACATACTCCCGGGCCCCCATTTCCAGGATGGTTTCCGTGTTCCCGGGGGTGTACGCCGCCGGCTGGAGATTGGGGCACCCGAGGCTTGCGCAGTTCACGGCGTAGTGAATGCGGTTGTCCTTCCACAGAGGCCGCAGAATCCGGTGTTCGATGTCGTTCAGGCTCACCTTCTGCCCCTGGATCGTCATCAATTTCGCCCCCCAGGGGCCCCGGGTGAAAATCCCCGGGGAGATGCCGATGTCCCGAATGCTTTTCACCGGGTAATGGGTAAGGACAACCGAAACCGTCAAGGCGTTGTAGAGGTTGATCCAGTACGCCCTCTGCTCGTCACGGGGAAGCCGTGTCACTTCCACCTGCTGAAGGCGCGCAAGGTAGGCATCCAGCGCCTTTCGATCCTCCGGCGTCACGGAGGCGTACCGCACCCGGTTGATGCCGGAAGGGTGGTTCGTCACGACGTACTTCTTCAGGAACCGATCCCAGGGATCATGATCCACGCGAACCTTGCCCACCGGGTCGCTGGCCGCCCAGAAGGACCATGGTTCGGCCGCCGGCGCGGCGGATGCCGGCACGACACCCAGGGAAAGGATCTGTACCGAAAGAAAGAGCGACAACCCGATTCTCGTCAACATGTTCCGTCCCGTCCCATCCGGGGATGCCCGCGTCACTTCAATCTCCTGTTCAAGGAGAGAGTGTTCCCTTCCCGGGGCTTCTTCACGGCCTTGAGGATCGTGGGGAGGAGGGCGAACAGGCCCAGCAACGCGAATGACCCGAGCACACGCGGGCTGGCGACCTGGCTCAGGCTTTCGATGGCCGCAAGGCTCGCCCCCGCGTTCACGAAGACCAGGCTCCCCGGCAGGATTCCGAATAGCGTTCC
>DAOUUI010000030.1 GCA_030668225.1 Deltaproteobacteria bacterium
ATCCCTCCGTCCTATTAGACCGCACATCCGGATCTTCTCCAGTTGAATATTTCCCGGCGTCCGGTCTGCGCAAGATATCGTTTCACCTTCCCGTCCTATTTCAATTCCTCGAGTATCGCCCTGGCAATGAGCTCATACCCTGCCGCGTTGGTGTGCCATCCGTCGGCCTGCATGTACATTTTCCCAAAGGATTCGATCGCCCGGAATGTCGCGTTTATGTTTGCGCCGGTTTGCGTCTCACCTTCTCAATATGTCGCATCATGCCCATTATGCTCTTTCCCAGATTCCACTATCTCCCTAAAATCGTTACCAATCAATGTTTCCGCCGCGCGCCCCATGCAATAGATGGTTTCCCCCTTTTCCGGTGTGGGATATCTTACAGGGATGAGGATTTTTCCCAGGGGAAGGGAGGGCGACCCCCCGATCGTCATCGCACACCGCGGGGCTTCCTGCCGCGCCCTGGAGAATTCCCTTGCGGCGTTCTCGCTTTCCCTGACCGACCGCGCCGACATGATCGAGTTCGACGTGAGACTGTCCGCGGACGGGGAACCGGTGGTCATCCACGACCAAAAGACGGGACGCTCCGCGCGGGAAAACGTGACAGTGGCCCGCTGCGACGCGGCGCGGCTCCGGAGGATCCGGCTCAAGAACGGGGAACCGGTCCCGTTCCTCTCCGATGTGCTGGACCTGATCGGGGGGGCCGTCCCCGTCAACATCGAGACGAAGGCGGAAGGGGGGGTACGCGCATCCCTCAAGGTGATCGACGGGATGCGGTACAGGGGAGAGATCGTGCTCTCTTCCGGGCTTCGCGAAGAGTGTCTGGCCGCAAGATCCGCCCGTCCCGGTCTCCCATGCGGTCTGGTGACCGGGCGCCCTTCGGCGTCCGATATCGCCTTTTGCCTTCGTCACTCCCTCTCGTCGATCCACCCGGACCACCGGAGGCTTACGGTGCTCCGCATCCGGAAGGTGAGGGAGGCGGGGCTGCCTCTCATTCCATACACCGTGGATGATGCAGACGATTTCATCCGACTCGTCGAGGGCGGCGCGGACGGCGTCTTCTCGAACCGGGCGGAGGAGCTGCGCAAGGCGTGGAGGGAGCGCTTTCGTGGGGGGGGATGAGCGCCCGGTCGATCTTGCGGTCATCGGGGGCGGAATCACGGGGGCCGCTGTCGCCCGGGACGGCTCCTGGCGCGGCTGTCCTGAAAAACCCTTCCGTGCGTCCGGGGGTTATCTCCCGAGGGCTCCCGCGTCGATATACTCCTTGGCCGCATTGACCGCCGTGGCGGCTTCCCCCGCGCCCGCGGAGATGAGCAGGATCTTCCCCGGATACGTCGCGATGTCTCCCGCCGCATACACGCCGGGCATGTTGGTGGACATGTCCGTGGCGACGGCGATGCCACTGCCCACGATGTTGACGCCCCACTCCCGGAACGGCTCGAGGTTGGTCAGCATCCCGATGGAGAGCACGATCGCGTCCACCTCGATCCGCTCCTCCTTCCCGCTCCGCTCGTTCCATATGACCGCCCCGGTGACCTTTTCCTCCCCCATGACCTCCTTCAGGGTGAAGTAGGGGAACTTCACCTTCACCTTCGAGGCGAGAAGCCTGTCGACCATCGCCTCGTGGGCCTGGAACTTGTACATGCGGTGGACGAGCGTCACCTCCGCCGCGATCCCCGTGAGCGAGAGCGCCCAGTCGACCGCGCTGTTTCCCCCGCCCACGATCAGGACCCTTTTCCCCCGCAGCGGCTCGAAGGAGGGAAGGAAGTAGTGGATCCCGTGTCCCTCCAGGTCGGTGAGGTGCGGGATGTCCAGTTTCCGGGGGACGATCGCCCCGCACCCCGCGGCGATCACCACGGTCTGGGAGTAGTGACGCCCCTTCGGGGTCGAAAGCTCGATCACCCGCTCGCCGCGGATGCGCAGGCCGGTCACTCTCTCGTTCGGGACGACGGTCGGGTTGTACTGCATCGCCTGCTCGGTAAGCTGGGCGATGAGATCGCGGGCGAGGATCTTCGTGTGTCCGGCGACGTCGAAGATCTCTTTTTCCGGGTACATGGAGATCAGGCGGCCGCCCACCTGCGGGTACGTCTCGAGGATCTTCGTCCGGCAATCCCGCAAGCCCGCGTAGTAGGCTGCGTACAGCCCGACCGGGCCGGCGCCGATGACGGTGACGTCGTACATATCGGACTGGAGGACCATCGGCGACTACTATAGCGCAGGGAACGTTGACCGGATATTCCTTTTCTTGGTCCTATCTTTTTACGCCGTGCTATATTCGTAAATTGGGCGGGAAAGACCGCGGGAGAGCACGGATGGAACTGCAATACCTGCCGAAAGTATGGAAAAAGGGGACTGATTTTCTCGGCACCCGCTACGCGATCCTGTGCGGCGCGATGACCTGGGTGTCCGAGGCGAATCTCGTCTCCGCGATCTCGAACGCAGGAGGGTTCGGCGTCATCGCGGGAGGGAACATGCCCCCCGACATGCTGGCGGAGGAGATCCGGAAAACCCGCGAAAAGACGCCGTTCCCCTTCGGGGTCAACATGATCACGGTGGCGCCCAACTTCCGGTCCCACATCGAGATCGTAGTCCGGGAGCAGGTGCCCTTCGCGATTTTCGCCGGCAGCATCCCATCAGGGAGGGACATCGAGCAGGTCAAGTCCTCGGGGGCAAAGGTAATGTGCTTCGCGCCGGTCCTCTCCCTGGCGAAGAGACTGATCAAGCAGGGGGTGGACGCGCTCATCATCGAGGGAAACGAGGCCGGGGGCCACATCGGGCCTGTCGCAACCTCGATTCTCGCGCAGGAGTTTCTCCTGAATATCAAGGAAGTTCCCGTCTTCATCGCCGGGGGAATCGGCACCGGGGAGATGATCGCCCAGTACCTGGCGCTCGGCGCATCCGGCGCACAGCTTGGGACCCGGTTCGTGGTTGCCGAGGAGTGCATCGCACATCCCCGGTTCAAGGAGGCGTTCATCCGGGCGCATGCACGGGACGCCATGCCCACGACGCAGTTCGATCCTTCCCTTCCCACCATCCCGGTGCGCGCCATCATCAACGAGGGGACGCAGGACTTTAACCGGCTCCAGCTCGAACTCCTGAACAAGGTGAAGTCCGGCGAGTTGTCGAAGGAGGATGGCCAAGTAAAGATCGAGGAGTTCTGGGTGGGCGCCCTCCGGCGGGCCGTGATAGACGGGGACATCGAGCACGGGTCGCTCATGGCGGGGCAAAGCGTCGCCTTCACGAAGAAGATCCAGCCCGTCGCCGAGATCATCGAGGAACTGGTGTTCGCCGCGGAGCGCAAGGTCGCCGAGATGGCGGCAGGAAACGCGGAAGAGATCGTTTCCGGCCATCAACCGTCGTTTCGCCCCGGCCTGCCGATAAACTAGATCGCCCTTCATCGCGTACCGTCTCCTTTTCCCTATTGCACCCATTGCGTCCAATCGGGGACACTCCTTTTATGATCGCTGGTAAAATCAGGAGTGTCCCCCTATTTGCGCAAGGAGGTTTGAGATGATCCGGAAGATCCAGCACATCGGGGTGGCGGTAAAAAGCCTGTCCGACGCCATCCCCTTCTACCGCGACGTATTGGGGCTTGAGTTTTTGGGGATCGAGGAGGTGGCCGAGCAGAAGGTCCGCACCGCGATCTTCCGGGTGGGGGAGAGCACGATCGAGGTGCTCGAAACGACGTCGCCCGACGGGCCGGTTGGCAAATTCCTCGAGAAGAACGGGGAGGGGATCCACCACCTCTGCCTCCGGGTGGACGATGCGGCGGCTGCGCTCGCGCACGCGAAAGAGAAAGGGGTCCGCCTGATCGACGAGACGCCGCGCACGGGGGTCTACGGGATGAAGATAGGGTTTCTCCATCCGAAATCGACCTTCGGCGTCCTCACCGAATTCGCCGAGGGGGAGGACGGCCACTGATGGGCGCCGCCACGTTCTCTCCGGGGGAGCGCGTACTCCTCCTTTGCCTGCACAACCACCAGCCGGTGGGGAACTTCGATTCCGTCCTCGGGGAGGCAAGCGACAGGTCGTATTTCCCGTTCCTCGAAACCCTCGCCCGGTTCCCGGCGATCAAGGTGACGCTCCACTATTCGGGGTTTCTCCTCCGGTGGATCGCGGAAAATCGCCCGGAGTGTTTTTCGCTTCTCAAGGAGCTCGTCTCGCGCGGACAGGTGGAGATCCTGGGGGGGGGGATGTACGAGCCCGTAATGTCTCTCCTCCCGGAGCGGGACCGGAGGGGCCAGATCCGGGAGCTTGCCGAAACGGTGGGGAAGTACTTCGGAAAGAAGCCCCGGGGGATGTGGCTCGCGGAGCGTGTCTGGGAGCCGGAGCTGGCCACGTCGCTTTTCGCGGCCGGGGTGGAATATATCCCGCTCGACGACTTCCACTTCCTGCGTGCGGGAATTCCCGGGGAGGAACTGGACGGAGTATACCTGACCGAGGCGAACGGGGCGACGGTCCGCCTGTTCCCGGGGAGCGAGCGGCTCCGGTACCTGATTCCCTTCGGGGACGTGGAGGAGACGCTTAGGACGGTGGAGCAGTTGACGTCACGGCACGTGCCGTACCCGGCGGCCATTCTGGCCGACGACGGGGAGAAGTTCGGCGTCTGGCCGGGGACCTACAATACCGTATACACAGAGGGGTGGCTGCGGCGGTTCTTCGAGGGGATCGTGGCGCGGGAAGAGTGGCTAAAGACGATGACGTTCGGGGAATACATCGCTGCCGCCCCGCTTCGGGGGAGGGCCTACCTGCCTTCCTGCTCCTACATCGAGATGGGGGAGTGGGCGCTTCCTCCCGCCCAGGCGGCGAGGTTCGGCGGGCTGCTCCACGATTTCCGCGCCGGCAGGGTTCCGGAGGTGAAGTCCTTCGTCCAGGGGGGGAATTTCCGGGGCTTCCTTCGCAAGTACGAGGAAGCGAACCAGCTGCACAAGAGGATGCTGTGGGTGAGCAGGCGCGTGCAGGCGACGTCGGAGCAGGGGAGCGGGCCGGAGGCGCGTGATTTTCTGTACCGCGCCCAGTGCAACGACGTGTACTGGCACGGGATCTTCGGGGGGCTCTATCTCAACCATCTCCGGGATGCGGCGTACACCAACCTTCTTCGCGCCGAGGGGCTTTCCGACCGGGGAGTGCACGGCGGGAAGGACAGCTGGACAGAGGCGGCGAGCGGGGATCTCGACGCCGACGGCGGAGAGGAGGCGATTCTCAAGACCCCGAACATGACCCTTCTCCTCCATGGCCACGACGGGGGGGCGATGACCGAGATCTCCCTCCCCCGGCGCGGGATCGCCCTCGGACACGTCCTGACACGAAGAGAAGAGGCGTACCACCGGAGGTTCAAGGACGGGGGAGGTGCCTTCGACGGGCGCACGAGCATCCACGACGCGCTTGTCCTCAAGGATCCAACCGTTGCCGAAGCGCTGGCCGTGGATCCCTGGCAGCGTGCGTCCTTCCGCGAGGCTTTCTACCGGGAGGATGACGCTGTTGAGGCAATCCTGGACGATACGGTCGCGCCGGTGTGCGCGACGGCCGGAAAGAACACGAAGGGCCGGATCACACGGAGCAGCGAGCGGATCCGCCTCGCCATGGAGGTTCCGCTCCAGGGAGACGGCGCCGACCTGGTTCTCGGGAAGTCCCTTGCGCTCGGGGTGTCCGAGGAACAGTTCGAGGTCGGGTACACGCTCCGGAATGCGGGGGACCGGCCTGCCTGGGGGAAGTTCACCTCGGAGTGGAACTTTAACTTCCTCTCGGGGAGAGGTCCGGACCGGCGGTACGAGGGGATCGGGGAGGAAAACGGGGAGTTGTCCTCCCGCGGCGTCGCCTACGCCCTCAAAGGCTTCCGCATCGTGGACGAATACAGGGGGATCGCCGTCTGTGTGCAAACGGACCGCGAGTTCACCCTTTTGCGGTACCCGGTCGAGACGGTGTCTCTTTCGGAGACCGGGGTGGAAAAGATCCACCAGGGGGTCTGCCTCCGCCTTCTCTTCCCTGTGCGCCTTAACCCGGGCGAATCGGTAGAGTATTCCTTGCGTTGGTCCGTAATTTCCATTGCGTCTCAGTGAGCAAAACGGTATGTTTAAGCGGATTTGATCTCGCGGGGCGGGCAGCCCACAAGGAGAGGAATCGATGAGAATTCGGAGGGTCCTGGCACTTCTTGTCGTACTGTTGTTCTCCGCGACGTCGGCGATGGCCGGGGGGTTCCGCATCCCCGAGGCGGGCGCCAAGGCGATGGGGATGGGGTTCGCCTTCACCGCGCAGGCGGACGACCCGTCGGCGATCTACTTCAACCCCGCGGGGATCATGCAGCTGGAAGGAACGAACGTGAAGGTCGGCGTAACCTACATCAAGGCGAACGGGGCGACGTTCACGGGGATCACGCCGCTGACGGGCGGTGCCTCGGTCTCGGAGACGCAGAAGGACTTGGACTTCTTTGTTCCGACTATGTTCATCACCAGAAAGGTGTCGCCGAATTTCGCCTACGGCGTGGGAATATTCACACCTTTCGGCCTGGGGCAGGAGTACGAGAACCGGAACACGAGCATCTTCCGGAACCAGATCACCAAGATCGACCTGAGGACCCACGTCGTCAACCCCACTGTGGCCTATAAAGTCAACGATTTCCTTTCGATAGGCGCGGGGATCGACTTCATGTACGGGAAGGCTAAGCTGTCGAGGACCCCGGTCGGGATCGACAGCGCCACAGGTTTTCCGGCGAATATCTACAACGGGGATCTGGATGGCGACGGGACGGCGTGGGGGTACAACTTCGGTGTGCTCCTGACTCCGACCAAGCAGTGGAAGATCGGTGTCGCCTACCGCAGCAAGTTTGACCTCGATATCGAGGACGGGGACGTCCACCTGGGCAGCGTTTTTCCCGGAAGCATCCTTGTTGCGCCCGGTGTCGCGCTTCCGCCGCAAGGACCGGCTCCCATCGGCTTCGGCGGTTCCTCCTTCAACACCACGGGGTCTGCGACGGTCAACATCCCTGCGACATTGGACCTGGGCGTCGCGTACATCTTCGACCGTCTGACCCTCGAGGTGGACGCATCCTGGACCTTCTGGTCCAGTTTTGAGAGTCTTGATATCGATAATAACGACAATCGGGTCTTCCTGCCGGATACGTCAAGCCCGAAGAACTGGGACGACGTGGTGGCGATTTACGTCGGCGGCGAGTACCGCGTGACCGATCCCCTGGCCCTCCGCCTCGGGTTCCGGTACGATCCCACCCCGGTTCCGGCCGAAACGATGGGACCCGAGCTCCCCGATTCCGACAAGCTCTACTACTGCGCCGGGGCGGGATACAAGGTCAACCAATGGACATTCGATCTTGCCTACATGTACGTGGACAAGAAGGACCGGACGGTGAACAACCTGAGACTGGAGGGAGGACTCCCGGTCGGCTTCAACGGAGAGTGGACGGGCGACTCGCACCTCGTGGCGTTCGACGTCGGGTACAAGTTCTAGTCATCATTTCGCCGCTTCCGGCGGCGACGTCATCCCGGGGGCCGCGCAAGCGTCGGCCCCCTTTTCATTTTATGGTACGATAGTCCCCTGCATGACAACGCGGAACGCAAGTGCCCCATCTACCACAATGTGCTATCCGGGGAACCGGGGGACTTTGAGCGACAAGCCGTGAACCGCTGACAGCATGCCGGGAAATGACGTACACACCCCGAAGAGGAGGCAGCTACGATGAAGAGCCCGAAAGCGTCGAAACAGTTGCTGGATCTTTTGAACCAGGCGGTGGCAAGGGAACTGCAGGTTTCCGTGCAGTACATGTGGCAGCACGTGCAGTGCACCGGCGTGAAGGGATTTGCCGTGAGGGACGAACTGAAGATGATCGGCATCGCGGAGATGAAGCACGCGGAGGAGATCGCCGAACGGCTCGTCTACCTCGGGGGAAAGCCGACCACCAAGCCTACTCCCATCGTCGTCGGGGACACGCTCAAGAAGATGCTTCAGACGAACAAGAAGGACGAGGAGGGCGCGATAGCGCTCTACCGGAAGATCATCCTGGTTGCCAGGAAGGAAGGCGACGAGGTGACGGAGAAGATGTTCAAGGAGATCCTGGCCGATGAAGAGGCGCACCACGACACCTTCACGGGACTCCTCGAAGACCTGTAGCACCGGGTTCGCCTGAAAAGGCCGATTCATGACGCCCGGGGAGGACTCCGTGGCCGGAACCTCCCGGAATCTCCCGGACCGAAGGCGTTTGCGCGCGATTTCCCGCCGCCTGCTTGCGTGGTTCGAACGGTCGGCGAGGAAGATGGACTGGCGGGATACGGACGACCCGTACCGCATCTGGGTGTCGGAAATCATGCTCCAGCAGACCCGGGTGGACGCGGTTACGCCCTATTACCGTCGATTCGTCTCCGCCTTTCCCTCGGTACGCGCCCTGGCGGAGGCTCCCCTGGACCAGGTGATGAAGCTCTGGGAGGGGCTGGGGTACTACTCCCGGGCCCGGAACCTCCACCTTGCCGCAAAGGTGCTTCTCCGGGAGCACGGATGCCGTCTGCCGCAGGAGCCGCACAGGTTGGCGACACTCCCCGGAATCGGCCGTTCCACCGCGGGCGCGGTCGCGGCCATCGCCTTCCGCAAGGACTCCCCCATTCTGGACGCCAACGCGAAGCGGGTTCTTGCCCGTCTTTTCGCCGTACAGGAGAGCCTTACCCGGCCCTCCGTCGAACAAACCCTGTGGGAGATGTCGCGCGGGTTGATCCTGCCGGGGAAGGGGAGGGAGACCGCCCTGGCTCTAATGGACCTCGGCGCGACGGTATGCACCCCCCGCCGGCCTGCCTGCCCCGCCTGTCCGCTGCACGCCCACTGCGAGGGATACCGCGAGGGACGCCAGGAAACGATCCCCGCCAGGAGGCCGAAAAAAGTCCTTCCCCATCACGACATGGTCGCCGCGTGGATTGCCGACGGGAAGGGGAGGGTTCTCGTCGGACGTCGGCCCGACCGGGGGCTTCTGGGCGGCCTCTGGGAACTCCCCGGCGGGCGCAGGAGGCCGAAAGAAGCGCGGGGGGAAGCCCTCCGGAGAGAGGTGCGCGAGGGGTGGGGATTAGGCATCGAGGTCGGTGACCGGATCGCGTCGATCCCCCACGGTTTCAGCCATTTCCGGATCACGCTGCACGCCTACCGGTGCAGGCGGACGGGAGGGCGGCCGCAGACGGATAGGGAATGGCGGTGGGTGCATTCGGAGGGCCTTGCCGATCTTGCGTTTCCCCGGGCCTACCGAAGACTGATCGAGACGGTCTTCCCGAAAGAAGGAAAGGAAAAACCGCCCCCCCGCTTGCGTTGACGATGCACGGGGATTAAGCGGTCAAACGCGATCGTCCTCGTGCGATCCGGTGGCGGGGAGCCTTGGGGGGAAGGACCTTCCCGCTCCCTGTCACAGGGAGGCTAAAGCCCTTTCGATCTTATGCACGTGCACCTTCTCGAAGGCCACGAGGTGATCGAAGATCTTTTTGATATCCGGTTCTTTCGCCTTCGACGAGGCGTTCCGGTACAGGTCGGCCGCCTCTTTTTCCAGCGTCAGCGCTATTTCGAGAACGTCCTTCATGCTTTTCAGATTTGGAATCTTTCCGAGCAGCTCCTTGTGCGTCCCCTGCATCAGTTCGTCGATATCGGGCAGGCCGTCCCTGGTCATGATGTCCTTGTAGGGGGCCCACATCTCGGAACGGACGTTCTTGTCGTAGGCGTCTTCCAGCTGGAGGAAGTGCTGCTTTTCGTCCATGGCGAGATCGTCGAGCACCTTGCGCACGACCTCGTCGTCGATCATTTTCGACGCCCGGCGGTAGAACACATACGCGGCGAGCTCGGACTCGATCCCCATGTTCAGGAACTTGAGCGCTTCTTCTCCAACTTTCATGGATGTTTCCTCCGCTCGAAGATGGTGTTACGGGTATTCCTATATTTATACCACAAAACCTACGGGCACCGGCAGGCGCCTTGCCGCTTTGGGACGGTTTTTCTCTTCCGGCCATGCTACGGCCGGTTTGCGTTCCGCGGCCCACGGCCGCGTTTGTCACACCGCTCAGGAGCCCCCGTAGCCGATCGTCACCTTGTCGGCGTCGACGATGACGGGGACGTCGCGCCGCCCTTTGCAGACGGTCAACATCTCGGTCATCGCGGACTTGTCCTGCTGTACGTTCCTGTACACCACCTGTGCGCCTTTTTTCTCGTAATCCATACGAGCGTCGTTTGTGTACGGTCAGGTGTCCTTTCCGAAAATCGTCACGATGCGTGGCATGGGTACCTCCTCTGCAAGGGTGGAATCATACGACGGCCGCCCCGACCCCGGCCATTGCCTGCAACCGTTGGATGCGAAGTGCGGTTGAAGGATGCGTGGAAAGAAGGGCGGAGGAGTTGTCGGCGAAATGACGCAAGGGGTTTATGAGAAACAGGTGCTGGGTTCCCCGGTTCTCCCCCGGGACCTGGGCGCCGGTCTGCGTGATCTTCTTAAGCGCGGAGGCCAATCCCAGAGGGTTTCGCGTGAACTGCGCGCCCACGGCGTCTGCGTGGTACTCCCGCTGGCGGGAGATGCTCATCTGGAGAACCTTCGCGGCGAAGGGGGCGAGGAGGGCAAGGAGGATCCCGAGGACGAAGAAAGCGGCATTCCCCCGTCCTCTTCCTGCGCCTCCGGACCGCCCTCTCCCGCGGAAGGGCATCCCCCGCAGGAACATGTCTGCCAGGAGGGCAATGGATCCCACCAGGACCGCGGCGTAGATGTTGTAGAGGGTGTCCCGGCTCTTGATGTGGGCCATCTCGTGGCCGATCACCCCCTGCAGTTCCTCCCGGCTCAGGTGTTCGAAGAGACCGGTCGTCACTGCGACGATCGCCTCCGACGGCCTTCTTCCCGCGGCAAAGGCATTCATTCCCGGGCTCTCCATCACGAAGACGCGCGGCATCGGGAGGCCCGAAGCGATGCTCATCTCCTCCACGACGTTTAGCAGTTTTTGGTGGGTGGACGGGTCGGCCTCCCTGGCGCCGTGAATCGAAAGGACGATGGAGGAGCCGCGGAAATACGCGGTGGAGGCGAGGATCGCATAGAGGATGAGCGCAAGCGCGATGCCGTAGGCTGCGCTCCCGTACGCGGCGCCGATCGCCCCCCCGACGGCGAGGAAGGATGCGAAGAGCGCAAGGAAGAGCAGCCGGGACATGTGGACGTTCCGGGAGGAGGCATCGTAGAAAGAGAGCATGGGAACCGTGCGCAGGCCGGGGACGGTCGGCCCCGGGGAGTTGCCTGTCGCCTCCCCCGCAAACCCGGAGATGCCGGAGGGGGCGAAGGGCTCCTGGCACAGGTTGCAGTACACGGCGCCCGGGTGGTTGGTAGTCCCGCACCCCGGGCACGTCTTCCCACGACGCGAAAGGGGGGACACTCCTGTTTTACTCGACGAAAAAATCAGGAGTGTCCCCCCCCATGACCTTACCGGAGGTCCGCCCTCGGCACGGCCCGGCTCTCCTCCCCTACCTCGAAATATTCCGCCTGGGAGAAGTCGAACACCGAGGCGATGATGTTGGACGGTATGGACTGGATCTTGTTGTTGTAGGTCATCACCGAGTCGTTGTAGAACTGGCGCGCGAAGGAGATCTTGTTCTCCGTCCCGGTCAACTCCTCCTGGAGCGAGGCCACGGTCTGGTGCGCCGGGAGGTCGGGGTCTTGTTCGACGACGGCGACGAGGCTGTTCAGGGATTCCGTCAGGAGGTTCTCGGCTTTCCCCTGCGCAGCCACGCTTTTCGCGGAAATGGCAGCGCCGCGTGCCTCGATGACCCGGGTGAGCGTTTCCTGCTCGTAGGCCATGTAGTCCTTGACGACTTCCACGAGGTTGGGGATGAGATCGTACCGGCGTTTCAGTTGCACGTCGATCTGGTGCCAGGCGTTCCGGAACTAGTTACGAAGCCGGACGAGGGCGTTGTATGTCAGGACGAACCAGCCGACAATCACGATTGCAAGGATCGCCGGTATCCAGCCCATTTTCCCCCTCCGGAGCAGGGATTTTCCCTGCATTTGCCCCGAACTTTATTTCCCGGTAAGTCTATCGGATGTAAGATGAAAGTCAAACGAAAAGGGGGCGAACTCTCCTGCCGTTCAAGGGTTTGCGGCCGGAACGCCCCGAAGGAGAGCAGTCCCCCCGAAAGGCGCTTTACACGTACGGAGAAGAGGAGGAGCGTGACCTCCAAAACGCGAGGAAAAGCCATGAAGAGCGTTTCCGAAAATAGAAGGAGGGGAGCGCGGAGCGGCCCCTCCCCATCGCGCCTGCCCCCCACGCCTGCCCGTGCGGCGTTCCCGGAGCTTCTGGCCCCGGCGGGTTCGTTGGAGTCGTATTTCGCGGCCGTTTCCGCCGGGGCGGATGCGGTCTACCTCGGGCTTCAGAAGTTCAACGCACGGGAGCGGGCGGAGAACTTCACCCTGGAGGATCTGTGCCGGATCCTGCCTCATGCACGGAAACACGGGGTCCGCGTCTACATCGCCATGAACACGGTCCTGACCGAGGCGGACCTCCCCGAGGCGATTGCGATGCTCCACCGTGTGGCCCCTCTCGCCCCCGACGCCCTCATCGTCCAGGATCTCGGGCTCATGAGGATCCTCCGCGACTTCTTTCCCGGGACGGCGTTCCACGTCAGCACGCAGGCGGGCTGCGCCTCTTCCGCCGCGACCGAAGTGTTCGCCGGGCTTGGCGCGGAGCGGGTAATCCTCGAACGGCACCTCAACTTCTCCGAGGTCCAAAGGATCGTGACGACCGCCCGCATCGGCGTCGAGATCTTCGTCCACGGCGCGATGTGCTACTCCTACTCGGGGAAGTGCTTTTTTTCCTCCTTCCTCGGCGGGAAAAGCGCCAACCGCGGGGCGTGCGTCCAGCCGTGCCGGCGCCTCTACGGGCATGCCGGCGGGGAAGAGGCGGTCTTTTCCACACGCGACCTTTCCCTGATCGATTTCCTCCCCGAGCTCGTTCCGCTGGGGTTTGCCGCGTTCAAGATCGAGGGGCGGATGCGGAGCGCGGAATACGTGAGCGGCGTCGTGTCCGCCTACCGGCGGGCCCTCGACCTGATCCGTGAAGGCAGGAATCAGGAGGCTGTCGAGGAGGGGAAGGGGCTGCTTACGAAAGTGATCGGCCGGGAGGAGACACCCGGCATAACGGGCGGCGCGGCTCCCCGCGAGGTCGTCGCCGGGGGAGTTACGGGTAACGTGGGGGAGCTGGTAGGGCCGATCCGGGAGGTCCGGGAGGGGTGGGCCCACGTCCCTGCCGCCGCGGTCATGCAAGGGGACCGGCTTCGCGTGCAGTTTCAAAGCGACGGCTCCGGAAGGGGATTCTCCGCGCAATCGATGCGCGCGGACGGGGAGGGGCTCTACGTGCGGATTCCGTTCGACGTCTCGCCGGGCGACCTTCTCTTTCGTGTCGGAGGGGGCGGGCGGGCGGAGATCACCCGTTCCGCCAGGCGGGAACGGGAAGCCCTGCCTCCCGGCGGAGTTCGGTTCCGCGTTGTCGTCGGGGACGGTGTCGTGGGCATCGAGGCATCTTACGGCAGGACGCACAAGGAGTTCCCCTTCCGCGTTTCCGTCGCGGGGGCGCGCGGGGAGGGAGGGATTCCCCCGGACGCCTTGGCCCGCCTGCGCGCCGCCTACCGGTCCGATCTCCCGCTGGGGGAAATCCGGATCGAGGGAAAAGGCGCAAACGTCGCGTGGCAGGACGTGACAGCCCTGTTCCTTACGGCCGCGAGGAAGTTCGACAAGGACTTCTATCTTTCGGGAAAGGACCTCCGCCTCTCCATTCTGCCCTCCCTTCGGGTCACGGGAAGCCGCCGGGAGGCGCTGCCGACCGTTTTTTACGTGGGCTGCCGGGCCGAACAGCTCGGGGCTCTGCCGCGACTTCCGGAAATCATTCCGGTGGTGGAGTTCAGCCGGTCCCTCGCACGGGACCCGTCTCCCGGGAACCGCGGATTCCGGGAGCGTGCGTACTACTGGCTTCCGCCGCCGATGCGGGAATCGGACGCGCCTTTTCTCCGAAGAACGGTGAAGGAGGCGGTCTTAAAGGGACACCGCCGCTGGGTGGTCTCGGACGCGGGGCATTTCCGGCTCTTTGGGGGATTCGTCCCGAGGAAGCAGGTGACGCTCGTAAGCGACCACTACCTGTACTCCTTCAACACAGGGGCACTCTCCGTTCTCTCGGGACTGGGAGCCTCACGGATGATCCTTCCGGTGGAGGCGAACCTCGCAACGCTTCGGGCGGTGGGGAAGTACCTGCACGACCTGGGTATTGCCGTGGCGTATGGCGCCGTTCCCCTGATGACCTCGCGCCTGTTCCCGTCCTCCGGTGTCCGGGGCGAGGTGGTAAGCCCGAGGGAGGAACGCTTCCACGTGGATTTCGATGAGAAGGGATCCTCCGTCCGTCCCGTCCAGCCGTTTTCCGCATCGGGGTTCCTCCACGAAATCCGGGCAGCGGGCATACGGGACTTTTTCGCGGACATTCGGGACGTACCCGAAGGGGAGATCGAGGAGGTCCTGTCCGCGCTGTTTGCCGATCGTGCGATTTCCGGCACCTCAACGTTCAATCTGTTCCGGGGGAACTTTTAAGTTGGCCCACGCGGACAAGGTCCGGAACATCGGGATCATCGCGCACATCGACGCGGGGAAGACGACCCTGACGGAGAGGATCCTCTTCTACGCGGGGGTGAGTCACCGGATGGGCGAGGTCCACGACGGCGACTCCCAGATGGACTATCTTCCCCAGGAGCGCGAGCGCGGGATCACGATCACCGCGGCCGTCACACAGTTCCCGTGGCTGGATGCGGAGGTTCACCTGGTCGACACTCCCGGGCACGTCGATTTCACGATCGAAGTGGAAAGGTCGCTCCGGGTGCTCGACGGGGCGGTCGTCGTCTTCTGCGGAGTCGGCGGGGTGGAGCCGCAGTCCGAGGTCGTGTGGAGGCAGGCAGACAGGCACCGGATTCCCCGCCTGGCGTTCGTCAACAAGCTCGATCGGCCGGGAGCCGATTACGACCGGGTCATCGGGGAGATGGGAAAAAAGCTTTCGGCCCGGGGGGTTCCCGTCACCGCCCCGCTGGGTGCAGACGGGACGTTTCCGGCAGTGGCAGACCTGGTGGCGATGGAGAAGGTGGAGTTCTCGGCGGCGGACCGGGGGGCGAGCGTTACAAGGTCCGCGCTCTCGCCCGAGGAGGCCGCGCAGGTCTCGGCATACCGCGAGACGCTTCTGGAGGCTGCTGCCGACGTCGACGACGGCGTCGCGGAGAAATACCTCTCCGGGGAGGATATTCCCCCCGACGCGATCCGGCGTGCGCTCCGCAAGGGGACGGTGGCCGCCCGGTTCTTCCCCGTCTTCGCCGGTTCGGCGCTTCGTAACAAAGGGGTCCAGCCGGTGATGGACGGGATCGTGCATTTCCTTCCTTCCCCTGCCGAGGTTCCCCCCGCAACGGGGGACGACCCGAGGACGGGGGTTCCTGTCGCCCGCGAGCCGGTTATCGCCGCGCCTTTCGCGGCGCTGGTGTTCAAGGTGATGATCGAGGAGGGCAGGAGGACGGTCTACGTGCGGGTGTATTCGGGGAAGGTCTCCGAGGGGGATGTCCTGGGGAACGCCTCCACCGGAGAGGAGGAGAAGGTGGCGCGGCTCTTCCGGATCCACGCGGGGAAGAAGGGAAGAATCCGGGAGGCCGTGGCGGGGGACATCGTGGCGATCCGGGGGATCAGGAACGCACGTACCGGTGACACGCTCTGCGACCCCGAGGCTCCCATTCTCCTCGAGTCGATCGAGATCCGAAAACCGGTGGTGTCGATCGTGGTGGAGCCGAAGACCCTCCGCGACCTGGACCGCCTCCGCGAGATGGTTGCGAAGATGGTGGAGGAGGACCCGACGCTGTCGATGAAGGAGGATGCGGACACCGGTCAGGTCATCCTGTCCGGAATGGGGGAACTGCACCTGGAGATCCTGGTGGACCGCCTGGGGCGGGACTTCGGGCTTGCCGTGCGCACCGGGAGGCCGCAGGTGGTCTACCGGGAGACCGCAAGCGAGGAGGGGAAAGCGGAGACGGTGTTCGAGCGCGAGATCGCGGAGCGCCTGGTGACCGTGAAAATCGTCATGGAGGTTCGCCCCGGCCGGCGGGGTTCAGGGATAAAGATCTCCGACAGGCTGCGGATGCTCGAGCTTTCGGAGGAGGTCGCCGACGGGGTGGAGGCCGGCATCCGGGAAGGGGCGTTCACCGGCATCTTCGGATACCCCGTGGACGACGTGGAGGCGGAGGTGAAGCACGTGGAGTTTCTCACCGGGACGGCCACCCCCCTTGCTGCGAAGGTCGCTGCGGTGATGGCGTTCCTCTCTGCCTACGAGAAAGGGAAACCGTACCTCCTGGAGCCGGTGATGGCAGCGGAGATCGTCGTGCCCGAGGAGTTCCTGGGGGGCGTGATCGGGGACGTCAACGCCCGCAGGGGGCGGGTCGCCTCGGTCGACCGCCACGGGGAGGTGAGCCACCTCTCCGCCCTCGTCCCGCTGAAGGAGATGTTCGGATACGTCACGTCCCTTCGGTCCCTGTCCCAGGGGCGGGGGACCTACATGATGAAGTTCTCCCACTACGACCGGACGGCGCGGAACGCCCCGTGAGGTTCCCGCTGCGCCGCGGAATCGTCGGGAAGGACCTAAGGCTCGCGGGGGCTTCCACTCCGCTACGCTCGCGATCTGCGACCGCTCGCTGCCAATCCGCTCTACGCGATTTCTCCCTCGCTCCATAGGCCGCGCCGCGGAACCCCCCCCTGCGCCGTGGGTCCACGGTACCG
>DAOUUI010000195.1 GCA_030668225.1 Deltaproteobacteria bacterium
GAAGACGGGGGCCGGGGCGGGCAAGCCGACCGAGTTCAAGCCCAAGGTGGCCGAACCCGCCGTCAAGCCCGCCGGCGTCTTCTCCCGGAAGAAGGAACAGACCGCCGCCGTGCAGGAAGAGGCCGCGATGGAAGGCGCCGGGGACTTCGACATCATCATGGACGAGACGAACAATTCGATCATCATCCGCGGGAGCGCTTCGGAGTACGCCGCACTGATGAACGTAATGAAAGTCATCGATGTCTACCCTCTCCAGGTCCTGCTCGAAGTGCTGATCGCGGAGGTAAAGCTGGACGACGCGCTCAAGCTCGGGGTCGACTGGAAATATATGTCGCAGTCGGGGAGTTGGACCCACGACGTCTCTGTCGGAATTCCCACCCCGGATGTTTCCCGGGGGCTGGTCTACGCCTTTGAGAAGACCGACCGGCTGTTGGGGTCGGTCCGTGCGCTGGCCAACGACGGGAAGGTTTCGATCCTCTCCTCCCCGATCGTGATCTCCACGAACGGAAAGAAATCGAAGATCGAGGTCGCCGAGCAGGTTCCGGTGACCACGGGGCAGGTCACCAATGTCGCCGGCGCCGCCGACGTGATCACGGAGACGGTGGAGTACGTAGACGTGGGGATCATTCTCAACTTCACCCCGTACATTAACGACGGGGGACTGATCACGCTGGAAATCGATCAGAATGTGAGCGAAGTCAGCGGCGTTTCCGGCGGCTCGGTGGCCAACCCGATCTTCCTCAAGCGAAGCATCCAGACCACCCTGCTGGCGCCCCAGGATCGCAGCCTCGTCCTCGGGGGGCTGGTCTCTGAGCGGCGGGAACGTTCCCGGGACGGGGTCCCGTTCCTGTACAAAATCCCGTTCATCGGGTGGCTCTTCGGAACCCGGAATGCGTCCGTGTCGAGGACGGAGCTGCTGATCTTCATCACCCCGCGGGTGATCGAGAGCGTGGAAGAGGGAACGCAGCTAAGCCGCGAATTCGAGGACCGCGTGAAAGAGCTGAAGCAAAGGATAAGCGAATCAGAGGGGCTGAAACCGCTGCTTCGGGAACCTCAGCGGGATGACAGTTCGTTGCTTCGGGAACCGCAGCGGGAGGACAGTCCGTAAGGGTATTTCCAGCGGTCGGCGGTCGTAAGGCCCCCGCAGAGCCCGGTTACTCGAGAACCTTCCGGATTTCGGAAAGGTCGTGGTCGCGGTACACCACCTTGCCGTCCCGGTCGATGAGGATGTACGTGGGGATGCCGACCACGCGGTACTTCCTTGCGACTTTGCCGCGCCTGTCGAGCAGGACCGGGTAGGCCACCTGTTTCCTCTTGATGAAGGCGTTTACCTTCTTCTCGCTCTCCATGAAATCCAGCGCGAGAATCTGCAGGCTCCCGCTCGTAGGGGGCTCCCGGTGCATCCTGTTGATGACAGGGACCTCTTCTTTGCAGATAGCGCACCAGGTGGCCCAGAAGACCAGGAGCACCGGTTTCTTCCCTATAAACTGAGCAAGAGAGACCTGTTTGCCGCTTGCGTCCGGCAGGGTGAAATCAACCCAGTCCTGCGTTTCGTTCGTGGCGGCGGATGCCTGCCCGGTTCCGCCGTGCGCCGTCCGCCCCACGAACGGTACCGTCGCGACCAGGAGGCACAGGGTCAGGGCGGCACCTATTCTTCCGACTGTTCTCAATCCGTTCCCTCTCCTGCCATCATACGAGCAGTTTCCCCGCCTCGAGGAGAAAATATTCCCCCACGAGGATCATGAAGAACCCGAACCCCTTCTTGATGCCTTCCGTCCACCTCCCCGATTTCGGGAGGTTGGCCAAAAGGCCCGTGAACGTCCCGATGACGAGCAGAAGGGAGCCCATCCCGAGGGCGAAGACAAAAAGAAGGGACGTGCCGAACAGGACGTTCTGCTTCGCCCCCACGTAAACGAGAAGGGCGCCCAGGACCGGCGCCGTGCAGGGGCCCACTACCAGCCCGGACACCATCCCGACGGCAAAAGCGCCGAGCACCCCGCTGCGCCTCTTCCCTGCCGGAAGCCCCGACAGGAAGGCCGGCACCGGCAGATGGAAGACGTCGAGCAGGGAGAGCGCCATCAGGATGCAGATGTTCCCCACGACGATGTTGGCCACGGGGCTTGCCGCCGCCTGGCCGAAGACCTGCCCCGTCGCCGCCGCGACGCTGCCGAGCGCCGCGTAGATGACCGCCATCCCCAGGACGTAGGAGAGGCTTAGGAAAAACCCTTTTGCCTTCGAGCCCTGGCTTCTCCCTCCGATGTATCCCACCGTGATCGGAAGTACGGGATAGACGCACGGGGTTGCACTGATCAGCACCCCTCCGACGAACACGGCGGCGTACGAAAATACAGATCCCGCCTGGAGATATGCCTCGAAGGAATGCAGCAGGTTCTCCATGGGGCCGCTTCCCGCTAC
>DAOUUI010000002.1 GCA_030668225.1 Deltaproteobacteria bacterium
CTCGGCCGGGATATGGGGCTCGCAGGCCCGCTCTCTGCCCCGTCCGCCTACTTCATGAAACACCCGGCGGTGCAAATGTCGGACGACGATGCGCGGCGGGAGCTCGAGGAATTCACCGCCGATTATCGCGCGTGGCGGCGGACGACAGAAGTCGCGCCCACGCCTCCGTGCACCTCTCCCACGTGAAACGGGACGCAATTTCCTTCCCCTCCTCCGCCATCCGGGCCCTCGCCGCGCCATCCGCCATGATGTTCTCCATCGCGTCGGCCAGCCCCCGGGAGCTTTTGGGCGGATAGACCGCTCCCCCTCCCTCCCGGGAGACCGTCTCTCCCCAATGGCCGTCGCGTGGAACGATCACGGGCACTCCGGCTGCCATCGCCTCCAGCGGGACCAGACCGAACGATTCGTACTCCGAGGGACCAAGGACCGCGTCCGCCGCGGATACCAGGGCGGGCATCTTCGCGTGGGGAACCGGGCCGGCAAAGATCACACCCCCGGGAACGCCGCCCGCGGGGGGACCCTGTCCTGCGACGAGCAGAAACGCTTCCCGGCCCCCTTTTCCCCGCACCGCGAGAAACGCCTCGATGGCCGCGGGGACGTTTTTCCCGGGGGCGGGGCGGGCGGCGAGCAGGAAGAGGAACGCCGCAGAGGGGACCCCGAATGCGCGCCTGCCCTTTGCACGCGGCGGAAGGACTCGAAACGAGTCGTCTACCCCCGGAGGGATCACCACTCCCTTGCCGGCCACGTCGGGGAGCATCCGTTCCGTCGCCGCGAGATCGTGCTCCGACAGGAAAACCACCCGGTGCGCTTCCAGGGCGAGTCTTTCCTCGGCGCTCCTCCTCGCGACGGAGAGAGCGTCGGGACTGTATTCTGAAGTGTCCGCCTTGCGCGCCTCCACGGTATGGAACGCGAACACCAGTCCCTTCGTGCGCTCCCACCGACACGCACCCCGGGCAGCCACTCCCGACATCCAGTAGTGCGCCGAGATTGCATCGGGCGGGTCAAGGCTTGTCCGAATGACCTCTCCCGCCTTTTCGACGAATCGGGGAAGCGCCCGGTAGGCCCCTTCCCTGCTGGTCGGCTCCTCCCACCCGCACGGGACGTGAACCACGCGGATCCCCCGGTACGGGCGGGTGATCTCCACCGTGTCCCCCTTCCCCCTGGTCAGGACGTCCGTCTCGATCCCGTGCCGGGCGAGGCCGGGCAGGAGACCGCGGAGGAATACGTTCATCCCGCCGGAGAGCCCGGTGCCGGGCTCCTCCAGGGGACAGGTATGATAGGAAAAGAGAACGTGCTTCACGAAACGCGGACGGTCGCCCGATACACGATCCGGTCTCTTCCCCCGAGGTCGTACTTGTACCGCTCCCTGCCCCGGAGAAAATCGTACTCGCGAAAACCGTCCCCGATCGCGTCCTCGATGCAGTGCGCCAACAGCACCAGCCCGGGGCTTGCCTCCCGGTATCCCGGGTCGAACCCGGAATTGTACAGGAGAAGAGCGCCGTCCCATTCGATGTGGAGCGCGGACGCCATATCCCCGCCGTCCCCGGAGAGGAACGCAAGACGCAGCCGCCCGGCGGACAGGAAGCCTTCGGCCATTTCGCGGAAGAACCGAACCATCCTGTCGTCCATGAACTCCGCCTTGCCGGTGTGGCTTTGCCGGTGGAGGGCGACAAACGACGGGAAATCCCGCTCGAACTCCTCTTTCGTCCGGGTCACGCGAAAGAACAACCCCGGCAGCTCAGCCGAAGCCCTCCGGATCTTCCTTCGGAGCTCGTGCCGTTCCTTTTTCCCCAGCAGGGAGAGGTACTCCTCGAAGGAGGAGGGAAGAGGGACATACGGGGACCGGTCCATCTCCTCCATCCGGAAGGAGAAGCCGAGTTCGGAGCACACCCGGGGCAGGCAGGCAATCGATGCGGAACCTTCGACGAGGTTGGGCAGCGTAAGGGGATGGAGGGAGAGGAGGTCTCGTGAGGACAGGAGGAATTCGGTCCAGAACTCCTCCTCCCGGCCGGAGACCACGATGGCGTCCAGCGAGTCGGACACCTGTTCCCCTCCGAGAAGTTCCCACCCCAGCCCGCTGTCGCACAGGCAAAGGAACAGGAACCCGCCGGTCTCCCCGTTTCGGACCCACCGGTAAATGCGTTTGCTGTGGTCGGCCGCGAACGTCTTCGCCCACGGCGCCAGAAAGTGCCGGGAGAAGAAGGGGGAGGGCCTGACGGAGCGGGACAGGACAAAGTCCCACTCTTGCGTGGAAACGTCCTCCATCCGGTCTGTCCAGGAAAGCCCCATCCGTCACGCTGCCCGCCGGCGCCCGGTCACTTCCCCTATCTGCCCGCTCCGGCGGGCGGTTGTCCCTCCGACGGTTCGGGAGGCAGCGAAATCACACCGGCCGCGACCAGCTTGACTACCGTCTCTTCGGCCACGGCATTGGCCGCGCCGTTGACCGCGTCCCGTATTCCGTCGGGCGTGACGAAAAACGGATCCTCCGCCCAGTAATCGGAAGCGACGGAACTGCTCCATCCCGGGGGGACGTTCCCCCCCGACCCGAACACCGTAACGGAAACGGAGGCCGCCAGCTTGACCTTCATTCCCAGGGAACCGGTTTTCCTGGCCTCCACGCGAAACTTGTCAACGCTCCCCCACACTCTTGCGACCGCGTCCGCAGGAATCGCCCCGCCGACGGGGACGCGCACGGCGTGCAGCCCCTTCTCGTTCAGTACGCCGGCAATGAGGTCCGGGATCGCTTTCCCGGGGTCTCCCTTCCAGACGATCGCGCGGGCATGGTTGAAATCACGGCCGATCTCGTGGGGGGGGTCGCCCGCAAAGTTGAAATCGAGCACTGCGACCGTGGGAAAGCCCACGGTTCCCTGTTCGGTTCCCCCCTTTCCGGGACGCGCAAGTTCCCCCGGCAGATGCAGGACCTTGCTGGTCACACACCCGGAAACCCCCAGACTTAAAGCAAGGGTGAGAATCACCCGAACGGCGCGGATCGGTTTCACCGTAATCCCCCTTCCCGGATTATTCCTTGTCAGCGTTTTCCCCGTATTACGTTACCACTTTATAGCATCCCCCGAACACATAGGCCCGTACCGCTTGAAAAGACCTTCTGCGTTGCCGTATCGTGAAGTGTCCCGCCGCCACTGCGGGGGCTGCCCGCTCGCGGAAGACCGTTTCCGCCGGAAGGCGATGGCGGAAGACAAAGGAGGGGACATGCCCGCATCCCCGGAGATCCGTGAGGCGATCCGGCAGGGATCCTGGATCCGGAAGATGTTCGAGGACGGCGCCCAGCTGAAGTCGGTGCAGGGGCCGGACAACGTGTTCGATTTCAGCCTGGGGAACCCGTACGGCGCGCCTCCCGGGGAACTCCTGGAGGAGATGCGGAGGCTCCTGGCCGCTTCGTCCGAAGACCTGCACCGGTACATGCCGAACGCGGGGTTCCCGGACGTGCGGAAGAAGATCGCCGCCTCCCTTACGCAATCAACCGGCCTCCCCATCGAAGCGGACCACGTGATCATGACCACAGGGGCGGCGGGCGCGCTGAACGTGGCGCTGCGCGCGATCCTCTCCCCGGGAGACGAGGTCGTCGTCATCGCCCCGTACTTCGCGGAATATCTTTTCTACATCCGGAACAGCGGCGGTGTCCCCGTTGTGGCGGGATCCACGGACGATTTCCAGATGGACATGGGGACGATCCGGGCGGCACTTTCCGACCGGACGAAGGCCGTCATCCTCAACACCCCGAACAACCCGACGGGAGCGGTCTATCCCCGGGACTCCCTTCTTGCGCTCGACGCATTGCTCGCCGAGCGGGAGAGGCAGACGGGAAAGCCCGTCTACGTCCTGTCCGACGAGCCTTACCGGAAGATCGTGTATCCGGGATTCTCCTTTTCTCCCCCCGCGGTCTCCCTGCGGAACACCCTGGTCGCCTACTCCCACTCGAAGGATCTCAACGTTCCCGGGGAGAGGATCGGGTACCTCGCCGTGAGCCCACGCGCGGCGGACGCCGGAGAGATATCGGAAGCATGCGTCTTCTGCAACCGGGTGCTGGGATTCGTCAACGCGCCTTCGCTCATGCAACGGGCCGTGGCCGCGGTTCAGGACCTCGAGCCGGATTTCCCCGTATATCGGTCAAACCGGGATGCCCTCCTTGCGACTCTCACGGAAGCCGGTTTCTCCGTTGTTCCGCCCGGCGGAGCCTTTTATCTTTTTCCCCGTTCTCCTTCCGGGAACGAGATGGAGTTCGTCGCGGCGGCCCGGGAGGAGAACATCCTGGTCGTTCCGGGAAGCGGATTCGGGCGGGAGGGGCATTTCCGGATCGCCTTCTGCGTCTCCCCCGACACCGTCACGAGGTCGCTTCCCGCCTGGAGGCGACTCGGCGGGAAGTTCTTCCCCGGGCGCAGACAAGGAGCAACCCGATGAAGATACCGTTTCGCAGAACCGTCGCGAGGATGGAGGGGTACGTTCCCGGGGAGCAACCCCGGGACGGAGGCTTCATCAAACTCAACACGAACGAGAATCCGTATCCCCCGTCCCCGTCGGTCCGGCGGGCCATCCTGGCGGAGGCGGACGCGTCGCTCCGCCTGTACCCGGATCCGGACGCAACGAGACTCCGGAGGCAGGCTGCGCTGACGTACGGGTTCGATCCCTCCCGGGTGATCGCGGGAAACGGATCGGACGACCTGCTCGCGATGGTCGCCCGCGCATTCGTCGGGGAAGGGGATGTGCTGTGCTG
Organism: Deltaproteobacteria bacterium; assembly: GCA_030668225.1. Lineage (GTDB taxonomy): Bacteria > Desulfobacterota > Deferrimicrobia > Deferrimicrobiales > Deferrimicrobiaceae > CSP1-8. The sequence continues at coordinate 4,733 of DAOUUI010000002.1, forward strand.
CCCCGTCCCGACGTACACGCTCTACGACACGCTGGTCAGGATCCAGGGAGGGAGGATCACAGGCGTTCCCTATCCCGGGGACTACTCCCTTCCGGCGGGCCTCGCCGCAAGGCGGGCAAAGGTCACGATCGTCGCCAGCCCCAACTCACCCTCGGGAACGGGGGTCCCGACGGCCGCCCTAGCCGACCTTGCCGACCGCGTCCCGGGCGTGCTCGTCATCGACGAGGCGTACGCGGACTTCGCCTCCGAGACGGCCCTGTCCCTCGCCCGGGAGAAGGAGAACGTGGTCGTGCTCCGTACGTTGTCCAAGTCGTTCTCGCTGGCCGGAATGCGGATCGGGCTCGGCTTCGGCCACCCGGCGGTCCTCGCGGGACTGAACAAGGTGCGGGATTCCTACAACCTCGGTCGCTTGGGGCTAGCCGCCGGGGAGGCCGCGCTCCGGGATATCGGCTGGATGGAGAAAAACATCGCGAAGATACGGAAGACGCGTTCGGCGCTCCTCTCTGCGCTCCCGTCGCTCGGGTTTTCCCCCTTCCCCTCGCAAAGCAACTTCGTGCTCGCGAAACGGAACCGGGGAAGATCGGCGCGGCCTGTCTTCGAGGAACTGAAGCGCAGGAAGATCCTCGTCCGGTACTTCGACACCCCCCGACTCTCCAGGTGCCTGCGGATCACCGTGGGGACCGATGACGAGGTCGGGGCGCTTCTTGCGGCCTTGAGAGAGATGCTATAGCGTGATCGTCCAGTTTCCGCCGGAAGGGGCGTTGATCCACGACGCGACGGCCACGCCGGGGCTGCCTTTGAGGACCTGGAAGCAGTACTCCACGATGCTCCCCGAAGGACCGAACACGAATCCCTCGAACGTTCTCGGAAGGGGAAGTCCGGCGAGGGCTGCCGACCTCTCCTGAAAAAAGGCATTCCGGTCGCCGGAGTGAAAATACCCGGGCGCCCTTCCTTCCGCGGAGGGGAAGTTCCTGGCTTCCATCACGGTGAGATTGTGGGCGGTCCAGGACCGGTCCCCCCACAGGGCGCGGGCGCAGACGATGTCGCCCTCCTCGTCCCGGATCGTGATCCTGGCGCAATTGATCTTGTCTGCGACCGGAACCGTTCCTCCCTCGGGGACGTGGTACAGGAAGAACGGCATCGGCCGGTTCTTCAGGACTGCAAGGGCCTCGGGAACTTCCACCACGGGCGCTTCGTCGACGGTTAAAGGCACCCGGACGCGGCACAGGGAGAGGGATGGCTTCTTGCGCATGGCTCCGAACCCGTACCGGACGGTTCCCGCCCGCGGTTCTTCCGGACGGAGCGGCAGCGGGAGCCGGAACATCCCCCTCCCCGGCGCCGGCCTTGCATTCCCCTCTTCCTCCTGCCCGATCACGCTCACGTCCTCCTCGGTGGCGGACCCCGGGAGAAAAACCTCGTACGGGGCGGAAAACCACTCCCTGCCGCCGCCAACCGTCGAAAAGAAGTAGCGCACCCGCAGTCGGCCCCCGCCGGGAGGCCTGGGGAGAAACAGGCGCACCTGCCGGATCCCGGGAATTCCCGACGGCCTCACCACGGCGGTCGAACGGGCAAGAACGTCCTCGGGGGAATCCTCCAGGGCAGCCATGTAGTGGATCAGGGCAAGTTCGGGCCGGTCGAAACCGTCGTGAAACAGGCGGCGCAACACGTACACTGGCAGTCTCCCTCCGCCGGCCCCTTACCTTGAGATTCTGCCGGCTCCGATCGTTCGGAAACCCGTGCACTTCCTGTTTTCAATTTTATATCACAATCACTCGTACCCGAACCGGGCAAGATCCTCCTCGTCCATTCCGAAGTAGTGCCCGATTTCGTGGAGGAGAGTCACCCGGATCTGGCGTGCGAGCTCCCCGGGATCCCGGAAATCTCCCTCGAGGGGGCCCCGGTAGACGGAGATCTTGTCCGGCAGGTTCCCGGAGTCCAGAAAAGACCGTTCGGGGAGCGGGATGCCGTGGTAGAACCCGTAGAGGGTCCCCCCGGGAACGATGTCGAGTTCCTCGAGAAGCCAGTCCGGGGGCCACTCTTCCACCACGATCGCCACGTTTTGGAGTGACTCCCGGAACATCGCGGGAAGGTCCAGGATGGCCTGGCGGAGAATCTCATCGAAAGCGGCCGCGGATGTCCGTTGCGTCATCGCGCGCCCCCGTCCATTTTTTTAAATTTCTTTTCGGAAGATTGTATCCCAAACGCCTGCGGGATGCAGGGGAAAGCGTCGCCTGCTACTTCGACCCGTCCCGGGAGCGTATCGTGCGGAGGGCTTCTTCTACCAACTTTTCGGCCACTTTCTTCGAATCCACGCGGTAGGTCCCTTTCTCCACCTTTTCCTTGAAGAGTTCTACCCGTTTCTTTCGGGCCGACATGTCCCTGGCTGAACCCGACCCGTTTCCCTTTTTCCCGCCCGCACCTGGTATGTTCAATGAATGGCTCCCTGGGGTAACATCCGCACGAATACCTTATCGGCGCGTTACCGGAAAACTTTACCTGCCCTGCAATATTGACCTTCCGTCCCGCGCCCCCTGGAGGGTAAAATTACCACGATGAAAAAATCCCTCCTTATAGCAGAAGATGACGAAAATATCCTCGAGCTTCTTCTAAGCGTCTTTTCCCGCCCCGATCTCGATGTCCACCCCGCCCGCTCCGGATCCGAGGCGATGGACCTGATCGACCGGCACGACATCGACGTCGTTCTCACGGACCTCGTGATGCCGGGGGGAGACGGCCTCGAGGTCCTCGTCCACGCAAGGAAAACCCTCGTAAATTGCGAGGTTATTCTGATGACGGGGTACGGCACGGTGGAGAACGCCGTCCAGGCCATGCAGCTTGGCGCTTTTCATTACATCACGAAGCCGTTCAAGGTGGTGGAAGTCGTTCATCTCGTGGGCCGGGCGCTCGAAATGACGGGGGTGAAAAAGGAGAACATCCACCTCAAGAGACATGCCATCGATCACTACCGGTTCGAGAACATCATCGGGGTCAGCGAGCCGGTCCGGCAGATGCTGTCCCTCGTATCGAAGGTGGCGGGCAGCAACGCGACCGCCCTCATCCTGGGGGAGAGCGGCACCGGCAAGGAACTCGTCGCCCGGGCCATCCACTACAACAGCAACCGGGCCGACCGTATCTTCGCTCCCGTGAACTGCTCCGCCATCCCCGCCGAACTGCTGGAAAGCGAGCTGTTCGGTCACGTCCGGGGGGCCTTCACCGGGGCCCATACCGCGAGAGCCGGGAGGTTCGAGGCGGCCAATCGGGGAACGATCTTCCTGGACGAGATCGCCGAGATGAGCCCGCCCCTCCAGGCGAAGATCCTTCGTGTGCTCCAGGAACAGTCGTTCACCCCGGTGGGGGGGACAAAGGTGGTGGACGTGGACGTTCGCGTCGTCGCGGCGACGAACAAGGACCTCGAAAGGGAAATCGCCGCGGACCGCTTCCGGCAGGACCTGTACTTTCGGCTCAACGTCATCCCCATCCATATTCCGCCGCTCAGGGAGCGCGTCGAGGACATCCCGGTTCTGGTCGACCATTTCATCGGGAAATACGCCCGGGAGAGCGGGAGAAGGGTCCGGGGGTTTCGGCCGGAGGCGATGGAATCCTTGAAACGGTACTCCTGGCCCGGGAACGTGAGGGAGCTGGAGAACCTGGTGGAGCGTCTTGTCATCCTGTCCCGGGACGGATGGTTCGAGAAGAAAGACCTGCCGCAGGCGATGCTCCCTCAGGAAGACAAGGCCAGGGGGAAGGCCGCGGAGAAACTGCAAAACGGCGGGCTCGATTTCCGGAAAGCGCGCGAAGATTTCGAAAACAGCCTCATCCTGGAGGCCCTTTCCCTCTGCGGCGGGAACAGGAACAGGGCGGCGGGCCTTCTCGGGCTGAAACGAACAACGCTCCTGGAAATGCTCAAGCGTAAAGGGCTGCATGGCCCATAATTGTCAGGCGGAGGTCCTCTCGCCAAAATTTTGACACCCTGAAATCGCCCTTCCCCGCTGCGCCTGAAGAAATTCAATTTACATTTCAGCTCTTTACGTGACCACCCCCCGTGGCACGCATGTTGCTCCCTACGTGACCATCTCTCATTGGAAGGCACAAAACTGAAAGGGAGGAACACGATGGGCCGCAACATCGCTCTCCAAACCGCGGAAAGACTCCCCGCGAAGCCTCCGCCTTTACCCGACCGTGAGACCCTGGTGACCGATTTCCTTCCGGGAATCCGATATCACGCCAGCGTCCTGAAGCTCCGTCTTCCGCAAAGCATCGAGACGGACGATCTCGTGAGTTCGGGCATCCTGGGCCTGCTGGACGCCGCCGACAAATTCGACTCCTCGCGAGGGATCAAGTTCAAAACCTACGCCGAATACCGCATCCGCGGGGCCATGCTCGACTACCTCCGCGAGATGGACTGGTTCTCCCGTGCCGCGAGGCAGAATGCAAACCGGCTGGAGAACGCCTACGAGCAGCTGGAGGCCTCCCTGGCCCGTCCTCCCCGGGAGGAGGAGGTCGCGAGGACACTGAAGATTTCGGTTGCGGAGCTAAGGAAACAGCTTGCGCTGTATTCCGGACTCTCCGTCCTCTCGCTGGACGAACCCCTGGACGAGGGCAACGGGACTGCCACCATCGTCCAGAGAATCCTGTCCGACGTCGCAAAGGACGATGTGCTCCAGGAGGGCCTTCTCCGGGATCTCAAAGAAGTGCTCGCCAAGGCGATCGACGACCTGCCGGAAAGAGAAAAACAGCTGATCGCACTGTACTACTACGAAGAGCTCACGATGAAGGAGATCGGGGCCATCTTCGGCCTGGGTGAACCGAGGATCTGCCAGCTTCACGCACAGGCCGTCCTTCGGCTCCGGGGAAAGCTCCAATCCCAGCTGGAAAGGTAGGGTCCCGGAAGGGAGACGTCACCCTTCCGGGAGTTTCTCCTCCCCACTGCGCAGCGATCCTATACGCGCCCGGAACCTCTCGACATCCCTTACCGATTCCATGTACTTGGCCTGGGCATTGTCCAGGTGCCTCCCGAATATGCGGAAGTTGTCGGCGAACCGCTCGAAATCCTTCCCCACCCTTTCCAGCAGGTCCTGGATCTCCCGGGTTTTCTGCTCGATCTTGAATCCGCGGAACGCGAACGCAAGCGCCTGCAGATAGGCGAAGAAACTGTTCGGGGACGTCGGGATCACCTGGAGCCGCAGGAGCTGCTCGTGAAGCGCCCGGTTTCGAAGAAGAAGATAGTAGACCGACTCCGCGGGGACGAAGAGAAATGCGAAGTCGAGTGTCTTCGGAGGCCGGATGTATTTGGCGCGGATCGACTCGGCCTGCGTCAGCACGTCGCGGGCAAAGGCCTTCTCGTACTCCCTGCTCGCCGCCTCATCCCCCTCCCCCTCCAGGAGGGGCAAGGCGTTCGCCATGGGAAACTTGGCGTCGACGCAGACAAACTGGCTCCGGTCGGGGCGCACGAAGATCGCCGCGTCGACCCTCTCGCCCCCATCCATCTGGTACTGCAGATCGAACATCTCCGTGTGGGAGCCGAACAGGTCGGAGAGCATCTGCGTCAGGGTAAGCTCCCCGAAGGCGCCCCGCGCCTTCGGCTGGGTAAGCAGTACGTTTAGCTGGCCGATGTCTCGGGACAGGAGGACCATCTGCCCGGTCGCCGCCCCGAGATCCTTCAGATGCGAGGCGACCTGGTCGAATCCCTTGACGTTCCGATCCGCCGTCTCGGACAGCTCACGCGCCATCTCCCCCCGGATCTCGCCAAGCTTCTCCTCGATCCGCCGGGAGATCCCGTCCACCCCCTTGAGAAAGTTCTCCGAAACCTCCTGGCGAAGCCGGGCCATGGCATCCGCCTGCCCCCGGACAAGATCCGATGTGCTCGATCTCAGCGCGTCGGAGAAACTCCGCTCCAACCGGTCCAACTTGTCTTGTAGAGGAGCCGTTCGACGAAGGATCACGACGATGAGGGTAGCCACCGCCGCAACCAGGGTGAGTACGGGGAGAAAGTCCATGGTAAGATGTCTGCCTCTTTACCGGATCCCGTCCCGCAGCGTGACGACGTTTTCCCTTTCGGACCGGTTCGACGTCGCGATACGGCGCGGGGCGACCATCTGTGAAGAGTAGCACAAGAAAAAGCGTCGAGGGGGATAAGTGCGGGTCCCAAAGAAACTGGCCATCTTCGGATTCAACCTGAGCGCGTCGATCTTCCTCGGGCTTTGCGTGTACGGATTGCTGCTCTACTCCAAAGAGGGAAAGCCCCCCACCGGGTCCCTTCTCTCTTCGGCCCTCTTCGCTCTGGCCACCATCGGTTGCATCGCCGGAATCGGCTACTTCGGCAGACAGTGGGACATTCGCAACGCAGAAGAGGCGCAAACAGCAAAAGAGATCCCGTCCGGAAAAGAGATCCCGTCCCGCGCGGGAAAGACGAAAAAAAGAAAACCTCCGAAAAAAACCTGACGTCTCGCCGCCAGGGTCACCCGGGGACTGCCTGCCTCCGCCGGAGGAGAGTGCGGACCGCTTCCTCCGGCGTTTCCCGTTCGAAGAGGGGCGGGCCGGAAATCTGCGGGTGCAACTGCTCGAACGTGGGCTTTTCCTTGCGGTAAAGAACTCCCAGCGGGATTCTTTCCTCCCATTCGAGCGCAAGGGTCAAGGCCTTTTCCCGGTCCGTCACATCGTGGTCGGGGGGCAGTTTGTACGCCATTTTGCCGTACCAGTCGTACGTGTTCTTCTTGTTGAACGTAACGCACGGCGTCAGGATGTCGACGAGGGCGAAGCCCGGGAAACGGATCGCCTGAAGCATCAGGTCGGCGGTAAATTCCGGGTCCGCCGCATACCCCCGCGCCACGAAACCGCAGCCGAGTGCCAGGGCGACCGCCAGCGGAGGGAACGGCCCCGAGATCACCCCGGAGCGCTGCAGCGAGCCGGTCCAGCCGGCGTCCGACGTGGGTGACGGCTGCCCCTTCGTCAACCCGTAGACCTGGTTGTCGTGGACGAAGAGCGCAATGTCGACGTTTCTGCGCACGTTGTGAATGAAATGGTTCCCGCCCTCCCCGTAGATGTCGCCGTCGCCGCTCGTCACGATGACGGTGAGCCCCGGGTTGGCCATCTTGATCGCCGCCGCCGCGGGAAGGGCCCTGCCGTGCAGTCCGTTGAATACGTTGACGTCCACTTGGTGCGGGAGTTTCGCCGCCTGCCCGATGCCGGAAACGAGGACGACCTCGTGCTTCCGCTTCCCCGTCGCCTCCAGCGCCTTCTTGACCGCGTTCAGGATCCCGAAGTTGCCGCACCCGGGGCACCACGCGTTTTCGAAATCGGTATCGAACCTGCCTACCAACCCTTCCTCCTGACGTCTTCGGCCAGCTTGGCCGGGGTGAACGGCAGCCCGTCGTACCGCGATATCGTCCCGTCGATCCTCACGCCGCATTCGGTCCTGATCAGCCGGGCCAGCTGACCGAGGGCGTTGTTCTCCACCGTGAGCGCCGTCCCGTAGCGTGGCACGATCCCCGAGACTTCCTCGGCGGGGAACGGCATCACTTGCCGCAGGTGGACCGTCGCCACGGTCCGCCCCTCCCGGGCGAGGATTTGCCGGGTCTCTTCGATCACCTCTTTCGTCGATCCGAAGCCGATCAGGAGCAGGTCCCCGTTCGGCGGCCCGGCGACGAGGGGAGGGACAACCCTTTTGGCCAGCATCGCCCCCTTGCGAAGACGCTTCTCCACCATCCGGGTCCGCGTCGCGTGGTCCTCCGTGAGATGTCCGTCCTCCGTATGCTCGTCGCTGTCGACCACGACGGTGATCCCGGGCTCCCCCGGCACCGCCATCGGCGAGATGCCGCTTTCCGTATAGGCGTGGCGGAGATACTTCCCCTCCCGCGAGCGGGGAACGGAATCGCCGCGGACGATGTGCCGGCGGACGGGATGAACGTCCAGAACCTCGGGGTCGATATCCACGATCGTGTCCGCCAGGTACTGGTCGGTCAGCAGCAGGGCGGGCACCTGGAATTCCTCGGCCAGGTCCATCGCGCGCTGCGCGAGGTCGAACGCCTCCTCGGGGGACCCCGGGGCAAGCACGAGACGGGGAAATTCGCCGTGGCCCGCGGACAGGACGAATTCCAGATCCCCCTGCTCGGTCCGGGTCGGCATTCCGGTCGCCGGGCCGGGCCGCATCGCGACCGCGATGACCACGGGCGTCTCCATCATTCCGGCAAGCGATAACGCCTCGACCATCAACGCGAACCCGCCTCCCGAGGTGGCAACGATGGCGCGCGCACCTGTGTAGGCCGCGCCGATCGCCATGGTAAGCGCCGCGATCTCGTCCTCGGCCTGCTCGAACACCAACCCGACCGAGGGTCCATCGTTCGCCAGAACGGACAGGATCCCGGTGCCCGGGGTCATCGGATACCCGGCTGCGAACTTGCATCCGCCCGCGAGCGCTCCCAGCGCAAGCGCCTCGTTCCCCGACAGGATGATCGGTCGCGAGTGAACCCGGGCGGGGAGGCGGAACCTCTCCCTGATCTTCTCCGGGAGATATTCTTTCGCCCAGTCCGCTCCGAGCCTTAACGCCGTGTGGTTCTTTTCGAAAAAATCCCCCTTGAACTCGGCCTTGAAAACGGCGTCCGCGGTTTCCAGGGGAATCCCCAGCACCCAGGCGATCACGCCGGTCCCCGCGACGTTCGCAAGTATCGGACTTCCCGCCTGCACGGCCATCTCCTTGAGCGGCGCGGGGAAAAGCGGCGGATCGGCGGAAGGGACGTCGGCCAGGGCGAACCCGCCCTCACCGACACCGGGAAGATAATGCGGCAGGAGGTCCGGGTTCAAGGCGAGAAGGATGTCCGCCTCCTCCCTCCCCGCACGAACGGGTTCGGACCCGATCCGGATCCCCTGCGCGTTCCTCCCCCCCCGGATCCGGCTCATGTAATCCTGGGTGACGTGGAAATGGTACCCGGCGCCCACGACCATCCGCATGATCAGGTTGCTGACAGTGTGCACCCCCTGACCGGCGCCGCCGGCCACGCGCACATTTACATCGATCCCCAATGCTCCCTCTCCCTACTGTCCGGCGGTTTTTTTAGCGATGCGGGCGTTGAACTTGGCGAAGTCGACCGTAAACCGCTCGTGGGTCCCCTTCCCGATCACCTCGACCTCGTCCCTTCCCTCGATCTCCCACACGGTCCGGCGTCCATCGATCCCGATGCACCGGACGTGGACGGAGACCTCCATCCCCGGCGGCGTCGCCGCGGTGTGGGTCACGTTGACGAGCGTCCCGACGCTCCCCTCCCCCGGGTCCATATGCGGGGCCATCGCCTCGATGCACGCCCACTCGAAGAGGCCCACCCAGAAACCCGTGGCGAACACCTTCGGCATCTCCTGGAATACCGGCGCCTCCGGGTACAGAAACGGCACCGTCTTGTTTTCCGGAACACGGTATTTGTGGACGTGCTCCAACCCCACCTTAAGCGTCTCTTTCATCGCTCCCCCCTCGCCTCCTTCTAAGGATTGTCAACATCCCGGCTCCGGGCGAACCGCCGGAACCTTCCTCGGAAAAGATAGACGATTTCCCGATCGAGGTACAATGAAAGAAAAATAAACCGACGGCCCGGGATTTTAAGGAAGGCGCTCGTCTGGGCGATCTCGAAAAGGTAAGATAGGAAGATATTCCACGGCACGCGCAACCGCCGGCAGAGGAGGAACTCGATGGCTTCGTTCCCTGTGCGGATTCGCTTCGGGGGTTTTCTTGCAATCGTTTTCGTATTCGCTGCGGCGTTCTCGGGCTGTGGCGACTCCTCCGTCTCGCAGGCGGATTCGGTCGTCGCCTTCGCAGGCGGCGAAGGCGGACCGGGGTTCTTCGACGGTTCTCCCGCAGACCCGGTCCGGTTCGATTCCTCCTCGGGCGTAGCCGTCACCACGACGGGGGATCGCTTCGTGGCCGACACGGAAAACCACCTGATCCGGAAGATCGACGCCTCGGGGAACGTCACGACCTTTGCCGGCGCCTTCGGGGTGGCCGGTTCCGCGGACGGCACCGGCCCGGCGGCCCGTTTCAACCAGCCCTCCGGGATCACCGCCGTCGGCACCGTTCTTTTTCTTTGCGATACGGGAAACCACACCATCCGCCGCATAAGCGCGAGCAGAGTGGTCACCACGGTTGCGGGCACACCCGGAGTCCCCGGCGCGGTCGACAACACCTTCGGATCGGGAAATGTCCTCTTTTCGGCGCCCCGGGGGATCTCTTCCAACGTGTCGCCCGGTGGGGCAGCTACCCCCACCCTGTTCGTGGCGGATACGGGAAACCACACCGTCCGCAGGATGTCCTCCTCGGGCGCAACGACAACGCTCGCCGGTTCGGGAACCCCCGGGTTCGTCGACGATACGGGCACGGCGGCAAGCTTCTTCTCTCCCGAAGGGATCACCTTCGACGGAGCGTCCATTTTCGTCGCCGACACGGGAAACCACGCGATCCGGAAGGTCACACCGGTGGGCAGCGTGGGGGACGTCACCACCCTGGCGGGGGACGGAACCCCCGGTTTCGTCGACAACACGTCCGGTGCGTCCGCCCAGTTCTCCTCCCCCGTCGCTCTGGCCTCCATCGGGAGCTTTCTTTTCGTTTCGGACACGGGAAACCACGTCATCCGGAAAGTCAACACGACGAATCTCGGGTTCACCACCACACTGGCAGGCTCCCCCCAGATCGCCGGATTCGCCGACGGAACCGGAACGCTTGCCAGCTTCGATTCTCCGGAGGGAATCGCGTCGGACGGCTTCACCTCGCCTTCCCTCTATGTGGCGGACACGGGGAACCACATCGTTCGCAAGGTCACCCTCGGGGGTAGCGTAACGACCGTGGCGGGAAATCCCCCGCAGGCAGGTTCGACGGATCTGCAAGGGGCGGCAGCCCGGTTCCGGGCTCCTGCCGGGGTTGCCCTCATCGGGGACGACGTGTTCGTCGCCGACACGGAAAACCACACGATCCGGAAAATCGACAGCGCGGGTGTGGCGACCACCATCGCCGGGTCCGCAGGATCCCCTGGATCGACCGATACCCCCCCGAGGTTCCGGTTTCCCGGGGGAATCACGGCCCTGGGAGGCGACCTGTATGTCACAGACTCGGAAAATCATACCATCCGGAAGGTCACCACAGGCGGCCTCGTGACGACGATCGCGGGCGACCCGGGGACGACCGGATCCGCCGACGGGAGCGGCACCACGGCACTCTTCAACAACCCGCAGGGAATCGTGGTGTTGGGGGGAGATCTCTACGTGGCGGATTCCGGGAACCACACCATACGGAAGGTCACCACCGGCGGGGACGTGACGACGCTTGCCGGAAGCGCCGGGAACGCGGGGTCCGCGAACGGTTCCTCCGCGGACGCCCGTTTCCGCTCTCCCCTGGGCATCGCCGTGCTCGGGGCCAGCTTGTACGTCGCCGATTCGGGAAACCACACGATCCGGAAGGTCCTGGTCCCATCCGGAACGACCTCCACGTTCGCCGGATCCGCAGGGCAACCCGGTGTCGCGGACGGTTCGGGGGCAACTGCACGATTTTCATCACCGGACGGGATCGCCGGGGTCGGGTCGGCTCTCTATGTCGCGGACCGGGGAAACCACGCCGTCCGCAGAATAAGCACATTGCGAAAAGTGACCACCTTCGTCGGGAACCCCGGGGCGGCAACCACCCGTAACGGCGATTCGAACAACGCGTTGCTGAACGCGCCCACCGGGATCACGGGAGTGGAGGGGACGATCTACTTCACCGACATCAACGAGAACGTCGTCCGAAAGATCCTCTTCTAGAAAGGAGTCGGGATCACGTCCACCTGAAACGGGAGACCGCCCTCACGCCTCTCTCACCCAGTTCACCCGCACCAGTTTCGCATCAGCGGACCATTTGTACGTAAGCGTTCCGCTGCACGCCTTGTAGACTTCCCTTCCGATCCGCTGGGCAAGCTTCTCCACCGTCGTCGAAACATCGAACCCGTCTTCGACCTCCGTAAACTTGATGATCCGCGCGAGGGGATTGAACCCCATCGCCCGCTTCTCCTCGTTTCGGATGAGGTTCCGGATCTCTTCCCTGTGTTCCCGGATGAACCCGCCGCGGAGCGTGACCAACCCCGCGATGAAGCCGTCGGCGATCTTCCGGCACGCCGGGCAGCGCCTGCTCGCGGTTTCGCCGCCTTTCTTGCCGGTCAGCGCCTTGAACTCCTTCTCGTCCAGGGTCCAGCGCTTGTTCCGGCATATGGCGTGGCATCCCGGACAGATGCTCACCGATGGCGCGGTTTTTTTGGGAAGATACGGGTCGGTTTCCCGGGTAACGTTCTTTTTGTGGGCGGGGCTGTACGTGAACCTTGCCATCGTCTTCCCTCCTCCCGTGCAGACGTGACGGTTGGATGCGAAGGACTCCCCCTAATAAGACACTCCCGGGGACAGGCGGGTTCCGGCCGGCGGCTATTCGACGACGATACCCTCCTCCGTCCTCCTCACCACGACGGGGGCATGTGCTCCCCTTGCGCGTCCCAGCACCCCCCGGGCACTCAGCTCGCTGATGGGGCCCCGGACCCAACGGTCGATCACCCGCCCCAGTTCGCGAACCCCGTACTCGGGGCTGTACCCGGTCTCGGCGAGCCATTCCCGGGCCTCCGGCTCCACCCGGAGGGAAAATCCCGACGTCTCGAACAGGTTCTCCTCCAGGGCGGCAAGCTGCATGTCCAGGACCTTCCTGACGTCCTCCCGGCTTAAGGGCCGGAAAACGATCTGCTCGTCGATCCGGTTCAGGAACTCGGGACGAAAGCTCTGCCGGGCCATGCCAAGAGCGGCCTTGGCAGCTGCTTCCTCGTCCTGCGCGTGGAACCCGATCCCTTTGCCGATACGGATATTTCCCGTCATCACGAAGATGGCGTTTTTCGCGTCGGCGGTCCGCCCCTGGCTGTCGGTGAGCTTTCCTTCCTCGAACAGCTGCAGGAACAGGTCGAACACCCGGGGGGCCGCCTTGTCGATCTCGTCCAGGAGCACGACGGAATACGGCGTCGTCCGGAGCCTGTCCGTCAACTGCCCCCCTTCCTCGTAGCCTACGTATCCCGGGGACGCCCCCAGGAGGCGGGTGAGAGTTGAATTGTCCTGGTATTCGGACATGTCCAGCTGGATGAACGACCGGTCATCCGCGAACAGATAGGAGGAAATGCGCCGGGCCACCTCGGTTTTCCCCACGCCGGAGGGCCCCAGAAAAAGGAATACGCCCAGCGGGCGCCGCCGGTCCCCCAGGCCCGCATGTGCGAGCAGAAGCCGGCGACCTACCCGGGAAATGGCCGCTTCCTGCCCCACGATATTACGGTTCAGGTGCTCCTCGAGTCCCTTGATGCGCGACTCCGTCAGGCCGGCAAGCCCCCCCTGCACGACTTCGAGGGGGATGCCCACCTTCTCTGCCATGACGCCGGCGACGGTGTCCGGACGCACGACGACGACACCCATCGGGATCTCCTGGTCCGCCTCGATTGCCAGAGAAAGGTAGGGAACGCGGCACTCGGCGCAGGCGCGGTCCAGCAGGTCGATCGCCTTGTCCGGGAGGTAATGGCCGTGATCGAACCGGATGGAGAGGTCCACCGCGGCGGCAAGCGCCTCGTCGGTGATCGTGACGGAGAAATGGGCCTCGCGGTGGGCCCGCAGTCCCACGAGGATATCCAGCGTTTCGTCCCGCCCCGGCTCGACGACCTGAATGGGCTGGAAGCGGCGCTCGAGCGCCGGATCCTTCTCCACGCAACGGCGATATTCCATGATCGTCGTGGCGCCGATGCACCGCATTTCCCCCCGCGCCAGCGCAGGTTTCATGATATTGCCGGCATCCATCGGAGCGCCTTCGGCCCGTCCTGCGCCGACCACGGTATGAAATTCGTCGATGAAAAGGATCACCTCGGGGTGCGCGCGGATTTCATCGATCACCCGGGTGAGCCTCTCCTCGAACTCCCCCCGGTACTTGGTCCCCGCAAGCATCTCCGGCATCGAAAGCTCCACGACTCTCCTCCCCGCAAGTACCCGGCGGTCGCGCCCGGTGGCGACGCGTTCGGCGAGAGCCTCGACGATCGCCGTCTTCCCTACTCCCGCCTCCCCCACGAGCACCGGATTATTCTTCGTGGGCATCACGAGGACTTTGAGCAGCTGGCGGAGAGTGTTCCGCGTCCTCTCGGATTCCACAAACGGCAGCAGCCGACCTTCCCGTGCCGCCCGGGTGATGTCCCGTCCGTAGCGGTCGAGTACGGGAGTGAGCGCTTCCGCCGTCTCCGGCTCGGAAACCATCGTGCCCACGTCCACAGGCCCGGGAGATCCCTTCTCCTTCGGTGGGGGGGGCGACAAGGATTCCGGCGGAACCTGCCCCGATTGGATCCCCGCCCCGGCCAGGACAGCGGTAATGATCGGCCCCGGGTCGGAAAGGATCGCCGCGAGCAGGTGGGACGACGAAGTGTCCGGGGTCTCCCCCCCGTCGGATATCTCCTTTCCCCGTCGGAAGATCTCCTTGCACGCATCGCTGCGGTGCACGACCTGGTCGGTGTGACGGGCGTGTCCGGGCCGAAGCCTGGACCGTACTCCTCTTCGCAGGGTGGAACTGGAGATCCCCATGGTGGACAGGATCTCCTCGACATGGTCCGCCTCGGTGCGGATCTCCTCCATCGGGAGGGATTCCGCCCTGACGAACCGGACGAGACTCATCGTTTTATGAAGGCTGCACAACCCGATCAGCAGATGTTCCCGCTCGATCTGGGGATGTCTTGCCATGGCCGCTTCCGCGGCGGCGATCTGCCAGGCAAGGCGTGCGGCTGCAGAAAGTTTCATGATCTTCTCCTCACGCGGGCGTGCACCTTAAGTGTCCGGGGCGACGAATAACTTCTACGACGGGACATGCAGGAAAATTCTATTCCTCCCGGAAGGAAAGGGTCAATAGCCGATACGGGGGTCCCGCCAGGATATGGAGGAAAAAAGGGGAACGGCCCCGCGAGGAGGGACGCGAGGCCGTTGCTTTTTCCCGAAGCGAGGGGGGCTCCGGGTAATGATTCCGCATTCACGGAACTACGATGACAATTCTTCGTACAAGTTTCGTGCCTTTTCGATATCGTAACAATCTCAAGACATTCTCCAACTTCTTCTCCTCCTCCCGGGGGTGGAATCCCGATATCGTTATTTCGCTTTCAAAAATGTAACCTCCCTTTCCTCTCCCAGGAGGAAACAAGGTTGATAAAATACCGGCCATGACCGCCATCGGGTACGCCGGTCTCCACGTGGATCTCGCGGATGCCGTCGCGACAAGAGAGACTCTTTCCAGCCATGTCGTCGCATCGTACCTCGGCGGGAGGGGGATAGGGGCCTTCTTCCTCGGTCCCTGCGCAGAATACGCCCCCGGGTCCCCCGAGACCCCGCTGGTTTTCGCCACGGGTCCCCTGTGCGGCACCGGGATCCCCGGGGCGGGCTCGGTCTCCGTCATCTCCAGGTCACCCCTTACGGGAACCCTCTTTGACGGAGAGGCCGTGGGAGCGTTCCCGGTCCAACTGCGCCGGGCAGGGTACCTCTACCTGAGAATCACCGGCGTCTCGAAACGCCCCGTTCGCCTCATCATCGAGGACGACTCCGCAACGCTTGCTCCCGACACGTGGCGTCCCGGGCAAGGCGACCCCGGCAGGGAATGGCGGGGAGGGGTAGCGTCGATCGGAGCATCCGCGCTTTCCCGCTGCCGGTACGCCTCCGTCATGTTCGGCGGGGACCGATCCCCGGGGCGGGGGGGGATGGGAAACATCATGGCGGGCAAGGGACTGTACCGCATCCTGGTGCGGGGCACGGGAGAAGTCCCGGTCTCGGACCTGGGTGAGCTATCCCTGGCCAGGGACGAGATCCTGCGGACCATGGAGGCCTCTCCCGCCCTCTCGGGGCCCTACGGGATCGCACGCTACGGAACCGCCACGCTCCTGGATCTGCTCTCCGGGCGGCGGATGCTCCCCACGCGGAATTTCCGCCGGACGTTTTTCGACGGGTACCGCTCCCTTTCGGCGACCGCCGTGGACAGGAAGTACGGAATCACGGGATGCGACTGCGGACAGGAGGGAGGAACCCCGAAGGATTGCCCCCTCCTGTGCCGGAAAACCTCCCGGGACGGCACGCCGCTTCCCGAAGCGGACGCACTTGCCCACTTCGGTGCGCTCAACGGGAACGCCGACCTCGATTCCGCCGTTCGGGCCAATGCCTTTTGCGTGCAAGCGGGGATGGACCCCGTGAGCGCCGCTGCGACCATCGCCTGCTATGCCGAGATCACCGGGCGCGACATTCCCCCCGGAGAGATGCCTGCCCTTCTCCGGAAGATCGCCGAACGGAGGGGAGAGGGAGATCTTCTTGCGGAAGGGTCGGCACGCACGGCGGAATTTCTCGGCAACCCCGATCTCTCCATGTCGGTCAAGAAGATGGAGCTGCCGGCGCTCGACCCGCGCGGGGCGTACGGGGTCGCCCTCGGGTACGCCACTTCGACGCGGGGAGCCTGCCAGATGCGGTCGGCAAGCTTCGTGCACGAGGTGCTGCGCAGACCGGTCGCCACGGACCGGTTCTCCTTCGAGGGGAAGGGAAGGGTCGTAAAGATTTCAGAGGATCTCGTCGCGGCGCTGGACTCCCTGTCGGTGTGCCGCCTGTCCGCCCTGGGAAGCTCGCTCGAAGGGTACGCCCGGGCATTCCGCGCGGTAACGGGACTCCCCAAGGAGGCGGGCGACCTTCTCCGGGACGGGGAGCGGATCTGCCTGTCGGAAAGACTTTTCAACTGTCGAGCGGGCTTTACGCGGGAAGACGACGACCTCCCGGCCCGGTTCTTCTCCGAGTCCGGAACTTCGGGAGAAAGCATCGAGGTCCCCCCCCTTGACCGCGGGGAGTTTGAGAGTGCCCTGTCCCGTTACTACGTAAACCGAGGGTGCGACGGTGCGGGCACCCCGGTCCCGGAAAAACTCGCAGAGCTCGGTATCGGAGAAAAGACGCCGTGATGTCCCATGTGGAGAAAACCGTATCGAAGCTCCTCTCCCACGGCCTGGTCGCATCAAGCGGCGACGTCGCTCTCTATGGGCGGGACGACGAGATCGTCTCGAACAGAACGGAGATCGACCCCCGGACCCGGGATCTGTTCGACCGACTGGACATCAACTCCCTTCTGGTCATCTCCCCGTCCCCTCCCTACCGGGAGATCCTGCGGGTTCTGTGCGGCGGAGGCGAAAATACCATCGAACCGCGGGACGGCGAAACCGTCCTGTTTCTCCACGACATCCCGCTGGTGGACCCGAAGGACCACGAAGGGCTCGTCAAGACGCTTGCCAGGCGGAAAGGGTGCGTCCTGCGGGACGGCCGTATCGTCTCCCACGGTACGGTGAGCATGGAACAGGCCTTCGTCACCGCAAGCTCCATCTGCTTTTCCACCTTCGTGAAAACGTTCCTCGATTTCCTGAACTTCGCCACCCGGAACGGGCCGATCATGCCGTTTTCCACGAGGCAGGCCCGCGGGATCCGGGATCTCCTGTCGACGGTCCCGGCGCCGCCCGGCGGAGGAACGCTCCCCTCCATGCCGACGGGGACCCCGTCGGAGATCGTGGCCGCGATGGATGCCTGCGGAAAGAGGACGGTGGAGGCCCGGCTGGTCGACTCCTTCTTCGGAAATCTCTCCTGGTGCGACGGGGAGACGCTCTCGATATCGCAGACCGGTTCCTCCCTGGACGAACTCCCCGGCCGGATTGACCGGATTCCCCTCGACGGCTCCTCCACCGCCGGTTTAACGGCCTCGTCCGAGACGGGCACCCACCTCGCCATCTACGGGGAAACGGAAGCGCGGGCGATCCTGCACGGACACCCCCGTTTCTCCGTCGTCCTCTCGATGTACTGCACGGAAACGGATTGCCGTCACGACGACGCCTGCAGCCGGACATGCCCGGTCCCCCGCCGGGTCGGCGACGTTCCGATCGTTCCCGGGGAGGTGGGAACGGGGAGATACGCGCTGGCCCGCACGGTCCCGCCCGCCATTCGGGGAAAGCGGGGGGTCATCGTCTACGGACACGGCGTCTTCTGCGCGGGAAAGTCCTTTCCCGAAACGTTCGACAGCCTCGCCTCGATCGAGCGCAGCTGCCTTTCCCGCTACCGGGAACTCGTGGGAGATTAGATCCGGAACTCGGTGAGCGCCAGGAAAGAGCCGAGGCGTTCCGAGATGTCCTCCGCCGTGAGGTTCTGGAGTTTCTCGGTGCTGAACGCCTCCACGGTGTAGGAGGCGATCGCGCTCCCGTACATGGTCGCCAGGCGGAAGTCCATCTCGGTGATCTCGCTGTCGCCGCGGCTCGCCAGGTACCCCATGAATCCGCCAGCGAAACTGTCGCCCGCGCCCGTGGGGTCGAAGATCTTCTCGAGAGGGTACGCCGGGGCGGCGAACATCGCATCGTCCGACAGGTGAAGAACGCCGTACTCCCCGCGCTTGATCACCACACGGCTCGGTCCCCATCCCATGATCTTCCGGGCGGCCTTGACCAGGTTGTACTCCCCGGTCAGCATCCGGATCTCCCCTTCGTTCACCACCAGGATATCCACCTTTCCGACGACCTCGCGCAGCGGCCCGGGGCTGCTCTCGATCCAGTAGTTCATCGTGTCCAGCGCGACCAGTTTCGGCCTGCGCACCTGGCGCAGGATGTCCTGCTGGAGGGAGGGAGCGATGTTGCCGAGAAACACGTAGGGGGTGTCCCGGTATTCCTCGGGGAGGACGGGTTCGAAGTCCCGGAAAACGTTGAGCTCGGTCGTCACGGTGTGGGCCGTGTTGAGGTCGTATTCGTAATACCCCTTCCAGTGGAAGGTCTTTCCCTCTTTGACCACAAGCCCCCTCGTGTCGATCGACCGGGAGCCGAGCATCCGGATCACCTCTTGGGGGAAATCCATCCCCACGACGGAAACCAGCCGCACCGGGGCAAGGTAGCTGGCCGCCAGAGAGAAGTACGTGGCGGATCCCCCCACCACCTTCTCGACCTCCCCGAAGGGAGACCGGATGCTGTCAAAAGCCATGGAGCCGACGACCAGAAGGCTCATGTTCCGACTCCTTTCCGGGTCAGGCGATCCTCGCCACGTCCACGATTACCGCCAGCAGCACTCCCATGATGTAGAGGATCGAGGCGCAAAACGCCCTGCGGTACCGGCGCCTGCTTACCACGTTGCGGTAGCAGGACAGGAGAAAGAAGCACCAGAGCAGGAAGGAGAACCACGCGAACGTCCCCGAGCAGTAGCCGAATACCCAGAGGGCGAGAGTCGCCGGCAGCAGACTCACGGCGTACAGGAAGAGCAGGATCTTCGTGTACGGCTCGCCCAACGCGACGGGGAGAACGGGAACTCCCGCATCCCGATACTCCTCCTTGTGCGCGAGCGCCAGGGTCCAGAAGTGCGGCGGCTGCCAGAGGATCATCACGAGGAACAGGATGATGCCGTCCATCCCGATGCGGCCGGCCACCGCGGAATAGCCGATGAGGACCGGGAGCGCCCCCGGAATCCCCCCCGGGATCGTCCCGTAGGGGGAGCGCCGCTTGAGGAAGAGAGTGTACAGGAGCGTGTAGAACAGCACGGCGGCGAGCAAGAAGGCGACTGTCAGGCCGTGGAAGAAGTGGAAGGCAACGAGGAGCGAAGCCAGGATGAGACAAAGGGAGAGACCCAGCGCCCCCCCGTTTCCGACCCTTCGCATCGCCTCGACCCGCCCCGCCAGCCTTGGCATCCGGGCGTCCATCGGGGAGTCGAGGATGCCGTTTAGGACCGCGGCCCCGAAAGACGCGGCGATGACGCTTGCGAGACAGGGCACGACAACGCCTGCGCCGGGCATCCCCCGTTCCGCCAGGACCATCCCGGCGAGGCCGGCAAGGCCCACGCCCGCCGCGATGCCGGGCTTCGAGATCAGAAAGACCGAGCCTGCCAGGTCCGCCGGCCTGCCCCTTTCCTCCCGCCCGGGAGTCTTTCCTGGGATAGCGGTAGCCTTTATGGCGCCGTCCCCTCCGGCGAAAGTTCCCGGATCCACATCCGGGCCAGCATCATGAGCATACCCAGGGCCACGGCCAGGTGAAGCGCGGTGGAGAGGAAATAGAGACGGGTAAGCACCACGGCCCCTCCGACGGCGACCTGCGCAAGGATCATGAGAACCAGCGCACCGGCCATCCTCCTGTGCTTCCGCAAATGATCGTCCAGGCGCGTCGCCGCCCAGAGCGCCACGACGGTGAGCGCAACGAGTGCAGCGACCACCCGATGGGAGAACTGGATGAGTACTGCGCCGGACAGAACGCCCGGAACGAGACCTCCCAGAGAGGTCGGCCAGTCGGGAAGGGAAAGTCCCGCGCCCGCATGACGAACGTAGGCCCCCAATGCCGCGAGGAGGAACACGAGGACCCCCATCCCGAAGAACAGGCCCGGGTATCCCCGCACGGAGAAGGAGGGAGGTGATTGGACTCCGTCGAAAACCATCATGTAATAGGCGAAGAGGAATACGACCATGCCCGTGGTGAAGTGGATGATGGTGAGCTGGACCGGAATCTGGAGGAGCACGACAGCCCCGCCCATGATGATCTCAGCCGCCAGTAAGGCCACCGCCAGCGCGGGTACGGCCCTGGCCCCACCGCGGTAATTCCGGAATCGTCGGTACGACAGGACGACAAGGGCGACTCCCGCCACCGCCGCGATCACCCGGTGGAGGAACTCCATGTAGATGTCCCAGCGGAACGGCGGAAGGACCTTCCCGAGGCAGAGGGGCCAGTCCGGGCAGGCCAGTCCCGCTTTCAGCCCCGCGACAAGATTTCCCCAGATGAGCAGAACGAAGAAGAGCCCCACGGTAACTCTTCCGAGCATCGATTCTCCCCCCTTTTTCCCCGGCGGGGCCACCCGCCGTGGCGTCAACGGAACAAGGTGTCCGAAAGCGTACCCGCGATGATGAGAATGAGGAAAAATATCGGTGTCAGAGCAAATCCCCATACGAGCCTGCTTTCGTACCGGAGGTGCATGAAGAACAGTGCGACGAGCGACGCCTTCACGGAAGCGACGAGGAGGGCGACGACGACGTTCATCATCCCGAGGTGCACGTAGGAAACCGCGACGGTGACCGCCGTGAGAACGACGAGGGCGGCCCACACGGCGATGTACGTGACGTTGCCCGATTTGTGCTCCTTCACCGCGCTCCCTCCTATCCCACGAGATACAGCAGCGGGAACAGGTAGATCCATACCAGGTCCACGAAGTGCCAGTATAACCCCGTGATCTCCACCGGCGTGTGGTAGCTTTCGGAATATTTTCCCCTCCCGGCGAGGAACAGGACCGTTCCCAGCGCCGCCATCCCCGCCAGGACGTGAATGCCGTGCAGGCCGGTCAGCATGAAATAGAGCGAGAAGAAGATGTCCGTACCCGGGAACAGCCCGTGGGAGAACTTCTCCGAGTATTCCACGAACTTGATCCCCAGGAACGCCCCTGCCAGCAGGATGGTGAGGGAGAGGTACAGCCTGAGGAGCCCCACCCTCCCTTTGCGGATCGCCGCAATGCCGAGGGCGACGGTCAAGCTGCTGCCGATCAGCACAACGGTGTTGACCGCGCCCAGAACCCTGTTCAGCTTCAGGTGATCCTCGTAGAACATCTGGGGGAACTTGATCCGGAAGATGATGTAGGCCGTGAACAACCCCCCGAAGAGAAGGACCTCGGTGGCGAGAAACGTCCAGATCCCCAGCGTTGCGGCCTCGCGGGCCGTTGCCGGGTCCATGTGGGCTTCGTGCCCTGCTGCCCCTGGCCCGTGGTGCGTGGATTGTCCGCTCATATCCCTACGTCTGCTTTCCCGCGTATCCGTACGGCCAGTCGGTCACCGTCGGGATCTCCGGGTAGTTCTCCGTCGGCGGCGGCGACCCCGTCTGCCACTCCAGGGAGAGGGCTTTCCAGGGGTTCGGCGGGGCAGGGGGGCCCCGGAAGAGCCCGTGTACGAAGTTCGCGAACATGATGAGAATCCCCGCGGCGAGGATCCACGACCCCACCGTGGACACGATGTTCAGGGCCTGGTATTGCGCGGGGTATTCCGCGTAGCGCCGGGGCATCCCCTCGAACCCCAGGATGAACTGGGTGAAAAAGGTGACGTTGAAGCCGATGAACATCAGCAGCCAGGCGGGACGCGCCATCTTTTCGCTCAGCATCCTGCCGGTCATTTTGGGAAACCAGTAGTGCAGGCCGGCCAGGAGCCCCATCACCGTTCCCCCCACCATCGTGTAATGAAAATGGGCGACGATGAAGTAGGTGTCGTGCACGTGGATGTCCGCCCCCAGGGCTCCCAGGAACATCCCCGTAAGCCCGCCGACGACGAAGAGAAAGATGAAGGTCAGGGCGTACAGCATGGGCGACTCGAACGTGATGGACCCCTTGTACATCGTGGCAATCCAGTTGAAGACCTTGATCGCCGTGGGAATGGCCACGGAGTAGGTCAGGAGGGAGAAGATGATCGCCGCCGTGCTGGACATCCCGGTGACGAACATGTGGTGGCCCCAGACGAAGAACCCGAAGACGGCGATCGCCACGGAGGAATAGGCGATCGCGTTGTACCCGAAGATCGGCTTCCGGGAGAATGCCGGCACGATCTCGGAAATGATCCCCATCGCGGGGAGAATCATGACGTAGACGACGGGATGGGAGTAGAACCAGAAAAAGTGCTGGAAGAGTATGGGGTCTCCTCCCTTCGCCGGATCGAAGAACCCCACCCCGAGGACCCGCTCCATGGCGAGCAGCAGGAAGGTGATCCCCACGACCGGCGTCGCCAGCACCTGGATGATGCTCGTGGCGTACATCGACCAGATGAAAAGCGGCATCCGGTGCCACGTCATCCCCGGCGCCCGAAGCTTGTGGATCGTCACCAGGAAGTTCAGGCCCGTGAGGATGGAGGACATTCCGATGAGAAAGACTCCGAAGGAGAGGGTCGTAACGTCAGCGGCGGTCCGTGCGGAGTACGGGGTGTAGAAGGTCCACCCCGTGTCCATCGGGCGGATGAGGGAGAAAAGGATCACGACGATTCCCGCCACGAATACCCAGTAGCTAAGCAGGTTCAGCCGGGGAAACGCCACGTCCCTCGCACCGATGTGCATCGGAATGAAGAAGTTCCCGAGCCCCGAGGGGATCGCGGGGATGATGAACAGGAAGATCATCAGGGCCCCGTGCATGGTGAACAACACGTTGTAGGTCTGGTTGGTGAATATGTACTGCCCGGGAAACATCAGCTTGATGCGGATCAGGAGAGCAAAAACGCCGCCGAGCAGAAAGAAGAAGAGGGTGGTGTACAGGTACATCACCCCGATCCGTTTGTGGTCCAGGGTATAGGCCCAGGACCAGAAACCTTTCGCCTCGAGGTATCCCCTCGGGGAGGCATCGCCGTTTGGCGGTTGTTCCCCGTTTAAGGTGGTCTCCTTCATATATTCCGGGCCTCTCCTTCCGTTTTTGCCCCTATGCGATGACGAAACGGGGCGGATGGATGCGCAACGAACTACCTATTTCAACGTTTTAATGTAGACGATGATCGCGGAGAGATCCTCCTCCGGGATCTTTCCCTCGAAATCCGGCATGACGTCGGGGAACCCCTTGACGACTTTCGCTTTGGGCCGCGCAATGGACTCCCGGATGTACGCCTCGTCCGCGGTCACCTTCCCGCCGTCCGCAAGCTCGACCTGCCTGCCGAACAGCCCCTGAAACGAGGGTCCGACCCGGCCCGACCCGTCGACGGAGTGGCACCCCAGGCACCCGAGGGTTTCGGTCAACGCTTTCCCCTTCTGCGCCGACGGAGCTTCCTTCCCCCTTCTTTCCTCCTTCTCGACGGCCTTCTCCCCCTCCTTCTTCTTATCCTCCTCTTTGTCCCCGGAAAGGGATCTCAGGTAGGCGATGATCGCGCCCACGTCGTCGGGGGAAAGGCTCCCTTTGAAGGTGGGCATGACGGCCGGGTACCCCTTCACCACCTTGGCCTTGGGGTCATAGATCGACTCCCGGAGGTATTCCTCGTCCGCGGTCACGGAGGTCCCGTCCGCAAGGAGGACCTTCCGGCCGAAACCTTGCCCGAGGTTGGGGCCGATCTTCTCCTTCCCTTCAAGGGCGTGGCATCCCAGGCATCCGGACTTCTCCACGAGCGCCTTCCCCTGCTCCGCGAGAGAAAGGCCGGCCGGCGCCGCTTGTGTTTCCCGCCATGCCGCATACGCGCCGGGTTCCATCACGATCAATTCAGCGCGCATCGTGGAGTGGGCGACGCCGCAATACTCCGCGCACAGAATATCGTACGTTCCCGCCTTGTCGGGGTGCAGATACAGGGTGGTGTACTGGCCCGGCACCATGTCCTGCTTGAGCCGATACGCCGGTATGTAGAAACTGTGGATCACGTCATCGGAAGACAGGATGAGTTTCACGGGGCTGCCGGCGGGCACCCGAAGCTCGTTGATCGACGACCTGCCGTCGGGATACCGGAACTCGAAGAGCCACTGCCTGCTCACGGCGTGGATGTCGGTGGCCCCGGGGGATGGCGTCCGGATGTCCCGGAACACGAT
The DNA here is from genome assembly GCA_030668225.1 of Deltaproteobacteria bacterium. GTDB lineage: Bacteria > Desulfobacterota > Deferrimicrobia > Deferrimicrobiales > Deferrimicrobiaceae > CSP1-8. Next base: position 29,266 of record DAOUUI010000002.1, read on the forward strand.
ATAGCCGTAGTAGAAGAAGGAGGCGACGACGATCGAGGGGATCAGGATCCAGACGGTTTCCAGGAGGAAGTTGCCCCGGATGTCGGGCGTCTCGACGCCCTCGGCCCCCTTTTGCTTTCGGTACTTGATCGCGAAATAGATCAGCAGCCCCTCGACGAGCAGAAAGAAAAACAGGGAGACGCCGCCGATGAAGAGAAACAGGGCGTCCACCTGTACCGTCGTCCGGGATGCCGCTTCCCCCAGGGCGTACGCGTTCGCCATCGTGTTCCCCCGTCGTTACGAAGTGGCCCGGCCCCGCCTCCACAACACGAGGAGGAGGCTTGCGAGCAGCGCGAGCGTCAGGACCCCTCCGGCCTTCATGATGTTCCGGGCGTAGAGCGCATATTTCTTCCCCACCGGGTCGTATTGAAAGCAGAATAGCAGAACCCGGTTCAGGGTGGTCGATTCCCCGATGTTCCCCCCGGCTGCCTCGATGAGGGCCATCTTGAGATCCACGGGGTCCTGTTCGATCCCGTACAGGTAGCGGGAGATCTTCCCCCCGGGGGTCAGTACGACGACCACATCCGGATGTGCGTATTCGTTCCCGACCTTCCGGTACCGGAATCCGACGGCCCCGGTAAGGGCCCCGATGGCCTTCTCATCGCCCAGAAGGAACGGCCATCGCGACGCCGGGTCGCCTGTCCCTTCCATCCCGGCGTATATCTCGCGGGCGCGGGCACGGGCCACCTCGGGGCTGTCGTCGGGATTGATGCTGACCGTAACGATCCGGAAATCGCGGCCGAGATCGATCCCTTTTATCCCCCTTGCCGACTCGAGCAGAGTCCTGAGCACCAGGGGACACAGCATGGGGCAGGTGTAGTAGTTCAGGGTCAGAAGCGCCGGTCCACCCCTGACGTAGTCCCCCAGGCGCACTTCTTCCCCGTTCTGGTTCCGGAAGACGGCGTCCAGCGGGACCGCACCACCGAGGTTCTCGTCCACGCCGATCGACTCGAGAATGTCGTCCTGAGGGTCATGCACGGCGTGCGCGTTCAGGGAACGGGGGAGAGCAGTCGTCCAGGCCAGCGCGAGGATCGCAATCGCGACGCAACGCAAGGCGTTTCCCCTCCCGGTGCCCGAGGGGCTCGCGGGGGGATTCCGCTCCGCTACGCTCGCGACCTTCGCCCGCTCGCTGCCATTCCGCTCGACACAATTTCCCTCTCGCTCCATAGGCCGCTGCGCGGAACCCCCCGCTGCGCCCTTGGCACCGGGTAACTCGCACGGGCATCCTCTCGCCCGCTCGCTGCCATTCCCGCTCGCCGGGGACACTCCTGATTCATCTCCGGAATACGGGAGAGGAGTGTCCCCGCCCATCTCAGACATTGATCGGCCGGCGCGGGTAGGGGACCCGGGCGTTCCAGCCGAACCTCTTTCTCAGGAGTCCGGCGAACCCGACGGACACCGACTCCTCGCCGTGCGCCACGAATACCTTTTCCGGTTTTGTCCGGAAATTCCCGGCCCAGGCGAGCAGGTCCTCCCGGTCGGCATGGGCGGACAGTCCGCCGATCGTGTAGATATCTGCGGCGACGGCAATCTCCTCCCTGAAGATCCGGACGCGTCTGGCCCCGTCCACGATCCTCCGGCCGAGAGTCCCCTGGGCCTGGAAGCCGACGATGACGACGCTGGATTCTTTCCGCCACAGGTTGTGCTTCAGGTGATGCTTGATTCGTCCCGCGTCGCACATCCCGCTTCCGGCGAGGATGATCCCCCCGCCTTGCATCCTGTTGAGCGCCATCGATTCCTCCACGCCCCTCGTGATGACGACCTTGAGCGCATCGGGGTTTTCCTCCCGCCACTCGTACATCGCCAGAGTCTCCCGGTCGAAGCACTCGGGGTGACGAAGGGTGATCCTCGTGGCCTCGGCGGCCAGGGGGGAATCGATGTAGACGGTGAGGTCCTTGACGCGTCCGCGCCGGGTGAGATCCGCAAGAAGGTAAATGATGTCCTGGGTGCGGCCGACGGCGAAAGCCGGGATGATCACGTTTCCGCCCTTTCGATTGAGGGTGTCCGTTACGGCGTGAACGAACTCCTCGCCGGTATCTTCCATCCCTTTATGCACCCGGTTTCCGTAGGTGGACTCCATCACCACCACGTCCGCCCGTTCCACCTTCGTGGGGTCGCGTACGATGGGCAAGCCCCTGTGTCCGATGTCGCCGGTGAACACCAGCGTCCGTTCCCGACTGCCGTCGCGGATGGAAACGATGAGCATTGCGGACCCGAGGATGTGCCCCGCGTCCACGAACGTGGCGCGGACACCGGGAGCGGGCTCGATCGTCTCCCTGTATCCGACCGGGGACAGGCGGGGAAACACCGCCAGTGCATCCGCCTCGGTGTAGAGTGGGGGGAAATCCTTCCGGCCCCCCCGCTTCCGCCTCTTGCTCTTCCACTGCGCCTCCCTCTCCTGGATATGGCCCGAGTCTGGGAGCATGACCCGGAGAAGGTCGGCCGTCGCGGAAGTGGTATAGATGGGGCCTCGAAACCCGTCCCGGACGATCCTGGGAAGAATACCCGAATGGTCGATGTGCGCGTGCGTGCACAGGACAAAGTCGATCGAGGAGAGCGGCACGGGAAACGTCCTTTCGTTCTTCCGGTCGCTTTCCCTCCCCCCCTGGAACATCCCGCAATCCACGAGGGACCGCGTCGTGCCCCCCGGCACCCGGCTGCAGGAACCGGTGACCTCCCGCACTCCCCCCAGGAACTCGATCGATATGCTCACGGTACGACCCGCGTCAGGATCCCGGAGATCACGCTGATCAGAACCGATCCCGCGACGGCCCCGAAGAAACCGTTTACATGAAAGCCGGGGACCATCCCGGAGACGAACCACAGGAGCAGCCCGTTGATCACCAGGAGAAAGACCCCGAGGGTGAGCACGGTGACAGGAAGCGTGAGAAGAACGAAGAGCGGGCGGATCACGGCGTTCACCAGCCCCAGAACGAAAGCCGCGCTCAGTGCGGCCATTGCTCCCTCGGCCAACATCACTTTCGGGAGCAGGTAGGCGATCAGGAGAATCGCAATGGCATTGGCTCCCATGCGGATGACAAACGGCACTTCCACTCCCTCCCGGGGGTCAGGCTACAAGGAACTCTGCTCGCCGGTCAATGGACCTTCTTCTTCGGCATCCGGAAAAAGGTGATCTCCGCAGGCGTCTCGACCCCGTCCCGGCTAAGGACAAGAGAGGCGCTGTCCCCCTCCTTCTTCTCCTCCATACGGTAGAGGATGTCGGTCATATCCTCCACGGCCTGCCCGTCGAACGACACGAACGCGTCCCCCGGACGGATGTCGGCCTTCTCGGCGGGCGAGCCTTCCACGACGCTCCGGACGGATACCTTCCCCTCCTTTTCGGAAAGAAGGACTCCCATCCGGACACGCTTCCCCTCCAGTCCCTCGTAGGGGACGTACCAGGTGAAATCGGAAGGCAGCAGCGGCAATGCCGGCAGGTCCACTTCCATGATCTGATCCTCTTTCTCCTTGGGAATCTCGACTTCCATGACCGAAACGATGACGTAGGAGACCGGCATCCTGCGGACCACCTTCTTCGGAAGGCCGAAGCCATACCGGACGTGCCACCCTCCCGTAAGCGTCACCATCTTCTTCCCCTCCCCGCGGGGGCTTTTCAAGTAGTCCGCGATTCGTTCCGCCATCGTCTCCTCCCAGAGCATCTGCACCCGGAAGAAGGACTCGAACATCCCTTCGCTGGGAAGGTGGCTCCCGTACACCGCTTTCATCGCCGCATGCTGGTAGGGGTCCGTCTCTCCGATCTCGGGAAGGGCCGACCGAAGGGACTCCGGGACGTTGTCCAGCCCCGACCGGCTCACCGCCTCCTGGAGTTCCTTCGACGGGTTGAGAGCAACGACGTCGATCCGGTTCTCTTTCGCGAACGCGAGGATCTCCCGGTAATAGCCGAAATCCGAGCCCCAGTTTTCGTACCATTTCGCGGCTTTCAGGAACTCCCGCTCGGTGAGTTCCCCCCTCGTCCATCGGTCGAGGACTTCCTGCTGGGCGTCTCGGAACATCTCCATCCCGATGGCGACCCTGCCGGGAAAGCGGCGGAAAAGATCCCGGATGACGTCGAGTTCGACGCGGTGGGCGTGGATGTTGTCGTGCGTCTCTCCCACGCAGACGAGGGTCGCGCCGGAGATCATCTCCATCGCACCGTCCCGGGACACCTTCAATCCGGTGGGAAGATGGTAGATCTCCCCCGCCTCCGGCTTCCCCTTCAGGGGATACGGCACCTCCTCCCCCGAACGGGATACCAGCCCGTGCCCCGCACACCCCGTAAGCAGGAACGCCCCCGCCAGTGCAAACCATCCGATGCTGCGCATCTTACAAGGCCCTCCCCCGAATGACCTCCCCTCACCAATTGAATAATTTCTTGATCCCTTCCTTTGCGCCTTCCTCGATGCTGTCCAGGACATCCCCCTTCTTCTCCTGGACCGGCTGCTTGGCGCCCCGGGTCGCGGCGTCTCCTGCTTCCTCGGCCGTCTGCTTTCCATATTCGGCGGCTTGGCCTTCGGCCGGCCCGGCACCGGGGGGGGACGCGGCGGGAATTTCCTTCGCCGGTTTCTCCATTCCCGGCGGCATCGTCTGCCCCTGCCAGGCGGGCATTTCCCCGCTGGAAGGCATCCCCTCGGAGGAACCGTACGTCATCCTGTCGAAAGACACTTTTTCGTACCCCTTCGGCTCCTCGAACAGAGCGGCGTCGATCGCCTTCTTCTCCACCCGGGTCACCTCCTGGACGAATTGCGACCCTTGGGCCTCGGTCTTCATCGGATAACCGCCCTCGGCGATCTTCCGGTACTCCGCTGCCTCCTCGTAATCGGGGGAAGAATACCCCATCTTCTTCGTTTCACGGGACAGATCCGCGAACTCCTTCCACATGGCGGGACCGACCTCCTTCATCAGGTCGATCTTCCTCGTTACCCAGATATCCTGCTGCGGTTCCCCCCCCACGGAAACGCGGTACCCGTCGCACGCATACCCGGCGATCGTCGCCCCGGGAAGAGGGCCCACCGTGACCTTTCCCTGCGGTCGGGAAGACGCCCCGGGGAGGGAAATTCCCTTCTGCTTCATCTCCTCCATGATCTGTTGCGATGCCTTCATGCTCTCGCGCATCATCTTCTTGAACTCGTCGAAGGTCATCACGCTGTACTTTCTCTTCTTCTTGTCGACCATGATGATTTTTCGCGAGGCGAAATTCATTACGTGCGCGCTCCCGGAGGCGTCCGTTCGGACTACGTCGCGCTGAAAATAGCTCACCTCCTTTTCCGCCTTCCCGCCGAAACCCGTGCTCCGGCTGTGGATCACCCACCCCGCCTCCGCCGGTCCAGGAAGCAGGAAACAACCGATGAAAAACGCCGCAACCGCTGCCGCAACCCGCCTCATCCCGCACCCCTCTCTTTCCGGCCGCTCCCTTAGAAAGCGAACCTCTCGATGTCGAAAAACGTGTCCGATCGACATCTCCTTTTTACCTTTCTCCGTGCCACGAGGCAACCGGATCTTCTCGTAAAAACGGGAGACAGGGAAGACGTCGACTATTGCTTCTTGATCGTGGCGCGGAGTTTGTCCATCATCTCGCGGAAAGACGATTTCTTCAGGATGCTGTTGAACTGGGAGCGGTAATTGCCCACCAGGCTGATCCCCTCGATGACGACGTCGTAGATCCGATACCTGCCGCCGTCCGCGAGCATCCGGTAATTCATCGGGAACTCCTGCCCCTTGGTGGTGACCACAAGGGTCTTCACCTGGGCGTACGGCCCGTCAACGGTCTCCTTCCCGTAACGGATCACCTCTCCCTGGTACGACTCGATCTTCCCGAGATAGGAATTCTCGAGCAGTTCCCGGAAAAGCGCGACGAACTGAGCCCGTTCCTCGGGGGTGCGATCCCGCCAGTTGGGCCCGAGGGAGCGTTTCGCCATCTCCTCGAAATTGAAAACCGGTTCGATCTCCTTTCTCAGGAGTTTGCGGCGCTCCTCTTTCTTCCCCTTCGCCGCAAGCGCCGGGTTCTTGAGAATCCCGAGCGTCCGGTCGATTGCCCCCCGGATCTGGTCGGTGGCGTCCCCCGCCAGGGATTGGGAGGGAAACAGGCAGAGGGCAAAGGCCAGGATTGCCAACGCCGCCGTCAGGCGGAGCCGGCAGGCTCCCGATGCAGGACCGGCCATTTTACTCGGCGCTCCCATGGATGAATTCCGAGATCAACTCCTCTATGTCCACGGCGGACTCGGTCTCCCGGATCTTCCCGTTGGGAGGGATCAACCGGTCCGATGCTCCGGGGGAAAGTTTCACGAACTTGTCCCCGATGAGCCCCCGGGTCCGGATGGAAGCGATGGTGTCCTCCTGAAGACTGATTCCCTTCCGTACCTTCAACAGGACGTCGGCATTGTAGTCGTTGAGCGTGATCGACTCCACCTTCCCGACATCGACCCCGGCGATCTCCACGCTCATCCCTTTTTTAAGCCCCGAGACCGAGGCGAACTCCGCGTGGAAAGGAACATAGTCGCCCCCTATGATCTCCAGCTTTCCGAGCTTGACGGAGAGCCAGGCAAGACACACGATCCCGAGCAGGACGAACAGACCCACGACCGTCTCGACGTTCAGTCGCATTATTCCTAATCCCCCTTACATGAGATGGACCGCCCCCGTGATGTCTCCCCGGATCAACTGCTGAACGAAGGGGTTGACGGATACCACCACCTCCGCCGTGGGGCCGGCCTCGACCACCTTCCCGCCGTGGAGCACTACGACGTAGTGGCACCACTGGAAGATATCCGGGATGTCGTGGCTGACCATCACCATCGTGAAACCGTGCTGGTGGTACGAATGGCAGATAAGATTGAGGACCGAATTCCGGATGATGGGGTCGAGCCCCGTGGTCGGCTCGTCGAACAGGATGATCTCCGGGTCCGTCACCATCGCGCGGGCGAAGGCGACCCTCCGCTTCATCCCCCCGCTCAGTTCGTCTGGATATTTCCCCCGGGCTTCCTCCAGCCCCACCTGCGCCAGGCGCGAAAGGACACGCTCCCGGATCTCCCCCTCTCCCAGCTTCGTCTTCTCCTGCAGGGGGAACGCCACGTTCTCGTAGACGGTGAGCGAATCGAAGAGCGCGCCTCCCTGGAAGAGCATCCCGAAGCGTTGACGGGCATGGTACAGCTCCTTCCGGGAGAGGCGGGAGATATCCACCCCGTCGACCAGGACTTGCCCGCGTTCCGGCCGGATGAGCCCGATCATGTGCTTGAGCATCACGCTCTTGCCCGCTCCGCTGAGGCCGAGGATCGCGGTGATCCTCTTGGGGGGGATGTCGAGGTTGACCCCGTCCAGCACCTTCTTCCCGTCCAGGGTCTTCTCGAGGTCCACCAGCCGTATGGCCGGTTTCCCGTCCCCCACGGGGAGCTTATCGATCGCGCACGGCTCGCAGACCCAGGATTGGACGCTCACAGGAGCACCGAGGTCAGGAAGTAGTCGCCGACCAGAATCATCACCGAGGAGAGGACGACGGCGGACGTGGTCGACTGGCTGACCCCTTCCGCCCCCCTGCCGGTGAAATAGCCCTTGAACGTGCAGACCCACGCGATGATCAGGCCGAATACGACCGATTTGACAAAACCGTTCGCGATGTCACTCCATTCCACGTTGGCCTCCATCCCCCCGAAGAAGACGCCGGCGTTCACGCCGAGGAGCTTCACCCCCACCAGATACCCCCCCAGAATCCCGACCACGTCGAAGATTGCCGTGAGCAGCGGCACCGACAGGATCGCCGCGCACAGCCGTGGAACGACGATAAACTTGACGGGGTCGATCCCCATCGACTCCAGAGAGTCGATCTGTTCCCCGATCCGCATGATCCCGATCTCCGCGGTCAGGGCGGAGCCGGCCCGGCCCGTCACCATGAGCGCCGACAGAACCGGCCCCAGTTCCCGGATGAGCGACAGGGCCACTACGGAGCCCAGCAGGCCCTCCGATCCGACCTCCCGAAGCGTGTGGTACCCCTGCAGACCGAGAACCATGCCGGTGAACATCGCCGTCAGGACGATGACGAACAGGGACCTCACCCCGATGAAGTGGACCTGCTTCACGATGCGGCGGCCCTGATAGGGGGGGAAGGGAAGACTTGCGATCGTACCGGCGAGGAAGATCGCCATCCTCCCCATGCGGTTGATTGCCGTGAGGGTCCGTTTTCCGATCGTTTCGGCGAACGTGATCATTCCTTGACTTCCCTCGCGTTTGCGGGTCGGGGCACTGTGCGGTTCGCCTGACCCGTTTAGCTTTAGCGGGTTAGATGACCATATTCGTCAAAACGTTGCTCCCCGCGCGCTTTTAAACGGCTCCCCCCCCCTCTCCTTCTGTTTCCGAGGTGAATCTTCCGGGGAAATTCTGTAAACTACTTGCCATCTTCTCGCGTGTGGAGCAGCAAAGGAGCGGCAAATGGCCAGGAAATCGCTTGTTCCCCATCTCTTCGTGACCCTCCTGCTCGTTGCCCCGGCGACGGTTTTCGCCGTGGATGCGGGGGATAACGCGGCGATCGCGCCCGTCGAGGGCGAAACCACCGGGACGGTGATGGAAACGGCCCCCCCAGGCAGTGAGGAGCCCGTCTCCTCCCCCACGGAGCCCGATTTCGGGGAGGATCCTTTTCGGGAGGAAGTCCCACCTCCCCACCTCGCGGACCCTCTCGAGCCGCTGAACCGCGCCCTGTTCGTATTCAACGACAAGGCCTATTTCTGGGTGATGAAGCCCGTTGCGCAGGGATATGCGTTTGTCGTCCCGGAGTTGGCACGTATCTCGGTCAGGAACTTCTTCCGGAACATCACGATGCCCGTTCGCTTCGTGAACAACCTCCTGCAGGGGAAGATCCGGAATTCCGGGGTGGAGTTGCTCCGGTTTCTCATCAACACCACGGGGGGAATCGGGGGACTCTTCGACCCTGCGAAGGACGACTTTTCCCTCGAACCCCGGAATGAGGACCTCGGGCAGACCCTGGGAAAATACGGGCTCGGACACGGTTTCTACCTCGTCCTGCCGTTGCTCGGGCCCTCGAGCCTGCGCGACACGGTGGGGCAGACGGGGGATTTCTTCCTCAACCCGGTCAACTACGTGGACGACTCCGGGGTAGTCATCGGAGCCAAGGTGCTGAATGCGGAGAACGAGGTGTCCCTGAGAATTGGGGAGTACGAAGATCTTACAAAATCGGCCATCGACCCGTACGTCGCCGTGCGGGACGCCTACTCCCAATACCGCGAGAAAAAGGTGAAGGAATAGTCCGTCGGAAATCGCCTTGTCTCCTCTGGACGCTTGTGCTTTTTCCCCGTTTTCAATAGGCTTTAGCACATGGCCCATGGGTGCGGCGGACTCGTGGACCGGAAAACGGAACAAAGGACTGGAGGGCTGCGATGAGGAAATTTCCACGTCGTTTCGCTGTCGTGCTGATGATGACGGTGGGGGCTTTCTTCCTCGCGGCATGCGCCACGTACCCTCCCCCCAAGGAGGAGGTCCCGAACTCCCGGAACTACGGAAGCAGCTACGGTGACGTGTGGGATTCGGTTCTCGCCGCTCTTTCCGAACGGAACATCCAGGTGCAATCCACGGATAAAGAGACGGGAAGCATCGTGGCGGAGGATGGAACCATCGAGCTTCGCCAGTTCGAACTCGGGAGATACGACTCGACGGTTTGCTTCTGCGGAAAACCGGAGCAGTACCACTTCTTTCGGGAACTTGTCGGGGAGTACACGATTTCCGTCGTCCGGGGAAACAAGGTTCAGACGACCGTGAAAATCGATGCGTCGTTCAGGGCCTCCGTCCAATCCGGCGATCGTGTCACCGGATGGCACCCCTGTCTCACGAAGGGGGTCTTCGAGCCCTTCTTCCTGGAACAGGTGGCATCCCAGCTGGCAAACAGGAAAAAACCTTCAAAGCTCGACTGGTGGAAACCGAAAAGAGGGTACTGAACCTGCAGGCAGGCGCATTCGGAACTTCCATCGAGGGACACCGGTCGAGATGAAAAGGTTTTCCTCCCCTCGAAAAGACCGTTCTTCCGTTGCGCGAAAATATTTCCCACTTTGCCTAATCGTTTTCCCCCGGGGGGATCTTCTCCCTGTGTAAACGTTTCGCAACTCCTTACTCCGTCTCCGACCTGTTCCACTCTCTCACCGACCGGTCGCAGGCCTGCCTAAAAAACAGGCAACGCGTTTGATCGGCTACACCAGATTGGCGCCCCGACCAAATCCCACAAACCTGTCAACAGGATTTCCCCAATCTCTGTGGAAAAATTTGGAGAAGACGAAGAAAGCGCTCACACGACTGTCGTTCCCAATGAATATGCAACTGATGAAAAACCAATGGGATTTCGAAGCAAACCGGTTGATCTCCCCCCCCGGAGCGTGAAACGACAGGGAAAGCACAGTATTTATCCACAAGCCTCCTTGCCTGCCCGGCAAGGAATCTTGCTTTCCCCGGGAGAAAACGGGCGATTTCCCTTGTTGCACAACCGGGAGTACGCAGGGACCTCCCCGATCTACCTTTGTTGTCTTTCCGCCGGCGTGGTGGTCTTCCTGCTTGCCGAAAATCGGAAGCTGCCTGTACGCATCGGGATGGGGGCAATTGCGTTTTTCCTCGTGTCCCTGATCGTCACCCTGCTGGTGGTCCTCTAAAAAAAGGTACAATCACTTCCGACGGCCGCGATCCGAAGCGGGCATCCTGCGCGAAAGGGAGACGGGTTGGAGAAAGGGGACATGCCGGTCCAACTCTCGCGTCGGGCGAGGAAAGTCACCCCCTTCCTGGCCATGGAGGTCATGGAACGGGCCAAAGCCCTGGAGGCCAAGGGGCGCCACATCGTCTACCTCTGCGTGGGGGAACCCGATTTCCCCACCCCGTCGCCGGTGATCGAGGCCGCCGTCCGGGCGTTGCGGAGCGGGGAGACCTCGTATACGCACTCGTTGGGCCGCATCGATCTCCGGGAGGAGATCGCCGCCTTCTACCGGCGCCGGTACGGGGTAGACATAAATCCCGGGCAGATCATCGTCTCCTCCGGCACGAGCCCCCTCATGCTCCTGTTGTTCGCTGCCCTGCTTAACCCGGGGGACGAAATCGTCCTTCCGGACCCAAGCTACGCCTGCTACCCCAATTTCATCCGGTTCGTCGGAGGCAGGACGCGTTTCCTGCGTACCCGTGAGGAGGACGGCTTTCAGCCGAGGCCGTCCGAGGTCGGTGCGCTGATATCGCCCCGGGTCCGCGGCGTCCTGGTCAATTCCCCCTCCAACCCGGCAGGATCCGTGCTCCCGCCCTCCTGGCTTAAGGAACTGGCCTCCCTGCCGGTGCCGCTGATCTCCGACGAGATCTATCACGGTCTGACCTACGAAGGGGAGGAGAGGAGCGCGCTGGAATTCTCATCGAATGTTTTCGTTCTGGGGGGCTTCTCCAAGGCATACGCGATGACCGGATGGAGGCTGGGCTACCTGATCGCCCCCCCTTCGGAAATCCGGACCCTGCAGAGCATGCACCAGAACTTTCTGATCAGCGCCAACAATTTCGTGCAGTCCGCCGGCATCGCCGCGCTGCGGGAATGCGACGGGGAGGTTGCCCGGATGCGCGAAGCGTACGACCGGCGGCGCCGCCACATCGTGACCCGCCTGCGGGACCTGGGTCTGGGGGTGGGAAAGCTCCCTGCGGGGGCGTTTTACGTGCTGGCCGATGCACGCCACATCCGCAGCGACTCGCGATCCCTGGCGATGGAGATCCTCGAGGCCACCGGGGTGGCCATAACACCCGGGATCGACTTCGGGGAGGGGGCGGAAGGATACCTGCGCTTTTCCTATGCCAATTCCCTGGAGAACATCGACAGGGCGATGGACCTTCTGGGGACCTTTTTCCGGGAGCAACGCTGGCTGTAACTCAATGCCGGTTCCTCCTCTTGAAATTCCAGGGCGGATCCGGATTGGCCTGTTTCCATAACCCGAGTCCCCTGCTCCGCGCCTCTTTCTCCGCAGCGATGTATTCGGAGGCATAGGGGGCGGATAAATAACGTCGATAGGCCCAGGCAACCCCGCTCCGGACCATCGCAAGGTTGATGTCTTCTCCCGACCTGCGCACGATGCCTACCATCCTCTTGTGGGTGTCGATGTCGACGATTTCCACCGTCACCCTTCTGCCAAGCGCCAGCTCCGTCAAGGCGTCCTTGGCCTCTCTTCCGTATGGCTGCCCCGGCACCTCTTTGTGACGGATCTCCGGCGCGTCAATCCCGTATAACCGCACCTTGAGTTTCGTCCCTTCGCGGGTAACGAGGGTGAGGGTATCGCCGTCGGCCACCCGGGTGACCTCGCCTTCCACCGTGCGGGGAGTGGCGCAGGAGGGAGTGGAGCAGACAAGGAGAGCGAGAAACGCGGAGAGGAAAACGGCTGGGAAACGGGTTCTCACGGGCATGAAGAAGCTCCTCCGAACCGCTTCCGCAAGGCGAAGTGAAAGTTCACGTCGGGAGAGGTTTCCGTGAAGACATTTTCCGAAATGCCGACGTCGAGGGTGGTTTCCCACGGAAGGGCGAAGCTGCCTCCCACCACCACCTGGAAAACCGTGGACGCCAATACGTCGGTAACGCTGTCCCGGTAAAATGCGCTGTGTGTTTCCACCTGGACCTTCAGTGCAAGCCAGGAAAGGGGGCTCCAGCCAAGCCCCAAGGTGCCGAATCCCGCAAAGCTGCGCTGCTGTTCTTCCAGGACCTCTCCCTTGCCCATCCACAGAGCACCCGCCACACCGTAGAGGGTAATGTTCCGTCCGGAGAAGGTGGCGGCATCGCTTGCCGCAAGGCGCAACGAGAAATCGGTGCTTCCGCTCCCTCGCAGTGTCCCGGCGTCTCCCGTCGGCAGCTTGAGTCCCGCCCGCACCGCAATCGCGCGGGGGGCTTTGGTTTCCTCACCGGCAAGCTGATAACCGAACGACAGAAGAAGGTCGCCGACCCCGGAAGTCGATTCCCGGATGTCGACCTCCGTGACCCCATCCCGGATATAGGAGTAGACCATGCGGTTTTTCTCTTTGGATTTCGGGGCAGGGAGGCCGGTGATATCGTGGAATGCATCTTTGAATCCGTCGCTTACGCCTCCGTCATGGGAGACATAGGGGATGTCCATGCCGATTTCCATCCGGTTGGCCAGGCCGTACCGCAGGGCAAGGGTAAGCCGGAGGGTTTCGCCGTCCAGTTCGAGGGTTTCCCGGGAGGAGTCCCATTCGCCGCTGTCACTGTTGGCAATGTCCAAGACGAGGCGTCCGTCCAGTCGACCCTTGGGGACGAGCATTCCCCCTTCCGCGGGGGGAAGCCCGAATACCTGGGAAAACGGACCCTGGTCCCGGGTGTAGAAGGGAACGACATCCAGCGCTTCCGCCCCGGTCTCCATGGCATGGATCCCTCCCAGGAGACAAAGGAACAGCACGATGATCCGCGCGATCCGAAAGGAAACTTTTTTCGACGGAAGGTCGGTTGCGAACGGGAAAATTCCTGTATGGTGGTTGGTGATGCAAATCCTTCCCGTGTCCAGACCGGAAGCGGTCATCTTCGACTTCGACGGAGTCATCGTCGACACCGAACCGCTGCACTACCGGTCATTTCAGGAAGTGCTCGAACCGCTTGGCATCGGGTTCCCGTGGCCGGAATACGTTAAGACCTATATGGGATTCGACGATCGGGACGCGTTCCTCGAAGCCTTTCGCGCCCGCGGGAAGGAACTCGACGAACAGGGACTGCAGGCACTCGTGGCATCCAAGTCCAAAATCTTCCAGGATGTTATTCGGCAAGGGGTGACCGATTACCCGGGAGTGGTCGGAATGCTCACATCCCTGCATGCCTCCGGTCTGCCGCTGGCGATCTGCAGCGGGGCGCTGCGATCGGACATAACCCCGATCCTGGCCCAACTCGGGATAGCTAACTGTTTCCGCCCTATCATCACCGCCGACGATGTCCGGAAAAGCAAACCCGATCCGGAATGCTACTCGCTTGCGTTCCACAGGCTCCTGCATGCGCATCCCTCGCGGATTTCGTCGCCGGAAAAGTGCCTTGCGATCGAGGACACGCCGGCCGGCATCCGGGCCGCGAAACTCGCGGGGCTCAACGTGCTGGCAGTCACCAACAGCTACAGCGGGGCGGAACTGACCGAAGCCGATTACGTTACCGACTCGATGGAGAACATCCGCATCTCCTGAGGCCGTTTCACTTCCTCTCCCCCGGTCGCGGGTCTTCGGTCATCCCCATCAACCGTTCGATGATCGGCGGTATCAGGGTGGTAGCCAGCTGCGTGTGGGAGCCGCCGCCCAGGACCACCTCAAGCTTCCCCCCGCAGACTTCCTTCGCCAGTTCCCGCACCAGAAGAGCGATGTCCCAGTAGCACGGTCCCGTGAGGCCGATGTCGCCATAGTCGCCCTGATGCGTGTCGAACCCGAAATACCAGAAGATGAGGTCGGGCTGGAACTGACGGACCCGGGGGGGGAAGTGCCGGCGCACCAGGTCGACATAGATATCGTTCATCGGACGATCGCCCATCCCGCTCCCCCAGGGAGAGGGACAGGTCACGTCCACTTTCGACCCGTCGGGGGATTCGTAATTCGATCCGCAAACACAGACATGGAGGATGTCGGGGTCGTCCCGAAAAAGGTCGCGGGTGCCGTCGCCGTGGTGGGCGTCGGTATCCAGGATGGCAAACCGCTTCAGGCCGTACCTCTCCCGCAGGTTGACGATGCACAGGGCGACGTCGTTAAAGCAGCAGTATCCCCCGAAATAGTCCCGCCCCGAATGGTGTCCTCCCGCCCCGATGAAGGCGAAGGCGTTGGCAATTTCCCCGCCGGCGATTTTTTCTCCCGCCATCACCACGCCCCCCGCCGAGTGCCAGGCGGTGGAGCAAAGGGGATCTCCTTTCACGCCTTCTATCAGATAAGGAGTGTGGACCTTCAGCACCAGTTCCTGCGGAACGGGACCCGGCTCGTAGAGCCTGACCGTGTCGCTCTTTAAAATCGTGTCCAGGGCCATGGGAAAGTCGGCCAGCCGCGCGCCGACGGTCAGATAGCTGCGCCGGGA
>DAOUUI010000007.1 GCA_030668225.1 Deltaproteobacteria bacterium
AGCCACCCCCCCCTTTTGTTTGTAATTTTGTTCCCTGTTTTGTTTTGCTTTTTAAAATTTATTCCCCCCGTCCCGCCCCGCCACGCCGCATTCACGACATGTGCAGGGAGAGCAACGAAGCGCATGGCCGCACGGAG
Organism: Deltaproteobacteria bacterium; assembly: GCA_030668225.1. Classification (GTDB taxonomy): domain Bacteria; phylum Desulfobacterota; class Deferrimicrobia; order Deferrimicrobiales; family Deferrimicrobiaceae; genus CSP1-8. The sequence continues at coordinate 138 of DAOUUI010000007.1, forward strand.
CCCGGTTTTCCGAGTATAGTAAACCGCTCCGTTGCGCCTTTCACGGGACATCATACAGGGAAATTCCCCTACGATATCATGTGGATTTCTATTGACATGTGGAGTTCTATTTCATAATATCTGGACAGTTTTACTAAACGGGAGGTTTAAATAAAAGTGCCATGATCGATATCGGGGCAAGGATCAAGCATCTGCGGCAGATCAACGGCCTCTCCCAGGCCGATCTCGCCGAGCGTGCGGGCCTCACCAAGGGAACGATCTCCCAGATCGAGCGGAACCTGACCTCCCCGGCGGTCGCGAATCTTCTCGAGATCCTTTCCGCGCTGAGCGAAACGCCCTACTCCTTTTTCGCCGAGGACGACGAGGAGAAGGTTCTCTTCCGCAAAAGCGACTCTCTTCCCTCCGACGTCACGGGCTACCTGTCCTTCGATACCCTTCTTCCCAGGAGCCGATACCGCACCATCGTGGCGTATCGCGCCGTGATCCGGTCGGGAAGAGAGGCGCTGGCCGAGCCCGCGCACGAGGGAGAGAACTACCTGTTCGTCCTGTCCGGCAGGCTGGGCCTCCGCCTGGGAACAGTGACCTACATCGCAAGGAAGGGCGACAGCCTCTACTTTCGCGCCGAGCAGGAGTACGCGTTCTCGAACAAGGGGAAGCTCCCCGTCGATTTTCTGTGGGTCAAGGCAAGCGGACGGTGATCTTTAGATGATCCACACCAAACCGCCCAAGACGCGGAAAAAGACAAGGAGGATCATGGAGACGAATCGGGAAGACGGTTCGATCCCATTGCGCAGCGCGGCGAGCCACACCAACCCTGTCGGGCTTCCGTGGCCCCAGGTGACGAGGGAGGAGTGGAACGACTATCGATGGCAACTCTCCCATCGCATCACCTCCATCGGAGATCTGTCCGGGCTCCGTTACTTCCCCCGCGAGGAGGCGGCGCTGCTTACGCGCGTGACTGCCGCTTACCGTCTGTCGATCACCCCCTACTACCTGTCGCTCATCCGCCTCGACGACCCCGATGACCCGATCGCGCGACAGGCGATCCCGTCTCCCGACGAGTATTACGGAATGGAGGTGGGGGAGGACGACCCGCTCGAGGAGGAGAAGGACATGCCGGTCCCCGGGCTTACCCACCGCTACCCGGACCGGTGCCTGCTCGTGGTGACGAACTTCTGCTCCATGTACTGCCGTCATTGCACAAGGAAGAGGATCTGGCCCCTCGGGGAAATGGCGAAGACGGAATTCGAGCTGAACAAGATGTTCGGATACATTCGGCGGCACGAGGAGATCCGGGATGTCATCGTATCGGGCGGCGATCCGCTCACGCTCCCCACGTCGCGCATCGAGTTCATCCTCAAGGGACTCCGGCGGATCCCGCACGTCGAGATCATCCGGATCGGCACGCGCGTGCCGGTGGTCCTCCCGATGCGGATCGACGACGAGCTGTGCGCCGTCCTTGAAAAGTACGGTCCGATCTGGGTGAACACCCAGTTCAATCACCCGCGGGAGGTGACCGCCGAGGCGAGAAGGGCGTGCGACCGCCTACTCCGCTCCGGAATTCCCGTGAACAACCAGTCGGTGCTCCTGAAGGGCATAAACGACCACCCCGAGATCATCCGGACACTCAACACTCAGTTGCTCAAGGCGAAAGTCCGTCCCTACTACCTGTTCCAGTGCGACAATGTGCGCGGGCTGGAGCACTTCCGGACCCGCCTTTCCAAGGGAATCGAGATCATGGAAGCGCTTCGGGGACACACCTCGGGGCTTGCCATCCCGTCCTTCGTGGTCGACGTCCCCGGCGGCGGCGGGAAGATCCCGCTCATGCCCAACTACATCCTGTCGCTGGGAGAGCAGAGGACGATCCTGCGCAACTACGAGGGGATCATCGTGAGCTATGAGGAACCGCAGAACGACGGACGCCCCTCCGCCCTTCCCGAGACGGACCTTCCGGCCCTGCGACCGGACGTCTACCGCCTTATGACAGGAGAGATCAAGGCGCTGATCCCTGCGGGAAACGAGCGGATGGCCAAGAGAAGGAGACGGTGCGAGTCGGGCTCGCCTACAACATAAAACCGGCCGACCACCCCCCCGACCTGCCGGCAGACGCCTTCGAGGAGTACGACTCCGAAGCGACCGTCATTCATCTGTGCAAAGCGCTTGCCAGCCTGGGACACGAGGTGATCCGCCTGGGCGCCGGTCCCGGGATGATCGACGCCCTCCGGGAGAGCCGTCCGGACATCGTATTCAACATCGCCGAAGGAGAGGGGGGACGCTGCCGCGAGGCCCATGTCCCGGCCCTGCTCGAGATGCTCGGCATCCCGTATCTGGGATCGGATCCCTTGACGCTCTGCGTCACGCTCGACAAGCCGGTGGCCAAGAGGCTTGTCTCTTCGGAAGGATTTCCCACACCGAGGTTTTGCACGTTCCGTTCGGCCGACGAAGTCGAGGAACTGGGGCTGGCGTTCCCGGTCATCGTCAAGCCCGCATTTGAAGGGTCGAGCAAGGGGGTGCGCCTCGCCTCCCGGGCCGTCACGCTCCCCGAGGTGCGAAAAATGGTCTCTTTCGTAACCGGGAAATATATGCAGAATGCCATCGTCGAGGAATTCGTCTCCGGCCCCGAGGTGACGGTGGGACTGGTCGGCAACGGAGCCCCCAGGGTGGTCGGCGTCATGGAGATCGTGCCGAAAACGGTGCCCCACGAGGAGTTCGTCTACTCCCTCGAGGTCAAGCGCGACTGGGAAAACCAGGTCGAGTACCGGTGCCCCCCCTCCTTCCCGCCGGAGACCGTCGCCGAGATCGAACGGTGTGCCGTCGGCATCTACGGGCTCCTCGGCTGCCGGGACTTCTCCCGGATCGATTTCCGGCTCGACGGAAACATGATTCCCCAGTTCATCGAGTGCAATCCCCTCCCCGGCCTATCCCCCGGGTATGGAGATCTCCCGATCATGGCCGGGAAGATGGGAATCCCCTACACCGAACTCATCTCCGAGATCCTCTCCCACGCCATGACCCGCTTAGGGCTGAGGGATCGGTGATGCCGGACCTCTCCCCCAAACGCGTCGCGGTTCTCTACACCTCCGTGGAAGAGTCCCTCGAGGGCGTCGAGGGACAGATGAGGATCGAGATGGACCTCGCAGTGAGTGCGCGCGAGGTCACGGAGGCGCTCTCCTCCTTCGGGCACACCTCCCGGTGCTTCACATTCGGCAAGGATCCCGCGGCGCTGGCATCCTCGCTTCGGGAGTTCGAGGCCGATGCGGTGTTCAACCTGTCGGAGTGCCCGATGAACTCCGCACAGAAGGAACCGCACGGCGCCGCCTTCCTGGAACTGCTGAATTTCCCGTACACCGGGAACGGACCGCTTCCCCTCTCGGTGTGCAACGACAAGGCTCTCACCAAGCACATCCTGTCGTCGGTCGGCATTCCCACCCCCTCCTTCCGCCTGTATGCGGAGGTTCCCCGGGGGCGTTCCAGGCTGCGCTTTCCGGTCATCGTCAAGCCTTCCAAGGAAGACGGGTCCGCGGGGATCTCCGAGGAGAGCGTGGTCGACGATGAGGCGGGGCTGAAAATAAGGGTTGCCTACGTGATCGAAAAATACGGGCAGGAGGCGCTTGCGGAGGAGTACATCGGCGGACGGGAGTTCAACGTGGGAGTGCTCGGCAACGGCTCCGTGGAGGAACCGTATCGCCCCCTTCCGCCCGCGGAACTCGTCTACAGGAACCCGAAGTGGCGTGTCTGCTCCTTCGAGTCGAAGTGGGACGCGGACCACCCGGCATACAACGAGATCGCGCCCGAATGCCCCGCAAAGATCCCGGACACACTCCGCGACCGGCTGGCCCGGCTGACGCTTGCGTCCGCAAACGCGTTCGGACTGTGCGGATACGCCCGCGTGGACTTTCGCATGAACGGGAACGGGAAGGCGTTTGCCCTCGAGGTAAACCCGAATCCCGACATATCGAGCAACGCCGGCCTTGCCCGCGCCGCCAGAACCGCGGGCTTTTCCTACAAAGGTCTCATCCAGGAGATCCTCCGTCTGGGACTTTCCCGCGGGGCGCGATGAGCAGGATCCGCCGGATCGAGGCAAAAGACCGGGAGGCGATCCGGAGCCTCATCGAGGGGACGAAAGCGTTCAAGGCGCACGAGGTGGAGGTGGCGATGGAACTCGTCGACATCGCCCTTACGCAGCCCGTGCAGGACGACTACCATCCGTTCGTCCTGGCCGAGGAGGATGGCGGGATTGTCGCGTACGCCTGCTTCGGCAAGAACGAGATGACCGCCGCCACCTTCGACCTGTACTGGCTCGCCACCCGCGCCGACCGGATGGGGAAGGGCTACGGGCGCACGATCGTCTCCTTCGTCGAGGAGGAGATTCGGCGGCGGGGAGGCCGCCTCCTCGTGATCGAGACGTCCTCGAAAGAGTCCTACGGCGATACGCGGGCGTTCTACGAAAAGATCGGCTGTACCCTCGGCGCGCAGCTCCCGGACTACTACGATGAAGGGGACGACAAGCTGATCTACCTGAAACCCCTGAAGTAAATTACCGACTGCCCCCGTCGGGGATTCTTTCCTGGCGGCCCACATCGAACGTCTCACCCGTTTCCACGTACCAGACAAATCCGCGGGCAGGGACGTTCCATGCCTCCGAGAGGATCTCCATGTACCCCCGAACCTGTTCCGCGTAGGTCTCCTCCTGCTCCCTGTCCCGCTTTCCCGTCTTGTAGTCGATGACCCAGTGCTCCCCGGAGGCGATTCCGTCCTTTCCCGCCGCCCTCATCGGAAACCGGACGACGAGGTCGGCACGCTCCTGCTTCGACCATCCTCCCCGGCACGAAAGCATCGGGAGTTCGGTCCCGACCAGGACCGCACGGCAAAGATCCCGGTAGATCCCGCTCGCCACGATCGTGCGGCAAATCTTCCGCCATCGCTCCTCCTCCCCGTCACCCCACCGGACGGGGGAGGATCCGGGGGGAGGCCACGGGGCGAGGACCGGCGGGGCCGCCTCGAGAGCAAGGTGAACCTTGTCGCCAAACTGCCTGCCGCGCCCCCTTTCGTAAAATTCCTTGAGCGTCACCGTCGCAAGAAGCAGCGGAGGCGGCTCGGGGGTATTGGGGGTCCACTCCTTCGCGAAGGACAGGTCGGGAGGAGACGCCGGGGGAGAAGCGGCAACCGGGAGGGGCGATGATACCGCAACCTGGAGCAAGTCGCCGCCGGGGTCGTCCGGAGAGCGCTCGGAAACAAATTTACGCTTTTCCCCGGAAAACCCCGTGACCTCGCACCGGGCCGCCTCCCCGTCCGCTGCGCGGGACAGCCCGGCATGCAGCGATTCCTTAAGGACGGACCCTCTCCCCTTTGCCCCTTCCACGAGGAAAAGCCTGTCGCGTGCGCGGGTGGCTGCGACGTAGAGGAGGCGTTTCTCCTCCGCGTCCTGCTTCTTCCTTTCCCACCTTTCAAACGTTACCGTCGTTGCGCCCCCGGGAACCTGCCGGAACGCGGAGTAGGTCCGAAAACCCGGGAAGATCACCGCCGAAAGCCCGCGTACACGGTCCACCCGCAGGCCCTCCGGCGGTTTCTTTCCCCCGCGTGCCAGGTTGGCGAGGATCACCACCGGAAACTCCAGTCCCTTCGACAGGTGGATGGTGGAGATGCGCACGGCATCCTCCTTCTCCTCGAAGGAAGGGAACTCGTGCTCCGGCCTCTCTTCCTCCGTCTTCCTCCGGATCTCGGCGAGAAACGCCTTGACGGAACCCCTGGCCCCCCACTCGAAACTTCGGGCCAGCTCGGCGGCTTTGGCCAGATTCGCAAGGATCCTTTCCCCCTCGGGAAGCCGCGCTGCCACGAACTCCACGCCGGACTCCCGGAAAAGGTCCGCCAGAAGCTCCGGAAGGGACGCCCTTCCCCGTCGCGCGGAAAGCCTCGCAAGCAGGGAGAGCGCATCCCTTGTCCGCGGGGAAGAACCGTCCTCTCCCCTTGCAAGGACAGGCAAAATCTCCTCGTCCGACAGCCCGAAAAAGATCGTCTTGAGCGCAGCGTACCGGGCCGACGGGTCCGCGGGAGCGTCGATGGCGGAAAGCACCATGCGAAGGTCCTGCACCTCCTGTCTCACGAAAAACCCTTTCCGCGACGGGACCACGTGGGGAATCCCCGCCTTGTTCAGGGCGTCCCGGTACGAAGCCAGGACTTCCCCCCCCGTATCGGACCGGTACAGTACGGCGATATCACGATACGAAGCCGCTCGCTCCGGGGCTCCGACCTTATCCCTCACTGCCACCTTTCCCGCAATCTTCCGGATGAGCCCGCATAGAAATTCCGGTTCGGGAACCTCTTCTCCCAGGGAGAAGAGCGTCACGGGGGCACTCTCTCCCGCATCCTCCCGGTGGGGGACGACCGGGGAGTACGCGGGCTGGAAGTCCTCCTCCCCGGACAACACGTGGCCGAACAGACCGTTGATGGAGGCGATCAGGTCCGGACGGCTCCGGAAGTTGCGAACGAGGCCTATGGCTTCCCCTCCGCGGGCAATGAGCTCCTCCCGGAACCGGTGGTACACCTGGACGTCCGCCCTGCGGAACCCGTAGATGGACTGCTTCGGGTCGCCGACCAGAAAGAGTCGTCCGGCCCCCGACAGGGAGGAAGAGGCTTGAGCCGCCCCGCTTTCCACGTTCCCCGCAGAACCGCCGCCTGTCGAGAGAACGTTCAGCATCCCGGCCTGCAGGGGATCGGTGTCCTGGAATTCATCCACGAAAATGTACCGGAAACGCTGCGACACCCTTTCCGCAACCTCCCGGTTGCCGCACAGAAGCCGGTTGGCGCGAAGCAACAGGTCCATGAAATCGAGCCTGCTCCCCTTTGCCTCCTCGTATGCGCTGGCCGCGACGCGGGATCGCTCGACGAGAAACCGGGCGGCCGCGTCACCCGACGGGACCTCCGCAAGCTCCCTCCAGAACCCTTTCAGGACGTCTCTCGTTTCCGCAAGCGTTGCGCCCGGCGGCATGGGGAAAAGCTTCCTGCTCCTCGTGCGGTCGGCACGGAACCCGAAGGCGGACATCCCGTCACGGGCCAATGCGCAGGCGGCGTCAAGGTCGTCCCTTTCCACCGCCTCCCAGGCCCGGGAAAGGATTCCGAGGGCCGCCTCGAAAACCGGGGTCATCTCGTGGCTTCGGTCGGTGATCCCGCCGACGAAATCCCGAAACCACCCGGCCGCGCCGGCATATTCGCGTCTTGCATAATCGAGGAAATCGGACGGGGTCCCGAAATCGAGCGGGCCCTCCCCGAGCAGGTCGCGCTGGTAAAGACACAGCCGACGGATCATTCCGAAGACCGACTCCTGGTTTGACGTCCGGGAGAGGACACGTTCCCACATCGGGTCCGTTTCCGGTCGCCCGAACTCGGACCGCAGGAATTTCCGGAACGCGTCGTCCCAGGCATCGGACGCCTCGCCTTCCGGGATGACCTCGAAACGGGGGTCGACGCCCGCCTCCGCAGGGAAGGAGAGCAGGATCCGCCGGCAGAAGGAGTGAAACGTGGTGACCGAGAGCCTCCCCACGCCGTCCACCATCTCCTCCACCCGTATCCGGAGGTCTGTCGGCACGGCATAGCCGTCGACCGGGACCCGCACGAGGGAATTCCACGAAAGGACCTGGTCCCGGATTTCGTCCAGCGATTCGGAGGACCGGCAACTGGATAACAGGAGCTCCCACCCCTCCACGACCCGTGATTTCATTTCGGCCGCCGCCTTCTCGGTAAACGTCAGCAGAAGCACCCGGTCCGGCAGCAGCTCCTTCTTCGCAAGAAAAAGGTTTGTCACGCGGGCGATGAGGGTGGCCGTCTTCCCCGTGCCGGCGGAGGCGTCCAACGCCATGTCGCGGGAAAAATCCGTGACGGCTACGTACCGGTCGCGTTCCATCGTCAACTCTCCCTCCCCGGGCGGAACCTGGCGATCTTGCGAAACGCAGGCTCCGTGATCACCCGGCGCACAAGCGCCTCCGTCTCCTCCTTCGTCCCCTCGAAGGATGGCGACACGCGGCAGTGATCCTTGAAAGGACAGGCGTCGCAATACCGGGGGGGGTATTTCCCCGCGAAGGTGAACCGGTGATGGGGAAGCGGAGGAAACGTTCCCGAGGAGACAAGACCAAGCCATTCGGCAAGCGCGGCGGCCCACTCCCCGCGTATTTCCTCCCACTGGGAGCCGGTAACCGTCACGGTCCTGACCCCTCCTTTCAAAAAGAAGAGGGAGGCGCGGACGGAAGGGGAAAGGGTCCCGGCGAACACCAGGTAGACCGGGATCTGGTGGGAAAGGCCGTTGCGGATCCCGTCGATGGGAGCCTTCTCGTTCTTCCCGTCGCGGTATTTGTAATCGATGATCTCCGTCTCGCCGGATGGGCCGCGGTCTACCCGGTCCACCCTCCCCCGGAACGACGGGAGGCCTTTTTCCCCGACCGTTTCGAAGGCACGCTCCACGTCCTCGACACGGGTTGTATCAGGGGACTCCTGCCGGGAGCGCTCCCACTCCACGAAGCCCGCGACGTCCGTTTCGATTCCCCGGCACTGGAGACGGAAAAGACCCGGCAGGCCTGTCGGGTTTTCGCGCGCGAACCGCTCGAACGCCCTGCGCGAGGCAACCGTGGGGTCCCCCCAACCTTTCCCTTCTGCAACGTCCCTTCCGATCCGGCGAAGGACGTCATGCAGGATCGTCCCCATCTCCTGGGGGTTAAGGGAAAGACCCTCCTCCGGCTCCTCGACCGGCAGGAGTTTCACCATGTACCGGAGAAAATACCGATAGGGGCACTTCGTCAGTTCGTCCAGAGCAGAGGCACTCGCAACCCGGGGGACCGGGTTGCCGGTCCACGGGTCCGGAAAGAGCGCGTTTCCCGCTCCCCTGTGGCCCCACGCCGAAAGGGTCCCCGCAATCCGGTGCCAGGGTACCCCTTCCGCCCGGCCGGACGGCCGGAGTCCTTTGCGCCAATCCCGGAGCTCGGTCTCCCGCAGGCTCAGCGGCCCCGGTCCGGAAAGCGCCGCGAACGGGGAGCGGGGCAGGGAAAGGATGGAGATCCCGGACTCCGCCGCCCAATCCTCCGAAAACACACCCGGACCGGTAAACTGCGAGATCAGCAGAAGCAGGTACCGGGACGGCCTTCTTGCGGTCCCATCCGCATCGGCCCGAAGCACGCTGTATGCGACCTCTTCCCTCGACGATGCAGCCGGGAGCGAGAACAGGAGTTTTTCCTCGGCGGCGTTCCCTCGCCGAAGCGACAGTGCATCGGGCATGCCCGGCTGCCGCGAAAGCCGGTTCAGTTCCGCGCGGTCTTCGTCGGGCAGGAGGGGATCTTCTTCGATCTGGGCCGGGACCAGATCCTCGTTTACGGAAAGAAAGAGAATCCGGTCGGCGGTTACCCCCCGCAGGGAGAAGAGGTCACCGGCGATCACCGCCCCCGGGGTGCGCATCGCCCCCCTTTCCCCCAGGAACAACCGCTGCCCGGATAAAAGCGTGCGGAACCATGGCAGGGGACCCTCGGCCGGGGGCCACGGTACTACCCTCTCCGGGATACGTTCGATGTCGTCCAAAAGCGCAAGAAGCGCCGACACGGCCCGGCGGTCGCGTTCCGCCTCCCCGGTATCGTCGGTCGTCATCCGGAATTCGGAAAGCAGCAGGGAACGTATCGCCCTGGCAAGGTCCCGGTATCCGCCTGCCTCTCTTACCGGGCGCAGGGATTCCCTGAGAGACCGGATCTCGCCTTGCAGGAGCGCCAGCTGCGCCTTCCGATCTCCCTCTCCTTCTTCCGGCTCCTCCCCGGTCCTCCGCAGACCGCTTACGGCAAGGCGCTTTTCCCAGTCATCGCCCGACACCACCATGAGTTCCCGGCTCCACACGTCCCACAAGTCGGGACGCGGCGCAACGCCCGATCCCTCTCCCGCCTGCCGCCGGTAGGGAGAGGAAAGGACATCGATCACTTTTCGCCTCGGGAAACTCTCTTCTGAAGTCTCGATCATCTGGAGCAGGACGCGGACCGGGGGAACGGACGCGAGTGGAACGGCAAGCCTTCCCGCCGTCCTGATCCCGTACTCCGCAGCAATCCTTTCCCACGCGGGGACCGCATCCTCCGCAAAGTTTCGGCAAACAAGGAGAATATCCTCGTCCGGGCGGCTGTCCAGCCACTGCCTCACTCTTCTTGCCGAAAGCCGGAACTCCCCTTCCTCATGGGGAGCAGAGAGTACGGGGAAAGGGAACGGATCGGAAGTTTCCGGCGGGAAAGGGGAGAAGGTTCTCTCCCGGAGAGTCAGGACCCCGGGAGAAGCGGCATCCCGGAGAAATTCCACGTTCCCCTCGAATGCACGAAGCAGCCGCTCCCACGTGAGCGCAGCGTAGGCATAGGCGGGAGAGATCGCTCCATCCTCGCCAAAGACGGCAGGAAAGTAGACCGCTTCGAGCAGGCCGCTTGCCAGGAGGGCGTCAACGAGCGTCCACTGCAGGCGGGTGAAGTCGTAGAATCCGTAGAGGGTGGCGCGGAACGGATACCCGGGCTGCTCGAACCCGGCGACAGCCTCCTGGAAGATCCTCCGGCGGGACATCCCGCCTGCGGCCGTGATCTTCCTCTCGACGGCGCGGAAGAGAAGGCGCCACTCGCCCCACCGCCTGGCCTTCGAACCCTTCCCTTGCGCGCGGGCCCTCCCTTCCGCCTCGCGAAGCGCCTCTTCCCCCAGCCACCCTTCCTCGAAGTCCGCCATGGTGCGGGAAAGGGCAGGCACGAACCCGGGCATCGCGGAAATCGCCGCGAAGTCCCCATAGCCGCCTCCGTAAACCTCCCGGACCGCGGCCATCATGGCCGCGGATGCATGCGCGGGCGGGAGCTCGCAAGGGAAGATTCCCCGGTGCTTGAGCAGCCGTACGGTGAAATCGTACAGCGTCATGATCGAGGAGCCGGCGGCGCTCCCCTCCCACTTGGCCGCCAGGCGTCGCAGGAGGTGCTCCCTGAGCTCGTTGGACGGCACGAGGAGCACATCCTCCCGGCCGGGTGAGCGGCCGAACGCCTCCGGGAGGCGGGAGAGGAGCCTTTCTTCGATAGCCGGGAAGGGACCGGCAAAGAGGCTGGATATTGCTTGATTACGCTCCTCCATGGTCCTCCCCATTGTAATCGTTCCCGCACAGTCGGAAAATGGGAACGAAGGAACAGGAGGAACGGGGGAGATGAAGCCGCCGACGAAACGGGAGACGAGAGACCAGTTCGCGGGGGTCGCCAAACGGTACCGGACGAGCATCGACCACAGTGACGCCGACGATAGGGAGATCCTCCGTTCACGCCTCGCCATGGACCCCTCCCACCTCCTTCTCGACGTGGCCACGGGAGGCGGGCACACCGCGGCGGAGTTTTCCCCCGACGTTCGGAAGGTCGTCGCCTCCGACCTCACGCCGGAAATGCTTTGCGAGGCGAGAACGCTGTCCGCCGAGCGGAAATGCCGCAACATGTCGTTCGTCGCGGCCGACGCGGAGAGCCTCCCCTTCGCATCGGAAGCGTTCGACCGCGTCACCTGCCGCATCGCGCCGCACCATTTCCCGGACCTCCCGGCGGCCGTGAGGGAGCTCCTGCGCGTTACCCGCTCCGGGGGGCTTGTCGGCATCATCGACAGCGTGGTTCCCGACGACCCTGCTCTCGACGCATTCCTCAACGGGGTAGAGAAGGTACGCGACCCTTCGCACGTGCGCAGCTACCGGATCGAGGAGTGGAACGAGGTTCTTGCGTCGGCGGGCCTTTTCCTCCTGCACGTGTCCCGCGCGTGGAAGGAGCACCCGTTCGCCGAATGGGTGTCCCGTACCGGCAAGCCGCAGGAGGTGCAACGGGAGATCGAATCCCTGTTCCTTACGGCGTTCCCCCGGGCCAGGGATTACTACCGCGTAAGGATCGAAAACGGGAAGGTGGTTTCCTACTCGGACGAGAAGGGGATCTTCGTCGGGAGGAAGACGTAAGGTCCCCCCGCCCCCCCGGTCATCGTGCGCCAAAGGGTGTGCGGGGACACTCCTCTCCCGTATTCCGGAGATGAATCAGGAATGTCCCCGGTTCCGAAAAGGGGTTGCCCTCTGCGGCTCACGAAATCTTTCTGTAATATGGAATCCATGGAGACCGACGGGCAGATCACCGTCTCGCGGATCTTCGTCCCTGCGATGGATTGCCCGGACGAGGAGAAGGAGATCCGGGCAGCACTGGGACGGGTCGCCGGGGTGGGCGAACTGACCTTCCACCTTTTTTCCCGCCAGGTCGAGGTCCGCCACCGGTGCGATCTGGAGGAGGTCCTCTCCGCGCTTCGCGCCATCGGCATGGAAGGGCACCCGGTGGATGAATCCCTGCGGAAAGCCGGCATCCCGGAGGCCGACAGAACCCACCTCACCACGTTCTACCTCTCCGCGGCGCTTATCATCGCGGGGGCATTCTTCCTCCTGCTTTCCCCGGGTACTCCCTGGGGGGACGGGTTCTTCCTCGTCGCGGTCCTCGCGGGAGGAGCAGGCATCGCCGTCCGGGGAGCACGGGAGATCCGCAACCGGTCCCTGGGGATGAACGCCCTCATGACGGTCTCCATCGGCGGTGCGACGTTGATGGGGGAGTGGGCGGAAGCGGGAGTCGTCGTCACTCTTTTCGCCCTGGCCAACTACCTCGAAGCCAGGAGCCTGGACCACGCGCGGAAGGCGGTCGCCGACCTTTTCGCCTTCTCCCCGGAGACGGCCATCGTGCGCGTAGGCGGCGTGGGAGGACAGGAACGGAGCGTCGCGGCGGAAGGGGTATGCCCGGGCGACATCCTCGTCATCCGTCCCGGCGCCCGCGTGCCGGTCGACGCGAAAGTCTTCAAGGGCAGTTCCGACCTCAACGAAGCCATGCTGACGGGGGAGGCCCTCCCCGTCGGCAAGACGGTGGGAGACCCTCTCTATGCCGGGACCGTGAACGGACGGGGCCTGCTGCTTGCGGAAGCGGTGAGGCCGCTATCCGAATCCACCTTCGCCAGGATCCTTCGCCGCGTGGAGGAGGCCCAGTCCCGGAAAGCCCCCATACAGACCTTCATGGAGCGGTTCGCCAAGGTCTACACCCCCGCGGTCCTTCTCGGGGCGATACTCGTGGGAGCATTACCCCCAATCCTGGGATACGGGGCCGTGGGAACGTGGGCGTACCGGGCGCTCGTCCTCCTGGTCATCGCGTGCCCCTGTGCGATCATACTGGCCGCACCGGTGGTGACCGTCACGGCGCTGACCCGCGCAACGCGGGACGGGATCCTGGTCAAGGGGGCGAATCATCTCGAAGTCCTGGGGAAGGTCCGCGCCGTGGCGTTCGACAAGACGGGTACGCTCACCAGCGGGAAGCTCAAGGTTACCCGTGTCGGAACGATGGAAGGAGTGGACGAAACGGACGTCGTCCGGATGGCGGGGGCCGTGGAGGCGGGGTCGGCGCACCCGGCGGCCGAGGCGGTCCGGCACGAGGCCAGGCGGAGAGGGATCGCCCAGGCGGCACGGGGCACGCTGGCGCGCACGTTCGAGGTCCTCGAAGGGCGGGGCGTCTCCGCGGAGGTCGAGGGCAGACGGGTGTACGTGGGGAACCGGCGCCTCTTCGCCGAAATTGGGATTTCCTCCTCCGAACTGGATGCGTTGCTCTCCCCCCTGGAGGAAAAAGGTTCCCGAATCGTATCCCTCGTGGGCACCTCGAACGGGGTGGTGGGGACCCTCGAGATGGAGGACGAAATTCGGGCCGAGGCAAGGGAAGCCGTGCGGCGGCTTCGTTCCTTGAGGGTTGAGCACGTGGTCATGCTTACCGGGGACCACGCAGACGTCGCAAAGGAGACGGGCCGGGCGGTAGGAATCGACGAGGTGCTCTCCGGCCTGCTGCCCGACGACAAACTGGAGAAGGTGCGGGAACTGGTCAAATCCTACGGCACGGTGGCCATGGTCGGAGACGGCGTGAACGACGCCCCGGCGCTGGCCCTTTCCTCCGTCGGCATCGCGATGGGCGCGGCCGGTTCTCCCGCCGCCATCGAGACGGCGGACGTGGCGCTCATGACCGAAGACCTGCGAAGGGTCCCGGAGGGGATCGTTTTGGGGCGCCGCATGGTGTCCGTGATCCGGCAGAACGTGGTCGCGTCGCTTACGATCAAGGCGGGGTTTCTCATCGCCGCAACGGCAGGGTTTGCCACCCTCTGGATGGCGGTGGCAGCCGACATGGGGACGACACTTCTCGTCATCTTCAACGGTCTGCGCCTTTTGCGAAACAACGGTACGGCAGGTTGACTTAAGGTATGACCCGTCCCCGGCTTCACCGAAACGTCGTCGCCCTCGGACTGGTATCCCTCCTCACCGACCTCTCCGCACATATGATCTATCCCCTTCTTCCCGTGTTCCTCACTGTCACCCTCGGGGCGGGCCCCGTCATCCTCGGGATCATCGAGGGAGTTGCGGAAGCCACCGCCTCGCTTCTCAAGCTCTTCTCGGGTGTTTGGTCGGACCGGCTCGGGAGAAAGAAACCGCTCGTGCTCGCGGGGTACTTCCTATCGTCGGTGGCAAGGCCGCTCATGGGACTTGCCTCTACATGGGGGCACGTGCTCGCGGTGCGATTCTCCGACCGGATCGGAAAGGGGATCCGAGCGTCGCCGCGGGATTCCCTTCTCGCCGCCTCCGTTGCCGTGGACGACCGGGGCCGGGCGTTTGGACTGCGGAAGGCGATGGACCACCTGGGGGCCGTGTTCGGACCCGTCGTCGCCTTTCTCCTTCTCGCGGGGGCCGGACTGTCCTACAGGTCGGTCTTCTTCCTCGCGGCGATTCCCGGGGTCGCATCTGTCGCGGCAATCCTGTTCCTGGTGCGGGACACCGGAATACCGGCACCCCGGCACACCGGGGAATCGCTTTCCGACGGGAGCTTTCCCTCCCCTTTCCGACGCTACCTGCTGATCGTCTCCCTGTTCACCCTCGGCAACGCAAGCGACGCATTCCTCATCCTGCGGGCGGTGGACTCAGGAGTGCCCGCCGCCTGGGTGCCGCTGCTCTGGGGGGCGTTCCACTTGGTGAAGTCGTCCTTCTCCACCCACCTGGGGATCCTCTCCGACCGCTGGGGCAGGAAACGCCTGATCGTTGCCGGATGGATTCTGTATGCGGCGTGCTACGCAGCCTGGGGAATGGTGGAAGGAGTAGCTTGGATGGTGGGGCTCTTCCTCGTCTACGGGCTCTACTCGGCGGCCACCGAGGGCGCGGAGCTGGCGCTGGTTGCCGACTTCGTCCCGCCTTCGCTGCGGGGGACCGCCTTCGGATTGTTCCACCTCGCCGTGGGGATTTCCGCCCTGCCGGCAAGCATTCTGTTCGGCGCCCTGTGGGCCACGTTCGGCGCGCAGGTCGCCTTCGGGGTAAGCGCGGGGCTCGCGATCGCGGCGTCCGTTCTTTTGCTCCTGCTTACCCTCCCCAGTGCACCTCCGGAGAGCGGCCCGGCGCCTCGATGACCTTGAGGATGAACGGACGGCGGCGGCCCGGCACCTCACCGAACCGCAGATCGGAGAACATCAGGATCGTTTTCTCTCCCGCGTAAGAGGTCTGCACTACAGGGAAGCGGGCGAACCACAGGTATGTTCGCACGTCCGGGATGTTCTCGACTTCCCTCACTTCCGGCACGTCCCGCCCCCTGCGGACGCGCTGTTTCCAGGAAACCGCACCGGAAAACGGGTCCACCTCGGCCCGGATGTAGGTCTCCCCGTCGTCGATGAATCCGTTCCACGCGAACGGACCCGCCGGGAGAGGATACCGTCCCGGGCGGTCTGTAATCGGCAGGTTCGGCATCCCGTCCATCTCCTGCTGCGCCCACGCCTCCCTGACCAACCTGACGGCCGAAAGACCGTTGCCGATGTGAACTTCCCCGAGGCGGGGCAGAGCCGAGGAAGAGACTACGCGGACCCCGTGCTGCTGCGCCGCGCTTCGCACCGCATCCTCCACCCGGAGATGAAGGAAGGTCGCGAATCCCACGTAGACGCAGAGCGCAACCATCGCGACCTGCGCAGGCGCGGCCCGGCGGCGCGACAGGAGAAGACCCGCCACGATGATCCCGGTAAAGACCAGATCCACGACAAACAGGATGTCGAAGGACACACGGGCATCGTAAAACGGCTGGAAGATCTGCGTCCCGTAGGAATTGAGCAGGTCCAGGGCGATGTGCGAGAGCTGGCCGAGAAGCACAAGCAGGTAGAGTTTTTTCAGGTCCTTCCACTTCCCGAACTTGTAGAGCAGCAGGGCAACCAGGAGGGAAGTCACGGCGATACCGGCGAACCCGTGCGACACTCCCCGGTGAAGCCTGAGATACATCTCGCTTCCGAGAAGGGACATCACGTTGTCGGCGTCGGGCAGGAGCGATCCTACGATCACTGCTGCCGTTGCCTCCCGCCCGCCTCTATCCATGGGAATGGCCCGGGAGATGAGCCACCCCGTAAGTCCGTGCGTAACCGTGTCCATAGGAACCCGGGATTATATCATAGTGCGCGGGTCAAGAATCTTTTCGCTCTCGACCTCCGGAAGAACCTTTTTTCCTCGGAGGACAGCCCGGATCGTCCTGCCCGAATGGTACGCCTCGTGGGTGATCTCCGCCGCCTTGTCGTAGCCGATCTTGACCGCCAGGGGAGTCACTTTTGCATGCGGGGATCGAAGGTAAACGGCTCCGGGCTTCCGATCCGGATATCGCGGAACTCCGGGTGGGACGGATTGAGCAGGAAATTGAATTCTTCCGGGACGAGGACAGACGGCACGCGCAGAACGACAGAGGTTCCCGCCTTGGCCCACCTTGTTCCAAGGTCTTTCGTTGCGTCGGGCGGCGGCTCGTCCCTCCAGTTCGCGGGGAGCTCTTCGACGGGAATCGACTCGACTCTTACGTCGTCCGGGATCTCTATCCGGAAGGACACGAACGACAGTGCGAAGCGTGCCTTTCCCAGGTGGATGAACAACTCGAGGGCGGCCAAGGCCAAGCTGTCGCTTGCATACACGACCGCCGTCCCCCGATTGTTCCACCGACCGCCCGCAAGGCGAGCCCCCTCGCCCAAAAAAGCGTCGCCCGCATGCCGCGCCTTGACGATCCGCCAGGCGCGGATCACGACAGGACGCTGTGCTCGATGCGAAGGAGAAGGTCCTCCACCTCCCGCGACCCGGCCTCCGTGCCCATCAACTCAAGGGGAATCCGGTTCCCCAGGCCGACCTGGCGCTCCCGGAGCCAGTCGCGTGCGGCATCCGCGCTTTCCAAGACCTCCTCCGCCAACGCGAACAACCGCGCAATCCGATACAGGCGATCGCTCGTGGCGGGGGAAAGCCGCCGCAAGGGCGCACCGCGCAGCCGACCGATGGTCTTCTCGCTGACCTGAAGCGCAAAGGCGACCTCCCGGGTAGTCAGAGCCAGAGCGTCCTTTACGCGCTCCAGGACCGGTTCGGGGAAACCCATCTCGATCAAATGGGCCATATCCATCGCCCCGGAAACTCTCTTCCCGAGGACCTTTCGTCCTCCGAGTACCTCCACGACATCCCTGCTTCCCATCTCCGCCCTCCAGACATTTGTCTTTATTATATCAGACAAATGATGGTCAGCATACGATCAAACCATCTTTCCCGGATCGAGGATCTTCTCGATCTCCTCCGGGGGGAGAATTTTCCTCTCCATGAGGATCTCCCGG
Organism: Deltaproteobacteria bacterium; assembly: GCA_030668225.1. GTDB lineage: Bacteria > Desulfobacterota > Deferrimicrobia > Deferrimicrobiales > Deferrimicrobiaceae > CSP1-8. Next base: position 17,793 of record DAOUUI010000007.1, read on the forward strand.
ATCGTCCTGCCCGAATGGTACGCCTCGTGGGCGATCTCCGCCGCCTTGTCGTAGCCGATTTTGACCGCCAGCGGGGTCACCATGGCAAGACTCTGCTCGATCAACTCCTCGCACCGCTTCCTGTTCGGAGTGATCCCCGACACGCACCGCTCCGAAAGAAGTGTGGCCGCGGAGGCAAGGATCCCGATCGATTCCAACAGGTTGCGCGCCATCACCGGGAGCATGACGTTTAACTCCAGCACCCCCAGCGATCCGCCAAGGGTCACCACCGCGTCGTTGCCGATAACCTGCGCCGATACCTGGATCGCCATCTCCAGGATGACAGGGTTCACCTTCCCCGGCATGATGGAGGACCCGGGCTGCAGGGAGGGCAGAGTGAGCTCCCCGATCCCGCACCGGGGGCCCGACGACAGAAGCCTGATGTCGTGTGAGATCTTCATCAGGGAGGCGGCGATCCCCTTGAGCGTACCGCTGGCCGCGACGAGGGGGTCCTGCGCGCCGATCGCCTCGAACCGGTTCTCCGCGGGCCGAAAAGAAATCCCGGTGGCGGCGGCGATCTCGGCGATCGTCCTTACGCCGAATTCCGGGTGGGCATTCAGGCCCGTTCCTACCGCGGTCCCCCCGAGGGGGAGTTCCTCGAGGTCGGCGAAAGCGGAATGCACCCGCCGGATCCCATGGTCGATCTGTGACGCGTACGCGGAGAACTCCTGCCCGAGCGTGACCGGAATGGCATCCTGCAGATGGGTTCGCCCAATCTTCAGAATATCGGAGAACTCCTTCGACTTCCCTGACAGGGCGTCCCGCAGGTGCGAAAGCGCCGGGACGAGTCTCTCCGACAGCTCCCGCCGCGCCGCGATCCGGATCGCGGACGGAACCACGTCGTTGCTGGACTGGCACCGGTTCACGTGGTCGTTGGGGTGAACGGGGGAGTTTCCCCCCAGGGGCTTTCCAAGAAGTTCGTTGGCCCTGTTGGCGAGCACCTCGTTGACGTTCATGTTGGTCGAGGTGCCCGAGCCGGTCTGGTAGACGTCGAGGACGAACTGGTCGTCGAAATTCCCCTCCAGCACCTCGCGGGCGGCCCGCGAAATCGCTTCCGCCAGAGGGGGGTCGACAAGTTTCAGCCCCGCGTTGACCTCGGCGCCGAATCCCTTGATCATCGCGGCGGCATGGACGACCGGAAGCGGCATCCGTACCCCGCTCACCGGAAAGTTCTCGAAGGCCCGCTGTGTCTGCGCCCCGTAGTACGCATTCGCCGGGACGCGAACCTCCCCCATGGAGTCTTTTTCCGTTCGGAAACCGCCCATCGCTGCACCCTCCCGTTAATTCGATTCCCTGGCGAGCCGCCGGGATTCCGCCGCCCTGTCGCACCCCTCGAATACACCCCGGACCGAGAACGCTAATCGGCTTCGCAGCCTCCCCCTTCGCTGCCCACGCAGCTATGGAGGACAAGTCGGAGGGGGCGCATGCCGGGCTACTCCTCCTCCAGGTGGAGCGGCTCGTACTGGCCCTTCTCGGGAGAGTAGCCGTAGACCTTCCCCTCGCCGACCTCGAAAAACCATGCGTGCACCATGAGGCGCCCCTCCTGGGCCGCCTTCCGGACCACGGGGTAGGTTCGCAGGTTCTCCATCTGGACCAGGACGTTCTCCTCGGCGGTGATCGCCAGCCTCTCCTCCTTCGACTTCTCGGGGTAGTTGTCCTCCACGACCTTTAGCGTCCCGTCCCCGTGCTTCAGCCACTCCGTGATGTGCGGCGTCTCCGCGAAGGCCTTCCGATCCTTGTAGAGCGCATTCATCGCCCCGCAGTCGGAGTGGCCGCAGACGATGATGTCCCCGACGCGCAGGTGGTCCACGGCGTATTCGATGGCGGCACCGACCCCCGTCCCGTCGAGCGTACCGTCCGAGTACGGCGGCACGAAATTCCCGATGTTCCTGTAAATGAAAAGGTCCCCCGGCTGCCCTTGCGTGAACACCGACGGGACCACGCGGGAGTCGCAGCAGGTGATGAACAGCGCATCCGGGGACTGGCCGTGCTCGGCAAGCCTTTGGAATAGATCCCTGTTGTCGCTCCAGTACTGCTTCCGGAACTGGTGGATCCCGCTGATCAGCTTCTCCATGGCTTCCCCTCCTCCCGGCGAGGATAAGCGATGCCGCGGAAGTCTCAAGCGCTGGCGGCAAGGCGTACATCGTTCCGTTTGACATGCATTTTATCCGGAATTTCCCATTCCTCAAATTGGATATTATACGGGCAGCACAATTGACGTACATCAATGCGCACGGCGAACGGGACGTCTATCCTTGCCATAATATGGCTTTGCCAACTCGAGGGGAGTGTCCCCGATAACGATAGGGAGGAACGATGGATCGGTACACCAAGGCATTTGTTGTCGCTGCGCTCGTATACTTTTTCCTGGCGGCCGTGCTGGGCGCCTGGATGGGGTCCGCCGCGGCTGCGGGGTGGGTTCAGTTCGCCCACGTCCATTTCAACATGCTGGGCTTCATGTCGATGATGATCTACGGGGTGGGGTACTTCATCCTGCCCCGGTTCAACGGCCGCACTCTTCACTGGCCCTCGTGGGTGCCCCTGCACTTCTACGCAGCCAACGTCGGCCTGATCGGGATGGTGGCCACGGCGCCGGAGCGCCCCTCGACGGGATTCGCCCTGTTCGCCGGGCTGTCGGTCGTGTCGGTGGCGATGTTCGTGATCAACCTCGGCGCGACGATGCTCATCGCGCCGGCGGAGGAAGAGGAAGAAGAGGAGGAGGAGGCGCCATCCTTGCGACCGCAGGCTCCGCCGCCTCCTCAGGTGGATATCCACCCCGATATGCGGGTGGGGGAGATCCTGACCCGGTGGCCCCAGACGGTGGAGGTTTTCGTGGCAAACGGATTCGCCTCCCTGGGGAACCCGGAGCACAGGGAACAGGTGAAGCAGATCCCCATTACCTTGCGGATGGCGTGCCAGCGGCACAACGTCGAACTCGGGCCGATGGTCGCCCGGCTGATTGCGTCCGCCTCCGGGACACCGGCACCCGAACCGGCCGGGGCAGGGGTTCCGCGTGGGACGGCAGGCCGAAAAGGCAAGCTTTCCCGTGGGGAGCCGATCCGCCCGGACAGCGTTTTGGGCGATATCCTCGCCGCGTATCCGGAGACGGAGAAGGTGTTCAGGAAATATTACGGGGACGGGTGCTTTTCATGCCCCGGCCAGGCGACCGAGAGCGTCAAGCAGAGCGCGATGATGCACAACGTAAGCGAGAAGGAGATTCTAACCGACCTGAACCGGGCGGCCGGCTTCTGATAGTGGACCGTCTCTGGATCTGACGGAGGGTGCGATGATCGACCGGATGCAGGAACTGCTCGAGGCGGAACGGGCGGGGGTACGATGCCTCGCTGCGATGGCGGACGAGACCCCGGAGGGGGAGAAGAAGGATTTCCTCGTTTTCCTCCGGAACGACGAGGGGCGATTTTGCGCCGGGCTGTCCCGGCTCATCCAGGAGCGGGGAGGGGTCCCTACCGACAGGGTCGGATCTTTCGCGGAAAAGGTTCTCTCCATCGAGGGAGAAGCCGAGAGGCTGGCGCTCCTCGTCAAGGGGCAGGCGTGGGTCGTCCGCAAGATCGACGAGATCCCGCCGGGAGAGACGACCCCCGGAGAAAAGGCGTTCTTCTCCGACATGCACAAAGCCCACGTGGTAAACATCGAGGCGTGCCGGAAATACCTCCCCGCCGCCGGATGACCCGTATCCGGCCGCGGCCGGGGGGGCGTTCGTGGCCGGCGCAGCAGCCGCAGGAGGGGGACCGGGGCGATGCAGGGGGCCTGCGGAGGAAGAGGTGCCTGCACAACACTTCAGGCGTCGCGGAGCGGGAAAACCCGGCGGGATAACCGATCGTGGCACCCTCGGGACGAACAAGATTGTAGTTCTTAGGAACGTCCCTGTTCTTGGGACAGTGGTATCCTGATCGAGGAAACCGGCCGAGGGGGGGAGCCATGTACACGGCGAAGTGGAGCGACATCGAGGGGAAGACGGTCACCGACCCCGAGGCGGAGGGGGTCACCATCCGCGTCCTGATGGGGGAGAACGTGGGCGCGCCGACGTTCACGATGCGCCACTTCGAGATCGCCCCCGGCGGCCGCACTCCGTTCCACACCCACGCGTGGGAGCACGAGGTCTACGTCCTCTCCGGCAGGGGGAAGGTCCGGAATAAAGACAGTGAGCGGGAGATCGGCCCGGACTCCTTCGTCTACGTCCCTCGGGAAGAGGAGCACAACTTCGAAAACACGGGAGATTCTCCCTTCACGTTCCTCTGCGTGATCCCGTCCGCGAAACCCTGCCTGAAGTAGCGGAACCCGCTCTGAGACGTTTTTCCTCCCGTTGCTAGGGGCTCGCGGGGGAGTCCACGAGGCGGCGGGGACATTCCTGGTTCATCTCCGGAATGCGGGCGAGGAGTGTCCCCACCAAGCGGTCCCAATCTCGGCGAGCGGAACCGGCAGCGAGCGGGCGAAGATCGCGAGCGTAGCCGAGGGGACTTCCCCCCGCGAGCCAGGGTCCCAGGTCGTCCCCGATGGGGTGAGGAACTACGCTTCGAGGACGCTCTCCCCGGGTTCCCGTTTCACCCTCACGAGAAGGACGAAAAGGAGAAGGAAGCAGAGGAAGTGGATCGCCAGCACTCCGAAGCGCACCGGGACGATGGGGGCAAGATAGACGAACCGTTCGACCAGGATCCCCAGCAGGATGGAGAGAGACGCGGCGAACACCACGAACGGGTTCGTCTTTGACCTGCCGGGCAAGAGAATGAAGAAGGGGACGAAGAAGTAGAAGGCGAGGATCGAGAGGGAAAGCTCGCGGAGAGGCGACGAGGATATTCTCGCCAGGAGATAACTCACCTCCTCCGGGATATTCCCGTACCAGATCACGAGGAACTGGGCAAAAAACAGCCCCACCCACAGAATGCTGAACCCGAAAAGCAGGATGGCAATGTCTTTCAGGTCGGAGCGGCCTGTCGGCCCGTGTGTCGGGGCGGGCCTTCCATGGAGAAAAGCGTAGAGGATGCCCGACAGGGCGAACCCCGCGAACAGGGACTCGATGAAGAAATAGCCTCCCAGCAGCGTGTTGACCCAGGGATACGCCAGCGACATGACCCAGTCGAACGCCATGAAGGACTGGGAAGCGACGAAAACGAAGAGATAGATGGCCGCGAACCGTTCCCTCCCCTCTTCGTCCCTGTGGGAAGCGATGGCGAATCTTCTCGCCGCAAGGTAGGCGAGCAGCAGCAGGACGAAATTTCTCCCGACGAAAAATCCCTTGTCGAACCAGATCCCCTCCCTGCCGACCCAGGGATAGGAATCCACGAAGGGCGTAAGGAACAGGAAGAGGACCGAGACGAACAACAGGAGGGGATGGACCGAGAGGAGCTCCCTCTTCACGGATGCCACCCACTTGGCCTTGATCAGGGTGCACGCCGCAACAGCGGCGATGCAGCCCTCGATGACCGAGGCCCAGAACAGAAGGGCCAGGAGAAGCGAGCCGCCGTCTTTGGCCAGGGGACCGAACTGGGTAAGCGCCACGATTCCCCCTGCGAGGACGAACAGTACGATCCGGCCGCCCGTCATTTCCGGCAACCCCTTCATTCCGTTTCCCCCGGCTCCACGGTGATCACGAACGCGTTCCCGAACTCCTCCTTCGGGACAAAACCGGAAACGCTCGGCAGACGAGCAAGGATAAGAAACCCGAAAAACGTGGACAGGGCCCCGAACAGGATCGTGAGGGCGAAGGCGATGATGACAAACGGCGGAAGGGAGACGATCGGCTTCCCCCCGACGATGAGCGGCCAACTGAGGGACGTTAGGATCGTGAAGGCAAACCCGGTAACTGTGCCGCTCGCGGCGCCCAGGAGGGCGAAATTTTTCACCTTCGCCGGCTTCGTCGGCAGGATCTCGTCCACCTCATGGACGTGGAAAGGGGTTTCCACCTGGATTCTTTTTTGTGAAACCCCCTCCCGGGCCAGGTCGCGCAGGGCCGCGAGGAACTCCTCCCTGTCCTGGAAAACCATCCGCCTCTCCATTTAGAGGTGCTCCATGATTTCCGTAATCGACAGCACGGGCAAGGTTTTCAGGAAAATCAGATACGCCGTAAAGAACAGCCCGAAGCTGCCCAGGGTGATCCCCACCTCGACAAAACTGGGGGAGTACGTCCCCCACGCGTAAGGGTCGAAATCCCGGGCAAGAGACGAGACGATGATCACGAACCGCTCCACCCACATTCCCACGTTCACGAAGAGGGAGAGGACGAACAGGTATTTCACGTTGCGCCGCAGGCTCCGCACGAAAAGCGTAAGGGGGATCAAGGAATTGCAGGAGATCATGATCCAGAACATCACGGTGTAGTCCCCCAGGGCGCGGTACCGGAACTGCTCCATCTCGAAGGGGTTCCCGCTGTAGGCGGCGAGGCCGAACTCGACAATGTAGGAGTAGCTCACGATGAGGGAGGTAAAGAGGAGGATCTTCGCGATGCTCTCGAAATGGTCGTCGGTGATGTACCGGTCGAGGGCCAGGATCTTGCGCATGGGAACGACAAGCGTGATGACCATCGCCGTGCCGGAGAAGATCGCGCCGGCCACGAAGTAGGGGGCGAAGATGGTGGTGTGCCACCCGGGGATGATGCTCATGGCGAAGTCCCACGAGACGACGGAGTGGACCGACGCCACGAGGGGAGTGGCGAACGCGGCCAGGAACAGGTAAAGCTGGTTGTAGTTCTTCCACTGCCTTCTCGTCCCCGTCCAGCCGAGGGAGAGAAAGCCGTAGATCCGTTTTGCCAACCCCTCCTTGTGCCTGCGCACGATGGCGAAGTCGGGGATCAGCCCCACGTAGAAAAAGACGACGCTCACGGTGAGATACGTGCTCACGGCGAAGACGTCCCAGATCAAGGGAGAGCGGAAATTCACCCAGAGCATCCGCTGCGTCGGGTAGGGGAAGAGGTAGTAGAACTTCCAGGTCCGGCCGAGGTGGATCAGGGGGAACAGTCCCGCGACGAGCAGCGCGAAAACGGTCATCGCCTCGGCGGGACGATTGAAGCTGGTGCGGAACCGGGCGCGGAACAGGAACAGGACCGCCGAGATCAGCGTCCCCGAGTGGGCGATACCGACCCAGAAGACGAAATTCGTGATGTAGACCCCCCATCCCACGGGATTCATGAGGCCCGACACCCCCATGCCGGTCGTGATCTGGTAGCCCCATAATCCGAGGAGGGTGAGAAAGAGGGTGGCGGAGCATCCGAGGGCCGCAAGATACCCGATCCCCGGCCTCTTCATCGCGGCGAGGACGTCCTGTTCCACCCGGGCCAGTTTGTCGTGTTTATCCATGGCTCTTCTTCCCGGGGTCGCCTTTCTCTCCACTCAGATAGTACACGGAAGGATCCGTTCCCAGGCCCTCGAAAACCCGGTAGGCCCTCCCGGAGTGCGCCAGCCGGTACACCCGCGACTCCGGATCGAGGAGGTTACCGAAGGTGATGGCGCCCGTGGGACAACTCTCCGCGCAAGCCGTCGTTACCTCCCCGGACCGGACCGTGCGGGACCCGTCTTTCGCCTTGTCCTTGGCGGCACGGATCCGCTGAATGCAGAAGGTGCACTTCTCCATGACCCCCGCCCCCCGGGCCTGCAGTTCGGGGTTCAGCATTCTGTTCAATGGCTTTTCCCACCGGTGCCAGAACCAGTTGAACCGCCTCACCTTGTAGGGGCAGTTGTTCGAGCAGTACCTCGTCCCCACGCACCGGTTGTACACCTGGACGTTCAACCCCTCGGGGTTGTGATAGGCGGCGTACACCGGGCACACCGTCTCGCAGGGAGCGGAATGGCACTGCTGGCAAAGCATGGGGAGGAAATCGACGTTCCCCGCCTCCCCGTAGAAGGGCTCGATCCGAAGCCACGACATCTCCCGGCCCTTCAGGTGGTCCTTCTTCCCGACGACGGGGATGTTGTTCTCGATGTAGCAGGCGGCAACGCACGCGGAACAGCCGTTGCAAAGCGCCAGGTCGATGGCCATGGCCCACCGGTACTCCTTGTGCACGTGCTCCGGGTAGAGGCTCTCCCTTCCGTGGTGTTGTTTTTCGTCCCTGTGGACGGGATCGGGAATCAGCCCCCGCCCCTGCTGGGAAGGGGAGCCGGAGAGGATGGGGATGGCCGCCATCTTTCCGGTTTTTCCTATGGTGACTTTCTCGATGTACTCGATTGTCCCTCCCGTCCGTTTCTCCGTCCGAAGGGGGGGAGATTCGCCGAAGTCGCGGCAGGCCACGAAGACTCCTGCCGGGAGGCCCGGCTGAACCTTCACCGGGAGAACCTGCGACCAGCCGGAGGAGGAGGAGACGGTTACCTCCTGCCTCTCCTTGAGTCCCGCTCCCGCCGCCGTCTCCGGCGAAACCGAGAGCCAGCGCCCGTAGGAGATGGTGGTCAGGGGGTCGGGAATCTCGGAGAGGAGCGGTAATCCCCGGCTCCGCCCGTCGAAGGTCCTAAGAGACGGGGCCAGCACGAGGACGGGCTCGCCCGGTTTCATCCCTGCCTGCGCCCCCTTGAGAAGGGAGGCCGCCTTTTTCCCGTCGAGGGAGACCCGTTTCGCGGGGAGGGGTTCCTCGAAATAGCCCTGCTCGAGAAACGCGCTTCTTCCGCTTTCCCCGAACCGTTTCCGCCACGCGTCGAACAGGAAGTCCCGGTACCCTGACGCGGTCCCTTCCCCGGCACTCCCGTGGAGGAGACGGAGCAGCATGTCTCCTTCGGAGAGCGTGTCGTGAAGGGTTTTCAGCACGGGCTTCTGAAGGGAGACGATCCCCCGCCTCGGCTCGACGTCCCCCCACGACTCGAGGGAGTGGGAGAGGGGGAGGAAAAGGTCTACCTCCTGCATCGTCTCGTCCGGGAGATCGCCTATCCCTACCGACAGCTTCGCTTTTTTAAGATTCTCCCTGAACCCGACCTCTTCCGGCAGGGAGAATACGGGGTTCGTCCGCGACAGGAACAGGACCCCGACCTCTCCCCCGCCCAGCCGGGCAGTGAGATCTTCCATGTCCCGAAAGGTCCCCACACTTTCGTAGTTCTCCCTCCTCCTGAAATCGACCAGGTCGGGGACTGCCCCCGTGACCCACTGGATCACGCAGGCCGCGCCCGCCACCTCGAGGCCTCCCGGGTGGGCCGTGGAAACTCCTCCGGCGATCACCAGGGGGCGCCTCGCGTGCGCAATGCGGTCGGCGACCTCTTGCAACGTACCGGCGGGGATCCCCGTGGCCTCCGACACGCGCTCGACGGACATCCGGGGGAGGGCTTCGGAAATCTCCCGGGGAAATTCGCCCCTGCGGGGCCCTTTTTCCATCAGATGCCGGAGTAAAAACGAGAGGAATACCGCTTCCTGCCACGGACGGACCACGATTCTCCTGTCGGCGTTCGCACCGGTCAGCGACAGATGGGGCTCCACGTGGTACCACCGGAACCCCTCCTTGCTCTTTGCCCGGGACAGCTGCCGGGTGTAGGAAACGGGGCTTACGTGCGTCTCGAGAATATCCGCTCCGACCGTCAGGAGAAAATCGGCATTCTCGATCCGGTAGCGGGGAACGTCGCGCTCTCCGAAGAGCAGGCCGTTCGCCTCTTTACCCTCGGAATGGGAATAGACCTCGAACTCGGGAAGCCTCTTAACCCCGACCTTCCCGCAGAACATGCCGATCAGCCCGGAGAGGGAGCCGGTGGTCCTTCCGGACAGGAAGAGGTTTGTCCGCCCGGAGGCACGGGAGGCGTCAAGGGTCTCCGAAACCGTGGAGAAGGCCTTCTCCCAGGAAATTCTCCGGACCTTCCCACTGCCGTTTCGCAGCATGGGAGAACCGATCCTCTTCGGGTGATACAGGCGGGTTATGGAAGACTGCCCGCGGATGCACAACCCGCCGTCGTTTACCGGATGCCCCGGGGAACCTTCGAGCTTGATCGGCCATCCTTCCCTGATCTTCACCGACACGCCGCACCCGGCGGGGCATTCCGCGCACGTGGACGGGGAAAAGGTCGCTTCTCCGGGAAGGATCCCCTCTTCCGGGGGGAGAATGTAGGAGATGAATTTTTTCGGCCCGTTGCCGGAGCCGCAGGAGGACACCAGGGTGGAGCCCGACACCCCCCCCATGATCCTCAGGAAATCTCTTCGCTTCAACCGTCGCTTCATCTTCCGTTCCTCTTACTTGTGGCAGGTGGCACAGTCCCGGGGAGCCCCCCTGGCCCTGTGGCAGGAAACGCACCACCCCATTTTCAACGAGCTTACCCTGCGGATCTTTTCCATTGCCCCCACCTGTCCGTGGCAATTTTTGCAGTCCACGCCCGCCTTGACATGCCTCTTGTGCGAAAAGTAGACGTGCTCCGGCAAGGAGTATACCCGGTTCCACTCGATCGGCTTTTTCTCCTCGTAATGCCGTGTGAGCTTCCGGATCTCTTCCCTCTCCGTTGCGATCGTCCTGTGGCAGGACATGCATTTTTCCACGGGCGGAGCCCCCGCGTGCTTCGACCGGTCGACGAAGATGTGACAGAAATTGCAGGGCAGGTTCAGTTTCGACACGTGGATCGTGTGGGGGAAAGCGATCGGCTGGTCGGGGCTAAGCCCCGCGCGATGCCAGGAAATCCAAAGGCCCACAGTGCCCAGGAGAAGGACCCCGAAATATGCCGATACGGCAAGAAGGGTAACCGTTTTTCTCACTTCCCCTGTCCCCATGTTCCCTTTCGTCCGGGAAGGTTCACGGCGAACCGCCGGGTTTTACCCGCCCGATCAGGTACCTTGCGACGGCATCGATCTCTTCCTCCGGAAGCCCGAGATTGGGCATCGACGGGAGGTCCGGGTTCACCTTGACCGGGTTCCGGATGAATCCTTTCAGCTTCTCCACGTCGCCTGCGTATTTCGGCACCACTTCGTTTAACGGCGGACCGACGACCCGGATGTCGAACTGGTGACATCCCGCGCAGTTCGTTTCGAACACGGCTTTCCCCGTTTCGGCCGCCGTCTTTCCGCCCGCAGCCGGTTCTTCCCGGGGCGCCTCTTTCGCGTGTTCCGCCTCGACCGCCTTGGCCTGCATGTTCAGGGAGGCGATCCGGTCCTGGTAGGCGTTTCCGACCGCCGCGTGGTCGTGCACGAGTACCGCGAGAAAGATCAGGACATACAGGGTGGCTATCCGCGCGCCCGGGCCGCCTTCCTTTTTGCCGGAAGGAAGAGAGAGGATCAGGCAGACCGCAAGCGACAGGAGCAGGACGATCGCCGCAGTCGCGAACACTGTCGCGGAAAGCGCGATTTCCGGGAGGGTAACCAGATCGAGCAGCACGAAAACAGGGAGGACAAGCGTCGCAAGAAAGGTGAGTTTCGCGCCAATGTCGCGGACCAACCCCCGGTAGGAAGCGTCCGGCGCTTCCTTCCCTTCCGCAGACCGGCCGCCAAGAAGGAGAATCCCCCCGCCGGTCATCCCGAAAAAAACGGCGAGGAACAGAAGATATTTCACGACCGCGTTCCAGGAGAGGAAAAACCGGATATGTTCCCGGAGAAGGGAAAGCTTCTCCGGATTGAAGAGGACTCCGTACCCCTGGGAAAAGAGGAAAAAGGCGAAGAACAACGCCAGCAGCCCGGCGGCGCCGGACATGACATGGAACGGGGAAGGGGAAGGCGGGCGCCTCCAGGCCGACCGGTACACGTGGAGAAGGGCGAAACCGGCGACCAGGACCGCAAGGACAGCGGACCAGAAATGCCACGGCAGCGGAGTCGCATCAAAGAAAATCCGTGCGTAGATAAACCAGACGAGCAGGACAGGGACGAGGCCGAACATGAAAAGGGCGGACTTGCCCGTCATGACGGTCTCCATCATCTCCTTCGAGAAGCGCAGATAGGCCGGGTCCCGCTTTTCCTTTCCGAGAAAGGAAAGGAGGAGAGAGACGGTCGATCCGCCGATGATGACCCCGAGGAAAGGGAGGAAAAAAAACAGGACGAGGAACAGCCCGTACTGAAGCAGGGTGTATAATTCCGTGGATAGCGGTTGCAGATTCCCCCAGGAGGCCACTTAGATCCTTTCTCCGAAAGATCTAATACCCTTATGACATAAGCAAAATTCCATGGCGTCCCCTGGTCGAAGAATCCGGCCCATGGCAATAATATCGCTTCGGTAATGGCCCGATCGGGAGAAATCGGATCTTTCTACTATAAGGCAGTTTCTTTCACCCCGTTTACATTTTTTCTTTTGGCTTTTTCGCTTGATAATATGGAGCATCCGCGCCGGGAGTCCCCGACGAAACGGGGAGGGGATCGTACTCATCTATTTACCGGTGTCTCCAGGCAGGCAAGCGCCGATGCCTTGAAGGAGGGAAAACCCTGATGTGCCGCATGGTCCCATCCCAGCGTGACCGGCCATGACAGCTCCCGTAGATCTTAGATCCGACACCGTCACGCTCCCCTCCGCGGGGATGCGGAAAGCGATGACCCACGCGAAGGTCGGTGACTCGCAGCGGGGAGAGGACCCCTCCGTTCGGGCGCTGGAGCAGTACGCGGCCTCCCTGTTCGGCAAGGAGGAGGCCCTCTTCGTCCCTTCCGGGACGATGGGGAACCTGGTCTCGGTGGCCTCGTGGACCCGGCCGGGGGACATCATCGTCGCCTCGGAGTCCTCCCACGTCGCAGGGCGCGAGGGACCGGGCATCTCGAACCTGGCCGCCGTCGCGATCCTGGGGATCGACACCCCCGGCGGGATCTTCACGGCGGACGACGTAGCCAGGGCAATCGAGGAGGCTCCGCTGCGAAGCAGGGCGAAAGTCCGGCTGGTCACCGCGGAAAATACCCACAACGCCGGCGGGGGTACGATCTTCCCCATCGCCTCCCTGCGGCGCATCCACAGTCTCTGCCGAAAAACCGGCATCCCGGTCCACATCGACGGGTCCCGGATCTTCAACGCCTCGGTCGCCTCCGGGGTTACGCCCGCAGACTACGGGAAGGTTTGCCGCTCCCTGATGTTCTGCCTGTCCAAGGGGCTGGGGGCGCCCGTCGGATCGATCGTCGTAGGCTCCCGGGACTTCCTCGAAGAGGCAAGGAGCGTAGGAGTACGCATCGGCGGGGGGATGCGGCAGTCCGGAATCGTCGCCGCAGGAGGTCTCTATGCGCTGCGGAACAACGTCAGGCGGATGGCCGAGGATCACGAGCACGCAAAGGCGCTCGCGCAGTCACTCGCCGACCTCCCCGGGATCGAGGTGATCAACGCACCCGTGGAGACGAACATCGTACTCTTCCGGTGGAGGATGCCCACCGTCTCCCTCCCCGAATTCCAGGAAGCGTTGCACGAGCGGGGCGTCCTCGTAGACGACCGGTCGTTCCCGTTCTTCCGCGCCGTAACCCATTTGGGGATTGGAAAAAAGGAGATCGCCCGGGCCGTCCGGGCATTCCGCCAGGTCTTCGGGCGGGCCGCCGCATAGGAGGCGTTGCCGCTGGGTTTGGGCGGGGACACTCCTGGTTTTCTCGTCGGAATAAAAGGAATGTCCCCGGTGAGAGTGTACCCGCTCAGTGGCCCTTCGATCCTCGGGCGATATCCTCGGCCACCTCGCCCACCGTCTGCTTCATCATCCGGTCCGTGATCTTCTTCGAGCTGTCGCCCGGGGAGGACATCTTGGAGACCCAGTTGCCCCCTTTTCGGATGAATCCGCCGCCTCCGCCGACCTGCTTCGTGACCTTCCCGCCGCAGTGCGGGCACTTGGAAAGCGCCGAATCCGTGATCCGCTGATCCTTCTCGAACTCCCCGCACTTTCCGCACAAGTATTCGTAGGTCGGCACGTCGTCCCCCTCGCGTTAATTCGCAACGGTTGTATTATCGCACGATCCCGAATGCGCCGCCACACACATCAGTCCGCGTGATGCTCGCGGACGGTCGCAGGTCTCGCTCCCGCGAAACTCCAAGAACAGGGACGTTCCTAAGAACTCATTCTCCCCTGCGGCGGGCGCAGAGGTTTTGCGATCGGTTGCGAGTACACTGACGACGGAAGGACCCGCATCGCTGCAGGTCCCCGGTGAGCCGGTCGGAGAAGGGGCGGAAAAGGCGTCCTGCCTGCACGGAATCATGGATAATGGAGAGAAAAATCTCGCGCGGAGGTTCACGCTCCTTGTCCCTGTTCCTCATCACCTTCTTCCTGATTTACGGAAGCGCCCACGCCTATGCGCTCCTCAAAGCGAAATCGGCCCTCGGATTCGGGTGGGGGACAGTAGGCATCCTCGCACCGGCTCTCGTCGCCCTCACCTGCGCCCCCCTCATCATCTATTTCCTCGGGAAGCACGGGATGGAAGGAGCGGCCCGGGCCGTCTCCTGGGTCGGGTATACCTGGATGGGGCTTCTCTTCTTCTTCCTCTGGACGAACCTTGCCGTGGACGCGATCAACCTCGTCTTTCGCCTGGCGGGGGCGGTCTCGGGAGGCGAAAGTCCCCCCTTCCTTATCTCCGGGAAGCAACCTTTTCTCGCCCTGGTCGCTCTTTGCGTGGCGCTTGGGACCTACTCGTTCTTCGAGGCCCGGGACATCGGCGTCGAGCGGATTACGATCCGCACCGACAAGCTCCCCGCATCCACCTCCCGCATACGGGTTGCGCAGATCTCCGACGTTCACCTCGGCCTGCTCGTGCGCAACGCGAAGGCGGAGAAGATCGCCGAGGTGATCCGCCGCGTCGATCCCGACATCCTCGTCTCCACGGGGGACCTGGTGGATGCGGAGATCAACCACCTCGAGGGGCTGGCGGAGATCTTCGAGAAGATCCACCCCCGCCTCGGGAAGTTCGCCGTCACCGGGAACCACGAGTTCTACGCAGGGATAGACCAGGCGCTCCAGTTCACGCAGCGGGCGGGGTTCTCCGTCCTCCGGGGGGAGGCCGTCCAGGTGGGGGAATTCTTGCGGATCGCGGGCGTCGACGACACCGTGGGCGCGGCGCTCGGCGCTGTTCCCGGTCGCCGGGAGGCGGCGATTCTCGGGGGGACGCCCACCCCGTTGTTTACGATTTTATTGAAACACCGGCCCCGGATCTCCAAAGGTTCGCGGGGCCTGTTCGACCTCCAGCTTTCCGGCCACACGCACAACGGGCAGATCTTCCCTTTTCGCTACGTGGTCGGGCGCCCCTATCCGAACCTGTCGGGCCTCTTTCCCCTGGGAGGATCCTTCCTGTACACCAGCCGCGGGACGGGGACCTGGGGTCCCCCGATGCGCTTTCTCTCCCCCCCCATCGTAACGGTCATCGACATCGAACGGGCGCCACGCAAAGAAGGGGGACGATCTTGAAACCTTTCATCCTCCCTTGGCTGGTTCACGGGGCCCCTAGGGCTCGCGAGGGGGTCCGGCTACGCTACGCGAGCGACCTTGCGCCCGCTCGCTGCGGTTGCGCTCTTCGAACCGACCCCCGCTTTGCGGGAATGCTTTCTTTCTCGCTCCACACGCCGCTTCGCGGACCACCCCGCATCGCCTGCGGGTCCCCGGCGAAAAGTTTCAAGAACATCCCTTCGCTTTGCTAACCTGGGACTCATGGGACCTTTCCTCTACGTCACCGACCTGCATGGAAACCAGCGGAAGTACGAGCGTACCCTGGCTCTGGCCGTAGAAACCGGCGCATGGCTGGTCGTAAACGGCGGCGACATGTTCCCCCACAGCAGGACGCACGGGGACCAGGAGCGGTTTCTCCAGGAATTCCTCGATCCCCACTTCGCGAAGTACCAGGAGGCGGGGATCCGGCACTTCGGATTTCCCGCCAACGACGATCTCCGCACGCATGATCCGCAATTCGACGTCATCTGCTCGCGGTATCCGCTGGTGGAAAATCTCGCCGGCCGGAAAGTCCCGGCGGGCCCGTATGAATTCCTCGGCTTCAACCTGGTGTCCGATTTTCCCTTCCGCCTCAAGGATCGGGCCCGGATGGACGACGGCGAATTCGCCTTCCCGGTGCAGTTCGGCACCGGGATCCTCTCCCGGCCCGGAGGGTGGGAGGAGATCCCTGACTGGATGGCGTACGCGGGGACGCTCCCCACGATCGAGGAGGAACTGGCCGCGCTCCCCGCACCGGACGATCCGGGCCGGGCCGTCTACGTGATCCACGGCCCCCCCGCGGGGCTGGGGCTGGACGTCGTCCGGGGGGGGCAGCCGGTGGGCTCTCCCGCCACTGCCCGGTTCATCGGGAAAACGCAACCTTGCCTCACGCTCCACGGCCACATCCACGAATCCCCGGAAGAAAGCGGCGTCTGGATGGCAAACGTCGGGAAAACCGTGTGCATCCAGCCGGGCCAGTCTGCCTCCGGCCTCTCCGTCGTCGTGGGGGATCTGGAGGAGATGCGGTTCGAAAAGCGCATCCTCCCGGTCGACTGAGGTGGGAAAGAGGCGAAAGACCCGTTCCCGTAAAGGCTCGAAGCGCGCCGCACTCGTCCAGATGCCGATCATCCCGACGGTCGCGGATTGGATCGCCGGGACGCCGGGTACGATTTCCCTGGGCCAGGGAGTCGTCCACTACGGCCCACCCCCGGCAGCGCTGCGGAAAATCCCCGCTTTCCTGAAAAACTCCGCCCACCACAAGTACGTCCCGGACGCCGGTCTGCCCAGGCTCAGGAAGGCGTTCGAGGAGAAGCTTCGCGCCGAGAACGGGATCGACGCCTCCGGAGGCCGCAGGATCTTCGTCACCGCCGGTGCGAACCAGGGCTTCCTGAACGCCCTGCTGTGCCTGTGCGACCCCGGCGACGAGGTCATCCTGCTGTCCCCCTACTACTTCAACCACGAGATGGCGGTGGGGCTTGCGGGCTGCCGGGCCGTCTGCGTCCCGACGGACGGCAACTACCAGCCGCGGCTTGCGGCGATCGAGGCGGCCATAACGGCCAGGACCCGCGCCGTCGTGACGGTGTCGCCGAACAACCCGGCGGGCGTTGTCTACCCCCCCGATACGCTGCGGGCGATCAACCGGCTCTGCGCCGGACGTGGGATCTATCACGTTAGCGACGAGGCGTACGAGTACTTCACCTACGACGAGGCGACGCACTATTCCCCCGGCTCCCTCGACGCGGAGCACACGATCTCGCTTTTCAGCATGTCGAAGTCCTACGGCATGGCGAGCTGGCGCGTGGGGTTCCTCGTGGTCCCCGAGCATCTCTTCGACGACATGATGAAGGTACAGGACACGGTGATCATCTGCGCCCCCGCCGTCTCCCAGGCCGTCGCCCTGGAAGCCCTGAAGGAAGGCCGCCGGTACTGCCTTTCCCGGCTCCCCGCCATCGCCCGGGTACGGGAGGGGATGCTCGCCGCATTTTCGCGCATCCCCGACCTCGTGACGGTCCCCCCTTCCCGGGGGGCGTTCTACTTCCTGGCGAAGATTCACACCTCGATGGACGCCCTGCCCCTCGCAGAACGGCTGGTCCGGGAGCACAAGGTCGCCGTCATCCCCGGGGAGACGTTCGGGATCGGGAAAGGATGCTCCCTGCGCGTCTCGTACGGGAATCTTTCCGGCGAGGCTGCCCTGGAGGGGACAAAGCGCCTGGTGCGCGGCTTGATCGAAATCGTCGGCCGGTAGGGGAA
>DAOUUI010000141.1 GCA_030668225.1 Deltaproteobacteria bacterium
CCCCGGTAGTCGGTGTTGTCGTACCGGAGCGCCAGTTCGATCCCGGCGGTCTTCTGTACGGTGTTCTCGTCGTCGTCGAGGGACTGCTTCCGGAAAAAGGGAGTCACCTCGACATACGTTCTTCCGCTCGTGAACGGGTTCCACGTGTCGCCCCCGGTGTCGCCCGAAACATAGATCCCGTCTTTAAGGACAAGCCGGGGGAACACCGATGTTTTCCCCTGCCCGATCGGCAGGAGATACTTCGTGGTGAGCTCGACCCAGAAATCGTCCCCGTCGCTTTCCAGGAAATTGTCCTCGCTGGACTCGTTGCTGCCGGGACGCTCGTTCGGGAAGGCGGGATTGCCCCGGAGGTACGACTTGATGTCCGAGAACTTGCCCACGGAACCCTGCGGTTCGAGGATCACCCGCCGAAACCACGGGACCTGGTAGTTCCGCATCATGAAAAATCCCAGGTAGGTCCCATCCACGCTTCCCAGGACCGAGGTCACGGTGAGCACCTGCGGCTGGATGTACCCTTCCGTGATGATCACCGCTCCCACCCCTGCCCCGATCGTGTCGTTGAAGAACGGATACGGAATGGCGAGAAAGCGCCGGGACGGCTCCGGCCCCGCGGGCGGAACCGCCTCTTCGGCATACCCCGTGATGGAAAACAACGGCAGCATGAAAACAGTGAAAACCAGGAGGCAGAACAGGAAAACGGAAGAAGCCCTTTCCATTGTTCTTTCCTTCCCCATCCTCCTCCCCCTCACCACCAGCGCCGCCGTCAATGTTATACCAAGAAAACCCGATACGGAAACCCCGATTTCCCCCAGGTGGTCGACGGTGACCCACCCCCCCCCGCCACCTACTCCTCCTTCCCAAGAGGGTTGATCTCCGCCAGCCGGCCATCCCGAAGGGTCAGGCACTTTGACCTGCCGACCGACGGCGGCGCGGCCATCGGCTCGTCCGGGCGGCGGTCCGCGTACTCGACGACCACGACCCCGTTCCGGATCCCGATCTGCCGCGGGGAGATCCGGTCGCCCAGAAACACCGCGTCCGTTCCTCGGTACCGGCCGTTCTCGTTGATCGATGCCGCGATGTAGTAGAAGGTCCCGCTGCCCCCGGGGGAATGCACGAGGAAAAGAGCTACGTCCTCGTCGCCGTCCCCCTCCAGATCCCCCAACACCGGTTGGCCAAACACCACGGTGGTGACTTTCGCGGCGGAGCCGGGCGCAGCTTCTGCTTCGTGGCGGCCGCAATAAAGCGGAACCTTCCGGCCTTCGACCGTGTAGATCGCATTCCGGGGATCGTCGGCGGATTCGTATCCCGACACCGGGATCCGTTCGTCTCCTGCCTTGAGGAATCGCACTCCCGCCCGGGGGATCTCCGCCAGCGCCATCGCGACCTTCTCTTCGATCGGCAGCGCTGACATCGTTTCCATGGCGAGGATTTCGGCGACGCCTTCCTTTAGGGTGACCTTCAGGATGTTGGTCCGGTTGTAGAAGTCCACGTTGCGGGAGAAGACGACAAGGTTCCTGCCGAAGTCCACGCGGGGAACCTCCTCGCCCGGCTTGAGCGCCTTCCAGACCGCGGCGAACGCGGTTTCGTCCACGAGGTACCCGACGCGCGACCGGCGCTGGCCCTCCGGGAGCCGATCGAGTTTCGCAACCGGGTAGTCGCCGCTCCATGTCCGGGAAACGGGCAGGTCGACGGGAGGATCCTCCGCAGCAGACAAGGTCCTAACGCAGGCAAACACCGCGAGCACAGCGAGCATCAGCAGGGATGCAGCCCACCACGTTGAAATCCGGGCGTTGTTTCTCATAAAGCCTGTCGGCATTCTCCTCTCTTGCGGCAATGGGCTACCTCTTCCTGCAGGTAGAGTTGTATTATATTTCAACCGTGTAGTGATCGCCCTCAATATGGAAAACTCCGTAATGCACACTGCAGCCCAAATCGAGTGGTACCAAAGCCCCCTTGGGCGACGACCGCCCCCGCTGAATGCCAAAAGGAGAGAACTCATCTCCTTTTCCACGCGCAGGCTGGTGGCGGTAGAATGATGGGGGAAACGCAGGGTATCGGAAACACGGGGGGCAGGTCATGGAAATGTCTCCGGGAAAGAAACGGGCACTCCTCGTAATCGGGGGGATCGTTGCGGCGTTGGCGCTCGCCATTGCCGCCGTCGTCCTGTTCGTCGACTTCAACCGGTATAAGCCCCGGTTCGAGACGGAGGCATCCAGGGCCCTCGGACTGGAAGTCCGGATCCGGGGGGAGATGAACATCGCGTTCTTCCCCCCCCTTGGTTTGACACTTGCCGGTATCGAGGTCACGCGAAACGGGGAGGACGTCCTGCGCGTGGAAAGAATGCGGGGCGGCCTGAAGATCCTTCCCCTCTTCCTGGGCCGCATCCGCTTCCGGGAACTGGAATTCGTCCGGCCCGTACTTTCCCTCCGACGGACCACCAGCGGCCCGTTCGACTTCGAACGGTACCTCTACCGGCCTTTGCGGAACGCCCGGGAGGCCCTGCCCGGGACCTTCGACCGCATCGACGGAATCTCGGTTACGGAAGGAAAGATCTCTTATGCCGGTACGGATCCCGCGAGCCGGGTCCTCCTGGAAGACCTCGATCTGGCGATCCGGGATGTCGCGTTCCCGGAAACCTCCGGGGAAGAGTTTCCCCGGAACGTCTCCTTCGCGGGGACGGTTACGGCCGCGAGGGCGTCTATCGGAAGCGCGGAGTTCTCCGGCATCTCGTGCGAGATGACGGCGAAGAACGGGAACTACGAGATCGACCCGGTCACCCTGCAGGCCTTCGGCGGAACCGGCGAGGGAACCGTGTGGGTCAATCTCTCCGTGTCGCCCCCCCTGGTCCAGGCCCGGTATTCGCTTACGGGTGCCGGCATCGGGAGCCTGTTCGCCGCCTCCGGCCGGAAGCGGGCGATCCTGGAGGGGAAGGTTGACCTCTCCGCGAACCTGTTCATGAAAGGAGGGACCCCGGACGCGCTGGCCGGTACGATGACCGGCGACATCTCCTGGAAAGGGAACGATCTCACGGTCCTTGACTTCGACCCCGATGTCCTCCTTTCCGTTTCCGGCAAAAAGAAAGGAGTCTCCCTCGCACAGATGGGAGCCCTCCTCCTGCCTGGCCCGCCCTTAACCGCGGCCGCCAGAGGTCTTTCGGCCCCGGATAACGCAGTAGAAACAGACAGAAGCGAAGGCACGGTAAGGACGCTCGTCTCCACCTGGACCGTGAAGAACGGCGTGTTTGAGGCGAAAGACGTTGCCCTTGCCACGACAGGGCACCGGGTCGCGCTCAAAGGCAGGATCGACCTCCCGGGTGAGCAGTTCGACGAAATCACGGTCGCCCTGGTGGACGACAGGGGCTGCCCCCTGGCTGGAGAGACGATAGAAGGACCCTTCCGCCTCCCCCGGATCGCTTTGGCAACCTTCGCGAAGACAATTGAGCCCGATGGGGAAGTACCGATGGCGAAGTCGAAGGAACCCGCTCCGCAAGAAGGGTGCGAGGTGTTCTACACGGGGTCGGAGCCGCCGCCGGAATGACTGTCCGCCAACCTCGAGGAGCACGACGATTGCTTTGCCGTTCGTTAAAACCGACATTTCCCGTTTGAACCTCGCTCCGCTCCATCAGCGGGCCATTCTCGTGCCATTGCCCCTCCCACGAAACCATCCATTAGTGGAGTGCATCGTTATAGAATGAATCTTTTCAAAACCATATTTTCAAAACAAGGGAGGGAACCATGAAGCGAGTGATCGTGTTGGTCGGGCTGATGTTATTCGGCACCGGCATCATTGCAGCTTCCGTGCAGGCGGCCGGCAAGATCGTCCACGACGCCGAGCACAACATCCTGAAAGCCCAGCATGGCGAGCGCTGGGCGAAGGAAGATGCAGAAATCGATGCAAAGTTAGCGGAGATCCGCAAGAAGAACGGCGGCAAACCGCCAAATTTCGTTTACATCCTCCTTGACGATCTTGGCTTCGGCGAAATCGGCATGTCGAATCTCGATGTCATCCGTGGCTACAGTACCCCCCGGATCTCGAAGCTGGCGGACGAAGGCCTGTCCCTCATGCGGATGTATACCGAGCCCAGTTGCACGCCGACCCGTGCGGCTATGATGACCGGACGGTACGCCGCCCGGACAGGGACCAGCGAGGCGAAGGCAGTGGTCGCAGGCGACGGGCTGGCGGCCTGGGAGGTGACTCTCGCCGAAGTCCTGAGCAAGTCCGGCTACGCCACTGTTCATATGGGGAAATGGCACCTTGGCGACATCGAGGAATCCTATGCCATCAACCAGGGCTTTGACTATGCCGAACATCCGATGCACCAACAAGGCCAGATGGGGATCATGAACGAGACCGCTGAGCTCGAGGGCCTGTCGACCGGTCAGTCGAGGAAGTTGCGTGCGGATACCTTCGAACTCGACAAGAGTTTC
>DAOUUI010000144.1 GCA_030668225.1 Deltaproteobacteria bacterium
CCCGGATTGCACTGAGCAACCTCGGCGGCAAAGGAGGCGGAACTCCTGGCGAAATTGCCGCCCAGGTCCTGGGTCCCCTGATGAAACAGGCAAGTGTTGCGGCTTCCGGCACGGGAATCGGGCAGTACCTGGGCAAGGAGGCGGGAGAGGTGCAAAAAGCGCTGGAGGAAAAGGCGCGCGAGAAACTCGGAGGAACGGGAACGGAGGCGGTAGAGGGAGCAAAAGATACATTCAAAAAACTTCTCGGAAAATAAGGGAACCCGCAACCCGGAAGGCGTCCCGGTGAATCGTAGAGAAAGTGACGGGGACGGTTTCCAATACGAGAAAGGGAGAAGAGACATGCGACGAATTGCGGTCATGGCCATTACTGCGTTTGTCCTGGCGCTTCCTGCGGCGGCTCCCGCGGGGACGTGGAAATTGGACTCCGCGCACACGGGAGTCCAATTCAAGGTTCGTCATCTCATGGTTTCCTACGTCCGGGGTGATTTCGAAAAAGTTTCGGGGAAAATCGTCTATGACGAGCAGGACGTCTCCAAATCGTCGGCGGACATCACGATCGACGTCGCTTCCATTAACACCCGCGTGGCCAAACGCGACAAACACCTGAGAAGCCCGGATTTCCTGGACGTCGCAAAGCACCCCTCCATTACCTTCAAGTCGAAAAAAGTGGAAAAAGCCGGCAACGGGAAACTCAAGATGACGGGGGACCTGACCATCCGCGGTGCGACCAGGGAGGTGGTGCTGGAGGTAGAGGGTCCGACCCCTCCCATCAAGGATCTTCAGGGGAAGACGCGGGTCGGGGGAGTCGCTTCCACGAGGATCAACCGGAAGGATTTCGGGCTTACCTGGAACAAGGCCCTCGAAACCGGGGGGGTGGTCGTAGGCGATGAAGTGGAAATCACCATCGACATCGAGATCCTGAAGGAAGGGTGACCGTCTATTCGCGAAGGGGGCTTGCTTCGGGGTCGTATCCGTTCAACCATCGGATCAAGGGGACGACCACGGCATCCTCCCCATTTGCGCGGAACCAGGAGTCGATGGCATAGAGTTCACCGTTGTCGACCTGCTCCACGACGGCGGTGTTATGAGGCATCTCCCAGTTCAAAATCCCCCGATGCCCTGGATACCTGACCCTGTGCCAGCGCAGTAATCGTTGCCTCTGAAACAGCTCAAGAAAAACCGTGGTATTGAGTGATTCCGAAATACAGGCAAGCTGGTAGCTTCGGTAGCTGAGTTTCAGGGTGTTGCGTGCCTCATCGGCGAAAGTATCATTCTTGGAACCGACCATGCGCTCCATGAGGCCGATGGCCCGACCAATGGTCCGTCGTTCTTCCGCCGCGTTCTCAGATGGTGGTGTGAACAGGTCGACCACCTGCTTCCACTCCCGGCGGGAAAACCGGATAACGGATGTTTCGGAGCATCCGGGTCTACTACAAGTAATGAACTGATAAGGGGATACTGGAGATTCGACATCGTAGCGGGCCAGCAGTGGATCCGGATCTTTCGCCGGATTGTAGACCAGGCCCGAGCATCCTGCCAGGAACAGCATCATAAGCGCCGGCACTACCCTCATCAAGGTACCCACGTCTCGGGGAATGTTTGTTCCATTATACCGGGAAGAAGCAGACGCTACTGAACCGGAAAAACCGTCCCGGCAGTCCTGGGGGGACATTCCTGATCCATTTCCGGAATACGGGAGAGGAGTGTCCCCCGCTAAAAAGAGTGGCGCGCCCTGAGGGATTCGAACCCCCAGCCTCCTGATCCGAAGTCAGGAGCTCTATCCGTTGAGCTAAGGGCGCACTCTATTCCGTGCACATCCCCTGGGGACATGCGACATCCGTGGAGAACGGAGAGGAGGAGAAGTGGGCTGCAACGACACGGGCCTCCTCACCTGACAGGACGACCCACATTGTGGCCCTGATCTGGGCTTCCACGATCACTCCTTCGTCCTCGTTGTCCTCGTCGACGATCTTCTGGAGGGCGTGGATGATCGCGAAGTCGCCGAATCGGTCGCAACGTAGCAACTCGAAGGACATCTCCCCCGTGGCGTCGAACGCCCCCTCCAGGAGGGCTCCGTAGCTGTTTCCGTTGAAGAGGTCCTCCGAGATGTCTTCGAACACGGCGAAGCGGGGGTCGTCGAGGGCAAAAAACGACTGCAGCTTCTCCGGGTCCCGCCCGTTGAAAGCGTCGGCGTAGTACATAAGGAACCTGTCGGGGTCGAAAAGCATTCTTTCCCTCGTATGCCGGGGCACGTCTCCGGTCTCGCCGGGAAAACCCCGGCTCGAATGCGCATCATACCGGACATTGGCGGCCGATGCCACGGTTCCAACATTTTCCACGGTAAATGATCCCAACCTGCCCCGATCCTGTCTTCCCCCGCTATCGCATCGGATATCGGGACACGAACCCCCTAATACAATAGGGGCCGGGATGGCCCGACCCCTATCCGGTAGTATCGGATTCCCGCCCGTAGGGCGTAATCCTCTCGGAAATTACTCGAACTCGATTTCCTCCGCCAGCAGGACCAGATCCCCGTCGATCATAGTCCACACCCCTTCCGCCTCCACCCGCACGTCGTCGGCCAGGTCGGAGGCAAGGCCCCCTTCGAACCGGGCACCGGAAGCGTCAACTAACTTGCCGTTCACGAAGAAGTGGGAAATCGACGTGAACCCGGAGACGAACCCCTCCACTTCGACCTCTTCGCCTTCCGCAGGATCGAACTCCGCGTCTTCGAGATCCTCAAGTTCGATTTCTGTCGCAGTCATCAAGAGAGGATCGTTCGGATTCGGGATCCCCTCCACCTCGACGAAAACACCATTGTCAAACCCCGCCGGTGGCGGCGGTGTAAAGGTCACGAGCAATGCTCCAATGTTGAAGGTGTTTTGGCCTGTGTAGTTGCTGACCAGTCCCTTCACGTTTATTCCGCCTTGGCCGGGGGTCTTTTTCTCCACGCGCGTGGCCCAGATGCCGCTTGTCTCCCTCAGCCCGTAGACTTCCACGATGTCTCCCTGCACCAGGCCGCTCAGGTCAGGAGGGAAGATGCTGTTGTTGTCGAAAACCGTATTGCCGTTCACGAAAATCTTCTGTCCGAGAACAGTGAATGAATCCACCTCCGGACCAAAGCCGGAGATCGGCCCCAATACTGCGTTCTCCGCATCGAGCAGATCCGCCACACCGGTCGATCCATCGGGATTAAACGTACCCCGAATCTTGGCGACCATTCCGAGTCGAAGATTGTTCTCCACAGCGGTATTGTCATTTACCGTTATGAGGGTTTCGAAGACATCGAACTCGACATCGTTGACGATCACGCTACCAAACCCCGTAATGGCTCCCGTGCTGATCCCGGTGCCCCCGGTCCCGCCGCCGGCGACAAGCGATCCACTTTCCCCACATCCCGCAAGGAAAAACAAGGCCGGAAGAGCCAGGAATGCCGCCAGCGTCTTGCGTTTGAACATAGCGTTACTCCTCATGGCTTTCCTCCGGCTCCTCATCTTCAAAATAGAAGATGCCCATCCCCGCGTACCTTCGGCCGGTCCCCCCAACGTCGGGGTTAATGTCCCGGTCGCGCCTGGATATCTCCCCGTCGAGAAATTCCACCAGTTCCTGTCCACGCGCCCGGGCTAACTTCCGCACCTCGGGAATCGCCTCGGCAGGCAGGTTGTCGTAGCTGACTTTCCTCTGGAAAAAGGGATCTGCCGCCCCGAAGCGCAGGTTGTGATCGATGGTTGAGATAAGTTCCGACACGTCCGTTCCCAGGATCCCGATCTTGTCCACCTCCCCCGTGCGGGGAACGTAGGACCGTTCGAGCAAACGGACGCGGCCGTCTGCCGTCAGTTCGACGGCGCCTACCCTTGTGAGCTCGTCCAGGATCGCCCGGGCAGGCACATCGCCGCTGTAGCGCTTGACCAACTCACCGAACGTTGGGGCTTCCCCCTCTATCGAAAGGAGCGCCGGTTCCCTCTTCGACCCGGCAAATCGGGGATCGCGCACCCAGCCGCTGATCACCCGAGCGGCGCGGTTGTATCGCCCGGCAGCTCCCGCGTCATCCAACAGGGGGAGGCTTCTGACCCGGCGAATTTCCTTGCGGTTCAGGCCGGTGATGATCGCGACCCGCGAATCGGACTGTTTCCGGCCGGGGATCTTGAACTCCCTCTCGGCAACGTCGATATACACCCGCTTGGCAAGGTCGGCGAAAGCGCTGTAGGGAATTCCGTTTCGCAGAAGGATCCGAACCAACGGGCGCAGTATCCTGGTAACCGCTGCCGAAATGGTCTGTTGCAGCTGTACTTTCATGACCGGCGGCATTCTCCCATTATATATCCTTCAACATGACGATCCCCTACCCCAG
>DAOUUI010000252.1 GCA_030668225.1 Deltaproteobacteria bacterium
CCCTCCAGGGCTTTCTCCAGGGGAATCGTGATCTTTTCCGTCCGTGGCCCTTCTTCGGTGACGACGACGCGGGTCAACTCCGCCTCTTGCCGGTAAGCGTAATATTTGAGACCGCCCGTCAGGGAAACCAGGTCCGAAACCGTCATCCCCGCGCTGTATCCGTACTCGCCTTCCCGCTGTACCGCGCCCGAGATCCGGACAAGCCTCTTGTCGGGAACAATGGGGTAGACCTTGATTACGTCGCCGGACTGTGCGGGGATCTCCTGCTCCTTTGCCTTTCCCCAGTCGGACTCGAAGACCACCTGCCGCGACCCGTCCAGGATCCGCTCTACCTGGATTCGCCCCTGGAATGCCAGTGGGTTCAACCCCCCCGCCATTTCGATCAGGCCGGTCACACTCGTCTTTCCCTTCAGTTCGTAAAGCGCCGGGCTGTTCACGCTTCCCGCTACCGCCGCGATGGGGCCAATAGGGGGGATGAAGATCACGTCCTCCGGCATCAACCGGATATCGTTCGTCTTGTCGCCCTTCAGCAGGAAATCGTAGAGGTCGAAACGGACGACCGTGTCGCCGTTTCTCTTGACCTGGATGTCCCGCATCGTGCCGACCTTGCTCGGCCCCGCCGCCGCAAAGAGAGCGTTGATGAGCGTGGAGAGAGAGGAGATGGTCTATGCGCCGGGCTGCCTGGCGGCCCCGACCACGTATACGTTCATCGTCCTTAAGGAGCCCATGCTGACGTTCATCTCGAACCCTGTGTAATATTTCGAGAACTCCCGGAAGACCGCATCCTTCAACTCCTGGAATGTGAGACCGGCCACCCCCACCGTACCGACTTTCGGGATGCTGATATTTCCGTCCCGGTCCACCAGGAGGAGGAACTGCCCCTCTACCTTCCCCCAGACGGAAACCCGGATTTCATCTCCCGGCCCGAGAACGTAGTTGGGCCCCACAGGCACCTTGTCAGTGGGAGCAAAGGTTTCAGGGGCCAGGCGAAAAAGATCATAGCCGAACTGTTTCAGCTCGGTGGATATGGCATACCGGCTCTTGATGCCCAGCAACCGGAACGCCCCCGAGATCACATCGGCGGGTCCCAGCAGATAACCGGCTCCGATATCCGTTGCCTTGCTTTCCCTTCCGAAATCCGTTGCCTTGCTTTCTCTTCCGAAACCCGTTGCCTGGTCCGTCCTCCCGGGAACCATCCCGGGAGGTCTGACGATTCTCACGGGGACGACGATCTTCCCTTCGGGC
>DAOUUI010000070.1 GCA_030668225.1 Deltaproteobacteria bacterium
AGGTCCGCCGCGGGGGGCAGGTCTTCTTCGTGCACAAACGGGTGGAGACCCTGCCGGTCATGGAACGCTTCCTCCGGGAGGCCCTCCCACATGTCCGGATCGTCTCCGCCCA
This sequence comes from Deltaproteobacteria bacterium, assembly GCA_030668225.1. GTDB lineage: Bacteria > Desulfobacterota > Deferrimicrobia > Deferrimicrobiales > Deferrimicrobiaceae > CSP1-8. The sequence continues at coordinate 113 of DAOUUI010000070.1, forward strand.
CGGCCAGATGGACGAGGAGAAGCTGGCAATCGCCATGGAGGACTTCGCCGGCAGGCGCGCCGATCTCCTGCTGTGCACCGCCATCATCGAGGCGGGGCTGGACATCGCCAACGCGAACACGATCCTCGTCAACCAGGCGCACCGGTTCGGGCTCGCCCAGCTCTACCAGCTCCGCGGGCGCGTGGGGCGCGACCGCCACCGCGCATATGCCTACTTCCTCCTGCCCGGGGACGTGATGATGACGAAGGAGGCGACACAGCGGCTGGGGGTCATCGCCGAGCTTACGGAACTTGGCTCGGGATTCCGGATCGCCTCGCACGACCTGGAGATCCGCGGCGGCGGGAATCTTCTCGGAAAGGACCAGTCCGGACATATCCACCAGGTTGGATACGAGATGTACACGCAGCTTCTGTCCGAGGCGGTGGCGGAGATCTCCGGGAAGGAGTCCCGCGAGGGCCTTGATCCCGAACTCGACCTCCGGATCCCGGCTTTCCTCCCGGACGATTTCATCCCGGAGGCGGGGACGAGACTGGACTTCTACCGGAAGCTGGCCGCCTCGCGCTCCGTTCTGGAGGCCGATGAGCTGGAACTGGAGCTTCTGGACCGCTTCGGACGTCTTCCCGCCCCCGCGGAGGCACTTTGCGACCTGACACGGTTGCGGGCGAAAATGCGGGAGGCGGGAGTAAAGGAATTGAAGCGGGGAAACGGAGCGCTCTTTCTCGCGCTTGCCGAGCAATCGGAGATCGACCGGTCCTGCCTCGTGCGTCTGGTGATGAAGGAGAAGGGCACATTCTCCTTTGCGCGTGGAGAGATGCTCTCCATGCGCCTGCCCGGAGATTCCCCCCCGGAGGTGCTCGCGGCGGCCAAAAATCTGTTGAACCGGGTATCCCCGGGCGGTAGCATATAATCTTTCTCGCATAAAAACCGGTTGATATTGCCGGAAGGAGAGTCGTCGGATGCGCAAGCTCACCTGGGCTGTTGTTCTCGTGACCGTGGCGGTTCCGTGCCTCTTTGCCTGCGGAAGTGCGGAGAAGAAGGAGAAAGACGTCGTTCTGGCGGTGGTGGACGGCGACCGGATCACCGAATCGATGTTCCGGAAGGAGGCCGAAAACCTCCCGCCGTACATCCGCCCGATCGTGGAGACCCAGGCGGGCAGGAAACAGTTTCTGGACAGCCTGATCTCCCGCGATCTCCTTATGCGAGAGGCGCTGCGCCGTGGCCTCGAACGACAACGCTCTGTCCGCGAACGGCTCGAGCAGGCGAGGAAATCGATCCTCCTGGAAACCCTTCTCCGGGAGGTTGCGGAAAACTCTCCGGGCCTGTCCGAAGAGGCGCTCCGGAAATATTACGAGCAGAACAGGGAAAGTCTTAAGGAGGGAGAGCGGGTCCGGGTGCGCCACATCCTGTTCAAGGACGAAAGACAGGCGGAAGAGGTGGCCGATAAAGCGAGAAAAGGATACCCGTTCGAGGAGTTGATGACGGAGGCCGAGGCTGCCGGCGGAACGACGGCAGATCTCGGACTGATCGAGAGGGGCGGATACGACAAGGAGTTCGAGGAAGCCGCGTTCGGTGCTGGGGAGAACTCGATCACAGGCCCCGTGAAAACGGTATACGGGTATCACGTACTCCAGGTGCTGGAAAAGAGGCCGGCAGGTCTGCCTCCGTTCGAGGAGGTGAGGGGAAAGATCGCTGCCGACCTGCGCGAGGCGGTGCAGCGGGAAGCGTTTGAAAACCTGGTGGACGGGCTCAAGAAACGGGCGGAGATACGTCTGGAAGGCAATCCCTCGGCAGGGGAGCACCTCCCGGCGAAGCCACCGGGGGGCGCTAAGTAGTCCATTTATTAATACGGCAACGGTTCCGTGGGTGCTTCGCTGTGCCAAGGGGCGAAAACACCAAGGCGTCTCAATGATCGCATGACGCTCCCCCGGATTCGCGCGATATGCCGGATGGCGGCTGCATTGGCAGTAGCGGCATGCCTCGTTGCCTGCGCGACGAAACCGGAACCGCCTGTCGATCCCGATGTCGTTGTCGCGACGGTCAATGGCGCCCGGATCTCGCTCAAGGATCTGAAAACCGGGATAGCCAGAATCCGGGGGATCACCCCGGCCGTGGGGGTCCGGCACGGGACGCGGACGGAGGTGTCCCGTGCCCTTCGGCAGCTCATCGAGCGGGGCGTGGTCCTTCAGGAAGGAGAGCGGCTGGGAGTCGAAGTGACACGCGACGAGGTCGACGACGAGGTCATGCAGTATCGTGCCGACTTCCCCCCGGGGGGTCTGGAAAAGGCTCTTCTCCAGGGGGGGATTGACACGGAGGAGTGGCGGGAGGATCTTCGGCAGTCCATTCTTTACCGGAAATCCGCGGATGCGATTGCCCGTCCGCTTGCCGAGGTGGCCGAGCAGGAGGTCAAGAAGGTGTACCGGGAAACGTACGGGAAAGAGACCCGGCCGGAGCGGATCCGGGTCCGACAGTTCCTCTTCGATTCCCCGGAGACGGCCGTCAGGGCGCGGAAGGAGCTTACAGAGGGGGCCTCCCCGGACTCCCTTGGGAAGCAGTTTTCCTCCGCGGAGGGCGCGCCGCTGGATATCGACCTGGGGTTTCTCACCCGGGAAGAACTGCCGGAAGAGGTTGCCGAAGAACTGTTTAGCCTGCTTGCCGGCGAGGTGAGCGGCGTCATTCGGCGGGACAGGACGTACAGCATTTTCCTCGTGGTCCGCAAATCTCCCAGCGGACCGTATTCCTACGCGGAAAAGGCGCCGGAGATCCGCAGGGATCTGCTCAGACAGCGCAGGGAAGAAGCGTTCCGGGCGTGGCTCGATGCGGAGGTAGGCAAAGCGCAGGTCAAGGTCCAGGAGGAGATCGTCGCGGAACTCATGGAGAGGCGAAAGTGAACCCCGGAAAGCTCCTGCAGGCGTTGGCCTTCCTGCTGTTTCTCGCCGCGCTCGCGTCGACGGCCGGCGCGAGGATCGTCGACGGCGTCGTCGCGGTGGTGAACGACGAACCGATCACCTTCTCGGAGTTCCGGGAATCGGTCGCGGAAACTTTGCGCATCCCCGAGGGGGATGCCGATATCTACCTTCGGGAGGAGAAGGACCGGAGAAGGGTCCTTACGGCCCTCGAACCGCTGATCGATTCGGTACTGGTCCGCCAGGAGCTGAAAAAACTCGACATGCCCGTCACCGACAAGAACGTCGACCGCTCCGTGGAATCGGTCTGGAGGACCAATAACATGACGGAGGCCGATTTCCTGGCGGCGCTCGCGGCAGAGGGCATAAGCCAGGAGATGTACCGGAGGCAGATCCGGTGGCAGATGGAGCGCGGCGCGGTCGTCCGGGCGATGAAAATAAAAGAGATCACCGTTACGGAGGAGGAGACGAAGGCGTATTTCCAGGAGAACGCGGAGAGGTTTCTGGTCGGCGCCGAGGTACGGCTCGAGACGCTCTTCCTCCCCTTTCCCCCCGAGGGCGCTGGGACTGATAACAGCGTTCGCATCCGGATCGCCGCGCAGCGGGCGTCGGAGATCGTCCGGTCCGGGGCGACCTTCACGGAGGCGTCCAGCCTGCTCTCCTCCGCCGTGCCGGAGGTTACCGCGTTCACTTCCGGGTTCGTGAAGACGGAGGACCTTCTTCCGGAAATCGGAAGGGAGGTTCGCCTCCTGAGAACCGGAGAGGTTTCCCCCCCCATCTTCTCCGAGGGGGGAGCCCACCTGATCAAAGTGCTCGAGCGCCGCGGGGGGACGCTCCCGGAATTTTCCGGCGTGCAGGCCACGCTGAAGGCGGAACTGTTCGACCGGCGCAGCGAGAAGGCGTTCTCCGACATCATGGTCGACCTCAAGAAGGCCGCCACGATCGATATCCGCCTCTAGAAAGAACCGGAAGCACAGGCCGGCCGACCGGGGCGGACCAGAGGGACCACACGAAAAGGAGGGGAAGGTGCTCCCGCGAAAATTGCAGGAACTGTGGGACGGGATGGAGGAGAACCGGAGAATCACGCTCGGGATGGTTTCCGGCCTGTCCCGCGAACGAATGACCGAGGCGCCCGAGGTGGCGCATCCGAAGGGCTCCTACGGGAAAGAGGAGATCCTTGGGCTCGCCGCACAGGTCCGGGAGGCGACGCGGGAATCGCTTACGATGCTGGCCGGCTCGGATCCCCGGAGCGTGGAGTTCCCCCATCCCTTCTTCGGGAGCATGAACCTCTACGAGTGGCCGCACCGGATCCTCCGGAGTCGGGGCAAGTAGGGGCAGGCCGTTGAAGAAGGGAACACGGCCGAAAATCGCCGTCACGATGGGGGACCCGGCAGGAGTCGGCCCGGAGATTATCGTCCTTGCGCATCTGTCCCCGGAGATCTTCTCCGTTTGCCGCCCTGTGGTGTACGGGGACGAAAATATCCTGCGGCGGGCGGCGGCCGTCCTGGGAAGGCCGACCGAAGTGGTGGAAGCCGGGGAGCCCGGACCGGGCAGGATCGTCGTTACGCCGGTCTCGTCCCTTTCCTTGGACGATGTGCCGTTCGGCAGGCTCTCGGAGGCGGGGTCCCGCGCGATGGTGGACTACATTCGGGCGGCGACCCGGGATGCGCTCGCGGGCCGAGCCGACGCCGTGGTTACCTGCCCGATCACGAAGGAAGGGTTGAAAACGGCCGGCGTACCTTTCCCGGGCCACACCGAGTTCCTGGCCGACCTGTGCGGCGGCACGGACGTCGTGATGATGCTCGCCGGAGACCGCCTTCGCGTCGCGCTGGTCACCATCCATGTCGCCTTGCGGAAGGCCCTGGAACTTCTTTCTCCCCCGCTCATCGTACGTACCATCCGGATCACGCATGAATTCTTCCGGACGACCATGGGGTTGGACGCTCCCCGGATTGCGGTGGCGGGGGTAAACCCGCACGCAGGCGAGGGAGGGATGTTCGGCGACGAGGAGAAAACGATGGTGGGACCGGCGGTTGCCGCATGTCGCAGGGAGGGGATCGACGCGTCGGGCCCCTACCCTCCCGACACCATCTTTTACCGCGCATACGAGGGGGAGTTCGACGTCGTGGTGGCGATGACGCACGACCACGGTCTCATTCCCCTGAAGCTCGTCCACTTCATGGACGGGGTCAACGTGACGATGGGGCTCCCTGTCATCCGCACTTCGGTCGACCACGGCACCGCCTACGACATCGCGGGGAAGGGCGTGGCCAGTCCCCAAAGCCTGGTAGCCGCCATCCGCATGGCCGCGGGAATGTCCGCCGCGCGAAGATAGCCGCCGTGGCGCTTACCCGGATCCTCGTGCGCGGCGCGCGCGAGCACAACCTGAAAAACATCGACGTGGAGATCCCAAGGGACCGGCTCGTCGTGATCACCGGGGTCTCGGGGTCGGGGAAGTCGTCGCTCGCCTTCGACACGATCTACGCGGAGGGGCAGCGTCGCTACGTCGAATCCCTCTCCGCCTACGCCCGCCAGTTCCTCGAGCAGATGGAAAAGCCCGACGTCGACGCGATCGAAGGACTCTCCCCCGCCATCTCCATCGAGCAGAAGTCGGTCAGCAAGAACCCGCGCTCGACGGTGGGAACCGTCACCGAGATCTACGACTACCTGAGGCTCCTGTACGCCTCCGTAGGGGTTGTCCACTGTCCCTCCTGCGGGCGGGAGATCCGCCAGCAGACCGTCTCGCAGATCGTCGACGCCGTGATGGCGATGGGCGAGGGGGAGAAGGTGCAGGTTCTGGCCCCGATCGTCCGCGGCCGCAAGGGGGAGTATCGGAAGGAGCTCGCAAGGCTTGCCCGGGACGGCTTCTCGCGCGTCATCGTGGACGGCGAGGCGAAAAGCCTGGACGAGGAGATCGTTCTCGACAAGAAGAGAAAGCACGACATCGAGGTGGTCGTCGACCGGGTGCGCGTTTCCGAAGGGTCGCGCGGGAGGCTGTCCGACTCCGTGGCGCTTGCCCTGTCCCTGGCCGACGGGCTGGTGCGCATCGCCGGCGGGAAGGGGGGGAGCGGCGCCATCTACAGCGAGAAGTTCGCCTGTCCCGACTGCAACGTGAGCTACCCGGAGATCACGCCGCGGCTCTTCTCCTTCAACAGCCCCCACGGGGCCTGCCCGGAGTGCGACGGGCTGGGGACGACGATCTATTTCGACCCCGACCTGATCGTCCCCGACAAAACCAGAAGCATCCGTGAAGGGGGGATCGCCCCCTGGAGCAGGCGGACGACGGTCTTCTATTACCAGATGCTCGAGGCGCTGTCGGCCCATTACGGTTTCTCGTTGACGGATCCGTTCGGGGACCTCCCGGCCCGGGTCCGGGAGGTGCTGGTGCACGGGTCGGGGGCCGAGGCGGTCCGCTTCTCCCTGGAGGACGGGGAGCGCCGCTACTCGTTCTCCAAGCCGTTCGAGGGGGTGATCGGGAACCTGGAGCGCAGATACCGGGAGACCGACTCCGAAGGCGTGCGGGAGGAGCTTGGCCGGTACATGAACAACCGGCCGTGCCGGGCGTGCGGGGGCGCCAGGCTGAAAAAAGAGGCGCTGTGCGTCACGGTGGGAGACAAGGGGATCGGTGCGCTCACCCGGCTCTCCATCGGGGAATCCCTCGGGTTCTTCAGGAGCCTGTCTCTTTCGGAGAGGGAAGATCAGATCGCGACGCGGATCCTGAAAGAGATCCGGTCGCGCCTTTCCTTTCTTGCGAACGTGGGGCTTGACTACCTCTCCCTCGACCGGGCCTCCTCCACCCTCTCGGGCGGGGAAGGGCAAAGGATCCGGCTCGCGACGCAGATCGGCTCGCAGCTGATGGGCGTCCTCTACATCCTGGACGAGCCGTCGATCGGGCTGCACCAGCGGGACAACCGGAGGCTGCTTGACACCCTGAAGCAGCTGCGCGACATGGGGAACACGGTCCTCGTGGTCGAGCACGACGAGGAGACGATCCGCCAGGCCGACTATGTGATCGACATGGGCCCCGGGGCGGGGGAGCACGGCGGCCACGTCGTCACGGCGGGAACGCCCGAGGAGATCCTTTCCAGCGAGGATTCCCTCACCGCGCTCTACCTGTCGGGGAAGAAGGAGATTCCGGTGCCTGCGGCCAGGAGGCGCCCGAACGGGAACTTCCTCACGCTCGCGGGATGCGCGGCGAACAACCTGAAGAACGTCGACGTCTCCTTCCCCCTGGGGGTCATCACCTGCGTCACCGGCGTCTCCGGCTCGGGGAAATCGACGCTGGTGCTGGACACCCTTTACCGGGCGCTTGCCCAAAGGATCTACGGCTCCCGGGAGCGGCCCGGAACGTATGGATCCCTTTCGGGCTTTCCCCTGGTCGACAAGGTGATCAACATCGACCAGTCGCCGATCGGGCGGACCCCCCGGTCGAACCCTGCGACCTACTCGGGAACCTTCACTCCGATCCGCGACCTCTTCGCGATGCTCCCGGAGAGCAAGGCGCGGGGCTACCGGCCCGGGCGGTACTCGTTCAACGTCAAGTGCGGCCGGTGCGAGGCGTGCGAGGGGGGCGGGATCATCAAGATCGAGATGCACTTCATGCCGGACGTCTACGTGACGTGCGAGGTCTGCCGGGGGAAGCGGTACAACCGGGAGACGCTCGAGATCGCCTACAAGGGGAAGACGATCGCCGACGTGCTCGACATGACGGTCGACCAGGCGTTCGCCTTCCTCGAGAACATTCCGGCGATCCGGCAGAAACTCGCAACGCTTTCCCGGGTAGGACTGGGCTACATCCGGCTCGGCCAGCCCGCCACGACCCTTTCCGGGGGCGAGGCGCAGCGGGTGAAGCTGGCGAAGGAGCTTTCCAGGCGGGCCACGGGCAAGACCGTATATCTTCTCGACGAGCCGACCACGGGCCTGCACTTCGACGATATCCGGAAGCTGCTCTCGGTGCTCCAGATGTTCGCGGATTCGGGGAACACGGTGATCATCATCGAACACAATCTGGACGTGATCAAGACGGCCGACTACATCATCGACCTGGGACCGGAGGGCGGGGACCGGGGGGGACGGGTGGTCGCCTCGGGCACCCCCGAAGAGGTTGCGGAGAAGCCCGGCTCCCACACGGGACGGTTTCTGCGGAAGGTTCTGGGAAGAAGGGAGCGGAAGCGCGCTCTCGCCTGAAAGACCATCACCGGGGACATTCCTGATTCATCTCCGGAATGCGGGAGAGGAGTGTCCCCGTACGCTATCGCCTTCTCGCGGCTTTTACGGCCGGGATCCGCATCTCTTCTGCGTAGAGCCTGCGCCGCTGTTTCTCGTCGAAGAGGAACTCCACCTCTTTCTTTACGGCGTCGAGAATGGGGCGGGTCCGGTTCTTCTCCTTCATGCACCACAGGGTTTTCATGTCGTCGTCCACGGTCAGTTCCCCCTCGGAGACGACCAGGGGGAACATGATGCAGAACCTCGGCTTGATGATCCACTCGTGGAGTCCCGCCTCGACGGCGCCCTTCTGTAAAGCGCACCCGTGGTCGGGGTGGAAGAAGGAGCATGCTCCCGAAATATCCTGCGTCTCTATCGCGAGACCGCTCGGGCAGTCCTCGTCCTCTTCCGTTTTGCCGAACCAGGTTTTTTGATCCTTTGCCTCCGGTCGGAGGTAGGCGACGAAAAGTTCCTGGTTGGCAATGATCGTTTTCTGCTCCTCGATGTCCACCCAGACGCCGAACCGGCAGCACCGGCTGCGGCAGAGGTCTAATTGGCAGCGCTCGGGGAACTTCGCGGAGAAAACATTCGTGTCGATCTTCATAAAGGAACCTCTTGACTTGGTATCGGACAATTATACTTGCTTTCCCCTATCCGAAAGAACCTCTTCTTTGCCGGGGGATGATTTTTTCTTTTTGTTTTCGTGGATGCTTTATATGGAACGTACACGGTTTCGGAGGAAAAGAACCATCCCCCTGCTGCTACCCCCAAGAGAACCCGTAGCAAATAAACGAGGTTTGATTTATAATAAAAAGCAGTTTTCGGCCTTCATCCAAACGGTCTCATATATCTGACGGACGACCGCGGCGCAGTTCACTTCCCATCCCCGCTTCGAAGCGGAGAATCGCTGGCTGCTCTCTGGATAGGGATCGTTGGGAATGACGATCCCATTCGTGTCTCGCGGAGAAAGGGAATGGGCGAAACTCTTCCCAAGGAACAGTTCCTGAGCAGGGCCCTGGACAGCATCACCGACCCACTGGTCATCTACGACCGCAACTACCGAATCGTGATGGGCAACCAGGCCCTGGCGAATACCTATCAGGTAGATCTCGAACAATTGATCGGGAGAAATTGTTACGAGGCGTTTCACGGCCGCAGCAGCGTGTGCGAGGCATGCCACATCGGGGACGTCTTTCGCACCGGGGAGTCGCAGAGGAGGGAAAAAGTCGTTCCTTTGCCGGACGGTCGTCTCAGACATTGCGAGATCCGCGCCTACCCCGTGAAGGATGCCGAAGGAACCGTTATCCAGGCGATCGAGCACGGCCGGGACATCTCGGAACGGAAGGGCCTCGAAGACCAGATCAAGGCATCGGAAGAGAGATATCAGACCATCGTGGAGATCGCCCGGGAGGGGATCTTCATCGCCGACGGGGAAGCCCGGGTGACCTTCGCGAACAGCCGGCTGGCCGGCATGTTGGGGTACCATCTCGACGAGATCATGGGCCGGTCGCTGTTCGACCTCATGGACGACGATTCGAAGAGGGTGGCGAAGGAACAGCTGGACCGTCGCCGCATGGGATTTTCGGACGTTTACGAAATGAGCTTCCGGAGCCGGGACGGGACGTATCTCGTCGGCCTGGTATCGGCGGCGCCCCTCATGGTCGATGACACGTTCCTGGGGTCCGTAGGGATCGTCACGGACGTCACCCGGATGAAGGAGGTCGAATCCGAGTTACGCTCGGCAAAGGAATTCAGCGATAAGATCATCAACAACATCACCGACAATCTCATCGTCGTCGACCCCATGACGCACCATATCGTGCAAGCCAACTCCTCCTTCCTCGGCCGGACCGGGCACGGCCTGGAGGATGTGATCCACAAGACGTGCCACGAGATCATGCTGGGGAGGAAGACCCCTTGCTGGGAGGACGGGATCCGTTG
>DAOUUI010000227.1 GCA_030668225.1 Deltaproteobacteria bacterium
GGGAGAGACACCAAGATACAAATAGTGATACGACTCCGCAATCACATGGTGGGGCAGAACCAATTTCGAAATCGCATGCTTCGAAAGATATTCCCGGTTTTGCATCGTGTTCCTGACGAATATCAGGAACAGCCCGTCCGAAAATACGAGCGACCAGTCAGGGGCCCTGGATAGCGCGGGGATGACGGGAAGAATCGTGCCGGACGAGTCCACCGACTTCAGGACGATATAGGTGATCCCGTATTTCCGGAGAACATCTTCCCACCCGGGAATCGACCCGGTCACCATCTGGTGTTCCTGGAACACCTCCTTGTTGTAGGTCCTCCCGTCGATGAACGTGAGCGCCTGCGGGTACAGCTGCCAGTCGAGAAACCCGCCGATGTCGAAGAAGTTGAACATCTTTCCCGGGACCGGGTTTTTCCTTAAGAATTCCGCGGCAGCAAAGGAGAACTTGTGCTCGGTCAGCCCGATCCCGTATTGCAGCGGGGTAAAGGAAAAAGAGAGGGTGACGGTCCCGAACGTCACCATGGCAACGATGATCGCGGCCGATACGGCAACGCGGACCCAGGGCAGGCTGCCCCGGGTCGGCTCCACGGGGGGTGCCGGCTTCACGACCTCCTTCTTTCCCTTTTTCTTCTTTTTCCTATCTCTGTCCCTGGCCGGATCGTGCTGTTTCGGGGCCAACTTCGGTGCGAACCGATCCTTAAGCACCCCGAAGAAACCGGTCAGGTGGAGGGAGGCGCCGGGCGAGAGGAGGAGCCCCATCATCGAGACCGCCCGGGCCGAGCCCCACGCACCCTTGAAGGCGATGGCGAAAAGGAACAGGTCCAGCAGGTAGATGCGGCGGCCGACCCCCCCGAGAAGAAGAGAAAGGGCGGCAAACCCCGCCGCCGCCTTGTAATAGAGGTACAGGCCGGTTCCCTTTACCGGCGTCAACTCCGATATCGACATCAGGATGGCACTTCCCCCTCCCCCCCCGCCGCCGCCTTCTCCCCGGGAGAGCAGGTGGAGCGGGATGAGGATGGCGGAGTATCCGTGCGGGTTCAGCCCGCACAGAAAAAAACCCAGCACACCGACCAGGACGGGAGGAATGACCCAGACCTTAAGCCGTGCCCACTGGACCTCCTTTTTCCAGGCCGCTCGTGCCAGCCCGTCGACGAAGAAGGCGCCGCACAGCACGAAGGCGATCAGGTACGAGGGGTGCATGTTCGCCCAGACGAGAATCAGCGGCGGGAAGAGGTAGAGGAGCCATTTTTTCTCCCCGAAATAGAATTCGCTCTGCAGGAAAATGGTCAGCGAGATGAACAGGTAGGTAAAGATCTCGGGCCTCGGCTGGATCCGGATCCTTAAGAACCCGGAAAAGGCGAAGATCGCGAAGACCGCCAGAAAGGGGTTAGCCCCCCGGAGAGTCATGGACCGGTGCAGCAGCAGGTAGATGCCGAAGACCACCGCCCAGCATAAGAAAGAGACGGCGTATACTCCTCCAGCGGCAAACACGAGGTAGAGGAGCGCCTGGAACCCCCATTCCCCGTTCGCGTTGCGCATCCCCAGGGACGGGTAGTTCAGAAACTCCTTGTCCGCCACGCTTTGGGTATTTACGATCTCCCTGCCGATCGCGATGTGCGTCCCGAAATCACTCGTGAAGACCTTCGTGAGCATCGGGATCGTGGCCAGAAACAGGAGGATTATGACCGCGAGGGTTGTCTGCCGTGGTGAAAGGTCAAACCAGCGCGAGTCGCTAC
>DAOUUI010000139.1 GCA_030668225.1 Deltaproteobacteria bacterium
ACCGACATCCCCCCGACCCAAAGGGCCAGGGCAAGGCGATAGATGGCGGAGGCGATCGCGTGCATCGGGTTTCGTCCTTCCTGTAAACTATCATAGATCGGCGGACAGGCCAGGCATCGGGCGTGGGAAGTTACCATCACAGGGGAGGAAGGATGAGCGTCGCGGGCGGGGGAAAAGAGAGGAAGAGAATGCAAGACAGGAACGACGTGGTCCGCAGGGACGTTCTCAAGGGGTTATGCTGCGCTGCCGCCGCGGTTGCCGCTGCCCCGGTCGTCCGGGGGGCTAATGCATGGGCGGCCTTGTCCCCACCCGCGGGAGAGCTTGAAACGAGGGTGTTAGGTACCACGAGGGTCCGGGTGGCGACGGTGGGGATGGGCGCGATGATCACGCGGGATCCGGACGTGATCCGCTACGCGGTCGACCACGGGGTGAACTACGTCGACACCGCGGACTGCTACATGGGAGGAGAGAACGAGCGAATCGTCGGGCGCGCCCTCGAGGGGGTCCGGGACAAGGTGGTGCTGGCCTCGAAGGTGCACATCGCCCCGGTCGACCAGATGATCGCCTCCGTGGAGAACAGCCTCCGTTCCCTCAGGACGGACGTCATCGACATCATGCAGCTGCACGGAATCAAATCGGAAGGAGAAGTGGCAGACGAAGGTGCCCGTGAGGCGCTCCGGAAGCTGCTCGACCAGGGGAAGATCCGCGTGCCCGGCGTTACCACCCACAGCGGCCAGGAGACGGTCCTTAAGGCCGTTGGGAAGCAGGAGTTCTACCAGACCGTTCTCGTGGCGTACAACTTCCGGTCCGACACGGGGATCAAGGCGGCGATCAAAAACGTCTTCGGGTCCGGGAACGGGCTCTCGGCGACGATCCGCGACACGGCCGCCAAAGGGATCGGCATCATCGCCATGAAAACGCAGGCGGGGGGATACTCCGTTCCGCAAGGTTCTCTAAGCCCCCACCAGGCGGCTCTTGCGTGGGTCCTGGAGAACCCCGGTGTGGCGACGACGATCCCGAGCATGGTGAGCTTCTCCCAGGTGGACGAGAACATGAAGGCGAGCGGCAAGCGGCTCGGGTGGGGGGGGAGAAAGGCGCTTACCCAGTATGCCTGGGCGATCGGCGACCGCCACTGCGGCCTGTGCGGCGAATGCGCGGGCTCCTGCCCCAGCGGCGTGGACGTCCCGTCGGTCCTTCGGTCCCTCACCTACCTGGAGGGATATGGACAGGAGCATCTCGCCCGCGGGACGTACCGGGGGCTTGGCCCGGACCGTGGCGCCCTGCCCTGCGTCTCCTGCGGATCCTGCGCGGTCTCCTGCCGGTTGGGGCTCGACGTGAAACGTCTTGCCCGGCGTGCCCACCGTCACCTGGCCTGAAGCGAATCGATGCGCCGGGCGGGAGAATATCGGTCCGCGGGCCAAAAGGTCCTTGCAGGGTTGTCCCTGTTCCTTCTCGTATCGGGACCGCAGTGCGCGGGCATTCCCCGGCAGGACGGAAGGGAGACTTCCCTGTTTCCCCGCCTGGCGGATCGGTCATGGATCGTGACGGAACCGGCGCGCACCTTCGGGCCCGACAACCTGTACGAGGAAATCGATGGGGAGGCGGAGCTCTTCCTCCCGTACGGGTTTCAGGAACTGACGGTTGGGTTCCTGCGGCCCGCGGGGAACGAATAGGCGGAAATTCGCCTCGAGATTTTTGAGCACGCAACCCGGAGGGACGCCTTCGGTGTCTATTCCCAGCACCGGTTTCCCGAACAGGAGGTAACAAAGGTGGGGACTTCCGAGGCAATCGTGTCCGCCACGTCGCTCGATTTCTTCCAGGGGACCCGGTTCGTGCGGATCCGCGCCGCTTCGGGAAAGACCACGCGTCCCGACATGGAGAAACTGGGAACGGACCTCTCCACCCTCCTGTCCGGGACGGGGAACCTTCCCGGCGAGACGGAAATTCTGCGGATCCCGGGTCTTGTAGACGGAAGCATCGTCTTCCACAGGCGGGCGATTCTGGGATACGAGGTTCTCGCGCCCGGGTACGAGGCGAAGGTTGCGGTCCCGGGGACAGCGGGAACCCTGATCCTGATCACACCGGAGGATGCGGGGCCTGCTCCGCAGTTTCTCCGAAAGCTCTCCGGATCGCTTCCCGGGTTCGTCCGGGTAGGGAAAGAGATGGCCCGGGCCGATCTGCCCTCCGGAACGCTCTGGCTTATCTCTCGCGAGGGGTTTCACCTCGGAGTGGCGGGAAAAATGACGCGGGAGAAAGCGAGCGCGGTGCTGTCGATTGTCGCCGGGCGGCTTTCCCGTTTTCTCGAGCAGCCCGAACGGGAAATAACGAAAAAGGAATGAGCAGCGTCCCCTGCGAGGGATCCTGGAGAAAAAAGTGCTCTCTTGGGGAAAGGTTTTACCCTTCAGGGGTGATACTCTTTTTCCCACTACCGGGAATGGTTTCTCCGAGATCGAATAATTCCATTTGCAATCAGTAGGTTGGTCCCCGGCAAGGACGCTTGCCGCTGGCGTGATTATTGCTGCATACCTCCTTGTGTTGCCCGGCACGAGAGAATACTCTTGCGTGCAGGCACCTGGTTTCCTGGATGCGGTTCGGGAATCTTGATGTAGTATATTGAATTTCAGGGGAAAAGATGAACCGTCGCCTCTTCAACGAGTCCCTTCTGGCAAGTCTTAATCTTCCGGCCGGGGAGCGGGAGGAACTGCTTGCAAGGGCCCACACGGAGGGGGCTGCCTTTGCGAAGACGCTTGTTTCGCGAGGGCTTCTGTCCCCCGAGGCGTTGCGCGGCGCCTACGAAAGCCTCTGCGGTTTTTCACCGTTTCGCGGGGAGGGATCGGAAGTAAGGCCGGTTCCCGCGGAGACCCTTCCTCTCACCTTCCTCCGCGCGCGCCTTCTGGTGCCTGTTTCCCTGGATGACGGGACGCTGGTCGTAGCCATGGCGGACCCGCTGGACGCCGAGGCCCGCGAGGCGGTCGCCAAGGCGACGGGCCGTCGCGTCGTGGTCCTGGCGGGAACCGAGGAAGAGGTCCGCGAGGCGATCGAGAAAATGTACGGCGAGTCGGGCTCCTCGATGGAGCGGCTCGTGGAGCAGGTGGGGGAGGAAGGGGAGGAGATCCGGACGGAGGGCGATAAGGTCGAGCACCTGATCGGCGTTGCGTCCGAGGCTCCCATCATCCGGCTGGTGAACTTCATCATTGCGCGGGCGATCGAGCGCGGGGCGAGCGACATCCACCTCGAGCCGTATGAGAAGACCTTGCGGGTCCGGTACCGGATCGACGGGCTCCTCGGGGACGTGGACTCCCCTCCGAAGCGCCTCCAGACCGCGATCCTCTCCCGGGTGAAGATCATGTCCCGGCTGAACATCGCGGAGAGCCGCCTTCCACAGGATGGGCGGATCAAGCTCCGCATCTCCGGAAAAGAGATCGACTTCCGGGTCTCGACGGTCCCCACGCTGTACGGCGAGAGCGTCGTCATCCGGATCCTCGACCAGGCATCCGTCCCCTTGAATCTCGGTACGCTCGGGTTCTCCGACAAGGCGCTCCCCGCGTTCCGGGAGATGGTAACAACCCCGCACGGGATGGTGCTTGTGACAGGGCCCACCGGAAGCGGGAAGACCACCACGCTGTACGGAGCCCTTCAGGAGATCCGCACCTCGGAGCGGAAGGTGATCACGATCGAGGACCCCGTGGAGTACCAGATCCCCGGCGTCAACCAGATCCAGGTCAAGCCCCAGATCGGGCTCACTTTCGCCTCGGGGCTGCGCTCCATCGTCCGGCAGGACCCGGACGTGATCCTCGTGGGGGAGATCCGCGACCGGGAGACCGCCGAGATCGCCATCCACTCGGCCCTGACCGGGCACATGGTCCTCTCCACCCTCCACACCAACGACGCGGCGGGAGCAATCGCGCGCCTGCTGGAGATGGGAGTCGAGGAATACCTTCTCCCGTCTTCCCTGACCGGCGTCCTGGCCCAGAGGCTCGTCAGGACGATCTGCAAGGCGTGCTCCGTCCCGCGGGAGATTTCCCAGGCATTCCGCGAGGAGATTTACCGGGAGGCGGGCTTCGTGGCCGAGGGGGATATCCGGGTCGGTCGCGGGTGCGAGGCGTGCGGAGGAACGGGTTTCCGCGGCAGGATGGGGATCTTCGAGATTCTGCCCGTCACCGACAAGATCCGGGAGCTGATCCTTGGCCGGGCCGACGCGGGGGCGATCCGGGCAAGTGCCGTGGATGGCGGGATGGTGCTTCTGCGGGCTGACGGATGGGAGAAGGTCCGCCGGGGCATGACGACGATCGAGGAAGTGGTCCGCGTGACCAGGGAGTAGGCGGTGTAACGCGCCTTTGCGCAAGGAGGTTAGAAGGCCGGTGGCGGTGTTCGGGTACAGGGTGACGGACCGGGAAGGACGCGTGACCGAGGGAGTGGTCGAGGCGCCCGGGGAGATGTCCGCCCGGGACCGGCTGCGGGA
>DAOUUI010000244.1 GCA_030668225.1 Deltaproteobacteria bacterium
AGGAAATCCGGGACGAGATCGCCGGGGACAGCGCTCTTGGGCAGCGTATCCGGGACAAGTTCCGCATCAAGAACACCACGGGATACAGCATCAACGCCTTCGTGGATTTTTCCGACCCCATCGACATCCTTCTCCACCTGATGGTCGGGTCCGAGGGAACCCTGGGGTTCATCGCGGAAGTCACGTACCGGACCGTGGAAGAGCACGCGCACAATGCCTCGGCCCTGATCCTGTTTCCGGACATCGGGAACGCGTGCCGGGCGACGATCAAGCTCAAGCCCGGACCGGTATCCGCTGTCGAGCTGATGGACCGCGCTTCCTTGCGGTCCGTCGAGGAGAAGGAAGGGATGCCGGCCTATCTGAAAACCCTCGGGGATTCTGCAACGGGGCTTCTCGTGGAGACCCGGGCCGGCGACGCGGATTCCCTTGCGCGGCAGGTGGAGGAGGTCCTTGGGCTCCTTTCCGGTGTCCCGACCGTCTTTCCCGCCGCCTTCACGGACCAGAAGGCGGAGTGCGAGAAACTCTGGAACGTCCGGAAAGGGCTTTTTCCCGCCGTCGGGGCGGCGCGGCAGATCGGAACCACGGTGGTCATCGAGGACGTGGTGTTCCCCATCGAGACGCTCGCGGACGCGACCCTGGAGCTCGAGGGCCTGTTGAAGAAGCACGGATATGACGAGGGGATCATTTTCGGCCACGCCCTGGAGGGGAACCTCCATTTCGTCTTCACCCAGGATTTCAGCGGCCCCGGGGAGGTGGCGCGCTACCAGCGGTTTATGGAAGACGTGTGCGACATGGTGGTCAGAAAGTATGACGGATCGCTCAAGGGGGAACACGGCACGGGCCGGAACATGGCCCCCTTCGTGGAGATGGAGTGGGGGAAAAAGGCGTATGCGTTGATGAAGCGGATCAAGCAGGCCTTCGATCCGAAATGCCTCCTCAATCCCGGCGTGATCCTCAACGACAACCCCCAGGTATACCTGGAAGACTTAAAGCCCCTGCCCAAGGCGCACGAGATCATCGACAAATGCACCGAGTGCGGGTTCTGCGAGGTCGTGTGTCCCTCCAAGGACCTCACAACGACGCCGCGTCAGCGCATCGTCATCCAGCGGGAGATCTCCCGGTTGCGGGCCGGAAGCGGCGACGGGCGGGTTCTTGCCCGGCTCGAGGACGATTACCGGTACCTGGGCGAGCAGACGTGCGCGACGGACGGATTGTGCGCCACGACCTGCCCCGTGTCGATCAACACGGGGGAACACACGAAAGAGCTTCGGTCCCTGCAAAAAGGCCGCTTCGGCCGGTCCGCGGCCCGGTGGGCCGCCGGCCACTACGCAACGGTCACCGCCGGGGTCCGGGGCGGTCTTGTCGCGTTGGGAGCGGCTCGGACGGTGCTTGGGGAACGCGCCCT
>DAOUUI010000110.1 GCA_030668225.1 Deltaproteobacteria bacterium
GACGCTACGCCAGAGCCTGCGTCGACATCGTGTACGATGCGTCGGTCGGGTTCGACCTTCCCGTAACCACGATATCCCTCGTACGGGGCGATGCGTTGGGGGGGGGATTCGAAGCGGCGTTGTGCAACAACGTGGTGGTTGCAGAAAAGAGAGCGAAGTTCGGACTACCCGAGGTTCTGTTCAACCTGTTTCCGGGCATGGGCGCTTACAACCTACTCGCCCAACGCATGGATGTCATTCGGGCTGAAAAAATGATCCTCAGTGGCAATGTTTATAGTGCGGAAGAACTCTTCCAGATGGGAGTCGTGGATATCCTCGCTGAAAACGGAGAGGGCGAAAAAGTCGTTTACGAATACATATCGAGGCATTCGCGCCGGTGGAACGCTCACCAGTCGCTGTTCAAGGTACGGAACCGTGTCTGCCCGATTTCCCATGAGGAACTTGTAGACGTGGCCGAGATCTGGGTGGATACGGTATTCAATCTCGAGGCGAAAGATCTCCGGATTATGGAGCGGGTGTTGAAATCCCAGAACAGCCATGCAAACGGATCAGCGGTTTCTGAAGGTGTGGGGCAAGTTTTTGCCTGAGTTCCCCCCCCCTCTCCTTTCTCTTCCATAAGACGTGCCCTTCCCTCCGGTCTGGTGGACGTGCTCGTGCAGCGCGGCCCGGACACGTTCAAACTCTTTCCTGAGAACCTCCACGGTTTCGTTTCCTTCTTCCCTCAGAACTGCCGGACCGACATAGGACATTCGGTTGCACATTTCCATCAAGTTGCTTGCGCCGATCTGCCCCGCGCTTCCCTTCAGGGCATGGGATAGCTCTGAAACGAGTACGTATTTCCCGGCCAGCTGGGCCTTTTCGATGTCTGCGACCTTCTGCTCCCCGGTTTCCAGGAAGATCCGGATCAACTTCTCCAGAAAATCTTCCTCGTCTCCGAGCGCGGCCAGTTCGTTGAACGTGGCCGGGTCGATGACCGGCTCGCTCCGGCCCCCTTCCGACGCGACATTTCCGGCGGGGGGTGCTTGGGTCGTTGCGGTGGCGTCGTGTCCCTTCCTCTCGGTCGAGACCAGAGAGTCGAGGAGCTCGAGGAGCTTCTTCATCTCCACCGGCTTTGTCAGGTAGGCGTCGAAACCGGCGTCCTCGGATGCTTTTCTCGATTCCTGTGTCGTGTCCGCGGTAAGGGCTACCAGGGGGGGGTGGGAAGGTCCATGGTGGGTAAATCGGAATATCTTGGCGGTTTCCAGCCCTCCCATGACCGGCATGTGCAGGTCGAGCAGCACGAGGTCGAACTTCTCTTTTTCCATGGCTTCGAGGGCCTGCTCGCCGTTTTCCACCAGATGCGGACGGTGTCCGGCCCGCTCGAGGATCTTGGCGATCACCTTCTGGTTCGTCAGGTTGTCTTCCGCAACAAGTATGCGGAGTCCGCGTCGTTCCCCCTCCTTTTTCTGCCGGTACCGGTTGGCCAAACTCGGAATGCTTTCGGCATCTCCGTCGACCGGCCGGACGAAATGGAGGGCGTTGAACAGGAGCCTCTTGTCGAGGGAGGAGCTCATGGCTGCGGCAAACCCGTTTTTCGTGATGACGGAAAGATCCGGCTCGCTCTCCTCCTTGCTCACGAGGATGAGCTGAACGTTCTGGATCATCCGGACGGACTGGAGGGCCTTGCTAAGATCGTATGGATCCATATCGAGATCTTTCTCGACGATGATTGCGACCTGGAAGGGGACGCCATCGTTTGCGGCCGAGATGAGAGGGGAGAACGCCTGGGCGGCCTTTTCGACGATCACTGCGCTTATGCCCCAGGATGACAGGTGATTCTGGAGATGATAAGAGCTGTCTCCGTCGGAAGAAACGACCAGGATGCGGCTGCCGCTCAGTGTGCTTATCCCGTTTTCCTGGGAGACCAGCGCGGGCTGTTTATCCAGGCTGAGAGTGAACCAGAAGGTGGATCCCTTCCCCGGTTCGCTTTGCAGGCCGATTTCCCCTCCCATGAGTTCCACGAGTTGTTTCGCGATGGTCGTGCCCAGGCCCGTTCCGCCGTACCGGCGGGTGATTGAATCGTCCGCCTGGGTGAATCGTTCGAAGATGCGAGTCTGGGCTTCGGGGGAAATGCCTATTCCTGTATCCGACACCTCGATCCGGAGTGATACGTTCGTCGTCGTTTCCCGAACCTGGTCCACCCGTAGATAGACCTCCCCGGCCTCGGTGAACTTGATGGCGTTGCTCAACATGTTGAGAAGGACCTGGCGGATCAGAAGAGGATCTCCCCGAAGCAGGAACGGGATCCGGGAAGGGATCTGCGTGGAGATGTCCAGCCCTTTTCCCCGGGCCTGTTGGACAACCATGGCCACCGTGCTCTTGAAGAGGGAGTGCAGGTCGAAATCGACTTTTTCCACCGAGATTTTTCCTGCCTCTATCTTGGAGAAGTCCAGGACGTCCTCGATCAGGAACAGAAGGGTCTGGGAAGAGGCGTGGACCGTGTTCGCGAAATCCTCCTGCTCGGCTGTCAGTTGTGTACCACGGAGCAGGTCGACCATCCCGAGAATACCGCTCAGCGGAGTCCGCATCTCATGGCTCATGTTTGCCAGGAACTGGTTCTTGCCCCTGTTTGCCTCCTCGGCGCGGGAAATAGCGTCCGTCAGTTTTTTCAGGAGGGAAGAGACGTACGCGGGAAGAACGATCAGCCCCAGCAGCAAACCGAAGCCGAGCGTTGGATGGGATTTCCAATATTCCGTCGTGGAAATCACCAGGAAAAATAATGCCGTACCGAGAAAGGCGGAGGCAAACAGGTATTTCCGCCCGTAGCGGAACCCGTTTCCGAAAGTCACCCAAAGCAGGATGATGTAGAAAGGGGCGCAATACTCCCCGAGAGCAACCATCATGTACGCGGCCATCCCGTTGTCGTGTGCCATGCCGATGGTTCGTCGCAGAGGCGATGTCCCCGGCCGCACAACAATATGGGTGAACACCGAGGCCGAGAAAAGGAGGCAAAAGGCAGCGATTGCGACGGTCACGATTTCATCTGGATCGATGCGGCGGTTCTGGCCTACCGAGAGAAAAATGTAGATTGCCAGGAGGAAAACTATCACAAGGCGAATCATCGCCTGTTCATGCTCGGAATCGGGACGCTGGGCGAACGTGTCCCTGATTCTGCGGACATGGTTAAAAGCTGTGGAATTTAAAAGAGATGTTTTAATCATGCGGCGGCCTCGGCCCCTCCCGGTTCCATCCCCCTGTGCCGAAGGGGCCCCTTCTTTATCGGAGAAATCCCGGAAAACTTTACGAAATTAGGTGAGCGGAAAGACCGGAAGTTAAGAAGCGGGACCGGTTACGGCGGAAACGGAAAGGCCGGCACGGATGCCGGCCTATTCCCGAGAGAACCAGGATCTTTTTTTCGGAATGCGCCCCGGCGCGACTCCTGTCTAGGGGGTTAGCACGGCCCGAAGACGGATTTTCCCCTGACGCATCCGATCCAGGACGTCGTTGACCGTTCCGAGCGGATGCCGTTCCACGATCGGGGCGATCCCGTGGTCCGCCGCGAAGGCAAGCATCGCGTCCATGTCGTCGCGGGTCCCGATGATCGATCCCGCGATCTTTTTCTGCCCAAAGAGAAGGGCGGTGGGGATGACCTTGGCGGGGTCGGCGATGGCCGCCAGTACCACCAGCGTTCCGTTCGGCCCCAGGCCCTCGATGCAATCCTCGAAAAGCCTGGCCGAGATGCCGGTGAGCAGGATCAGGAAAGCCCCCCCCATGCGGGCGAGCTGGTTCCCGGCCTTCTCCTTCTCCGAGTCGATCACTTCGTGGGCGCCGAGTTCGTGCGCCAGGGCCTTTTTGTCCTCTCCGCGGGTGACCGCGACGACATGCGCCCCCATGGCGGCAGCCATCCGGATGCCCAGATGCCCCAGCCCCCCGATTCCGGCTACCGCCACGGTTTTTCCCGCCAGGTTCCCCGCATGACGCAGAGGGGAAAATACCGTGATCCCGGCGCACAGGAGCGGGGCCGCGTCAATCAGGTCCAGACCGTCCGGGATCCTGTGCGTGAACGCGGCGGGCGCCTTGACCCGCTCCGCGTATCCTCCGTGCACGGTCACCCCCGTGCTCTTCTGGGCCGCGCACAGCATCTCCGCGCCGGATCGGCAGGCGGGGCACTGTCCGCAGGCGTACTGCATCCACGGGACCCCCACCGGGTCTCCCGGTTTCAGGGTGGTCACCTGATCCCCCGCCTTTTCGACCACGCCGGTCACCTCGTGCCCGGGGATGATCGGAAGGGGAGTCCCCCAGTCCTTCCAGTCCCCGTCCACCAGGTGCAGGTCGCTGTGGCACACCCCGCACCCTTTCATCCGGATCAGGACCTCATCGGGACCAACGGTCGGTTCCGGTACCTCCTTGAGAACGAGCGGTTTCCCGAAGGCTTCGCAGACGGCGGCTTTCATCGGCGTCCCCCTTTCGTTACGCTTCCAGTTCCGTGATCTCGGCCGAATCGATAAGTTCGATGGCCCCCTTGACGCTCATCGCCGCGGGACATTTCACGAGGTATTCGCCGAGGGACTGCCTGGTCTCCTCTGTTTTCCCGGGGGGAATCTTCAGGGTATATTTGACCCGAATCCTCGTGATCTTCAGCACCCCCCCGACATCTTCGACGTCCCCCTCGACGTCCGCCCGGAACCTGTCGCCGTACGTGGGGATCTTTTTTCCGGCCAGCACCGTGGCCAGTGTCCCCATCATTCAGCCGCCCACCGCCCCGACGATGTGGTCGAGGGTGGCGGCGTGCTCCTTTTCGGGGTCCACCTTGTAGAAGTTCTTGATCCCCCCGTGGACGCCGTAGTAGACCGGTTCCGCGAACCCCTCGATCATCGCCTTGCGGGTCGGTCCCTTTTCCCTCGTGATGACGATCCGCGACGTGTGCACGACCTCACCCATAGGTCCCCCCTTCTGGCCTAAAAAGTTGTCAACTGGTTTTTTAGGTGCTCCGGACAGCATAAAGGATTCGCGGGAGGCGGGCAAACGGCCGTCAGGAGCAAGTGGTCCCTCCCCCGGGGGAAGAAGATCCTGAATATTTTCGGCGATTATGCCGATAAAGATACGGGGAGTCGGCCAGTTCCAGGGAGAGAGCCGGCCATCCCGGAGGAAGCGGTGTGATCGCACTGGCTCTCTGTTCCGTGTTTTTCCAGTTTCTCGCGGCGTATCTGTCGTTCCGATTCGTGCGCCTGCGTCGACTGGGAAGGCCGTGGATCCTCGTCTCGGCCACGTTTCTCTTCGTGGGGGGGTTGCGGGTTTACTCCATGGGAGCGTTTTTCGAGGAAATTCCCCTGGAATCCTCCGACAACACGATCAACCTGATCGAGTTCGCCTGTTCCTTCCTGCTGGGAGTCGGATTCGTTCTCACGGAGAGATGGTATCTCCTCAAGGAGCGGCTGGAGAGCCGGTTCCGGCTGATCGCGGATGTGGATCGGGCGCTGATCGGTGTTTTGGACGAGGAGAAGATCCTCTCCGAGGTCTGCGATGGGCTTATACAGGAGAAGGGGTACCGACTGGCGTGGATCGGGACCGCGGAACCCGATGGCTCGGTAAGCGTCGGGAAGTGCGCCGGGGAGGGACAGGAGTTTCTCGATAAAGTCTGGATACGCTGGGACGATACCGACGAAGGAGGCTGCCCTCCCGGAGTGGCGGCCCGCACCGGAGAGGCTTGCGTGGTGGACCGCGTGCTCGACGATCCGAGGACCCGGTTCTGGAAGAGCGCAGCCGAAAAATACGGTATACGGAGCTTCGCCTCCGTCCGGATCGATGTAAAGAAAACGACCCCCATGGTGCTCTCCATCGGCGGCGGGCGGGAGGGAATCTTCGACCGGCTGGAGATGGACGCCATCTGGGCGATGGCTTCCCGGGTGGGGAA
>DAOUUI010000222.1 GCA_030668225.1 Deltaproteobacteria bacterium
AACAGCGGCGGGGACGGACGCCGGTGCAGGAGCGGCCTTCGCCGGCGCCTTTGTCTCCTCCCCGAATCCCTTCAGGGTGTGATTCTTGCCGTAGAACTTCCCGGCGTCCGTGAAGACCTTGTCGCCCGTCTTCCCCACGTGGCAGAAGCTGCATGGCTTATTCTCGGCCTTCGCGTAGTCGGGCTTCGCGTCGGCTGGCCACGATGAGGCGAAAAACAGGCCCAATCCGGCGGCGATCGCGACCGCCCATTTCCCTGAATCCTTCATGTCCTGTCCTCCTGTTCTGCATATTCTGTGATGGCGGATTTCGGGGAGTCCGTCGTTCCGGTTTCCGGGCAACAGTGTACCCCGATAATCCCACGGGGATGCAAGAAATGCTTTCCCGGGGTGCATCGGGGGAGGCAGGGATTATAATGGGGGAAGAACTCGGCGATCATCGGTCCTGACGGTGAAACCTCGTAACGCCTGGAGGTAGGTCATGCTGGTAGGCAGGAGGATGACGAGGGACCCGAAAACGGTCGAACCCGACGACCCCCTGACGCACGCCGCGGACATCATGCGGAAGCACCGGTTCAACCACCTTCCCGTCGTGGAGGGGGGGAAGCTCGTCGGGATCCTGTCGGACACCGACTTGAGGAACATATCGCTTGCGAGCGACCGTCCCTCCGGCCCGGGGGACCCGAACCTCAAGGACCGGAAGGTGCGGGAGGTGATGAAGACCGAGGTCTGGTCCTTGACCCCCGAGGATGCCGTGGAAGACGCGCTCCTCATCATCCAGCGGAAGAAGTTCGGGGCTCTCCCCGTGCTCGACGGCGACCGGCTGGTCGGGATCATCACCAAGCTCGACATGATCAACGCCTTCATCGACGTCCTGGACATCGACGACGTGGGCCTGCGGGTCGAGGTGGTCCTGCCCCGGTCCCTCGACCGGTTCGAGGAGCTTGTCGATGCCGTCCGGGAGGTCGGCGTGGCGCTTCGGAGCTGTCTCATCACTCCGGAGACGAAGGGGGCCGACCGGATGGTGGTTCTCCTTCGCCTCGACACGGTCAACGGCCCGATGGTCCGGGGGGCGCTCCGGGCGAAGAAGTTCGAGGTCAGGGAACCGGCGTCCGATACCCTTTAACCCGCATTTCTCACCAGGCTTCTGCTGCTGCGGCGGATACGGGCATGTCTACTGCGTTGCGCTCGGTCGGGCTCCTCGACGTAGTGTCAACTACGTCTCCGGGGCCCTCGGTCGCGCGCCTTGTATCCACGCCCGTCTCCACCGCCTCGCGACGAACCCTGGTGAGAAATGCGGGTTGGCGCGTCACCTCGCCCTGCGCCCCACGAGCCGGCGCAGCACGTAGGGCAGGATCCCGCCGTGGTTGTAGTACCGGACCTCCTCCGGAGTGTCGACCCGGGTCGTCGCGGGGAACGTCTTCTCCGCCCCGTTCAGGGAGGCCCGCACGGACAGGCGTTTCCCCGGCGAGATTCCGCCGGAGATCCCCTCGATCGAGTACGTTTCCTTCCCGGTGAGTCCCAGGGACTCCCGGTTTGCCCCGTTTTCGAACTGCAGGGGGAGGACCCCCATCCCGACGAGGT
This sequence comes from Deltaproteobacteria bacterium, assembly GCA_030668225.1. GTDB lineage: Bacteria > Desulfobacterota > Deferrimicrobia > Deferrimicrobiales > Deferrimicrobiaceae > CSP1-8. The sequence continues at coordinate 1,582 of DAOUUI010000222.1, forward strand.
TGCTCCGGTGGATCCGCTCGAAGCTCTCGGCCAGCACCGCCGTTACGCCCAGGAGCTTCGGCCCCTTGGCCGCCCAGTCCCGCGAGGAGCCGGAACCGTACTCTTTCCCCGCGATGACGAGGAGGGAGACGCCCTCTTCCGCGTACCGCATCGCCGCGTCGTAGATCGACATCGTCTCGCCGTCCGTCAGGTGCGCCGTCCATCCCCCTTCCGTGCCGGGGGCGAGCAGGTTGCGCAGGCGGATGTTTGCGAACGTCCCGCGCATCATGACCTCGTGGTTCCCCCGCCG
>DAOUUI010000054.1 GCA_030668225.1 Deltaproteobacteria bacterium
AGGAGGGACGGTTCCGGGACGACCTCTATTACCGGCTGAACGTCTTCTCCATCAACCTCCCTCCATTACGGGAACGCAAGGAGGATATCCCGCTCCTCTCCCGGCATTTCCTCGCCAAGCACATCGAAAAGGAAGGGAAAAACATCCCGAAGATCGCATCCGACGCCATGCAGGCGCTGATGGATTACCACTGGCCCGGGAATGTCCGTCAGTTGGAGAACGCCTTAAGCTACGGCGTCATCCTCTGCCAGGGCGAGGAGATCTCGATGCGGCATCTGCCGTCGTTTCTCAAGGAATCCATCGGGGACTCCTCCGAAATGTCCCTTGGCGAGATGGAGCGGAAAATGATCCTGAAAGCGCTGGAAGAATCGTCCTGGAACAAGCACGAGACGGCCCGCCGCCTCCAGGTGAGCCGGAGCACCTTGTACAGCAAGATCCGCCGTTACGGCCTGGAGAAGAATGCCAGGACCGGCTGATGGAAAGATGGTTGGGGGGCCCGATTTCGTACACCCTCGGGAATCGTGAACTCCTCTTAATGCAAGAATATTTTGCCGGCACGGGTTCGATATCATACACACCGGCATCCTGCCTTGATGGCTCCCTCCCTGTTGTGTTCCGGTCGAACCAGTCGATAGTCCCTCGATAATCCACGCAGAATCAGGTACGGGGCCCGTCGCGGCGCGGGGATATCCCGCTCTGGCACGCTTCTTGTTGTTTCCGATAGGTGTGTGGCGCCGCTTCGGGGCCATACGAATGAATCGGGAGCGGACGCGGTCGTCGATGGTGGTTGTCAGTAGGACGGCAATCGGCGGACGTGATCTTCGCAGGGAATCTTAGGAAATCGGCAGGATCGCACCGCGATGTAAGGAGGGACGCCATGGAAATCCAGCTGACAGGGACAGAAGTGCATGAACTCAGGGAGGTCCTGGAGAGCGTTCTCTCCGGCATCGATAGAGAAATCGCCGGCCTTGCGGACCCGGAAACCCGCAAGGAACTTGGGAAGAGGAAGGACGCTCTTCGGTCCATCAAGGACAAACTTCCCGCCGGATTGATCGAGACGGCGTAGCGGCGCCGATCCGCGCCCGCCATCCGTAGTTTTCGGGAGGACGGCGATCGGTTGGCGCAAGGGGGTGCCCTTACCATCGGTCACGCCCACGAGGAGATGACCGTGTCATGAAAGAGGCCACGATCCATATCGTCGACGGGAAGGCGGACGATATCCACTTCGACGGACAGGAAGGGATGGGCATCGACGCATTCCTCTTGATAACGCACCGGAGGAACGTCGAGGAGGGGCATTTTCTGGCTTTCGGAAATAGCGAGAGGGTGGGGAAGATGCTCTACAACTTTTACCTCAACTGTCTCCAGAACGATTACTGGGAGCTTGGAGAAACCCTGGAGTTGGTGGCCCGTGACATTCTCGAGGTGGCCCAGGCCGCCCGCGGTCATTCATGGTCGCAGGAGAAAACGAGGGTAGAGCCCATCAATTGACGGGGGATGTTGCTCCGGCGAACAGGAAATCGTGACGGGGCAAAGGGGGTGATGATTTCGCAGACGAGCCAGGATCAGGAAAAGGTTTCGCGGTGAGGTTTTTTCAAGAAGGAGGATCTCACAACCTCGAACCAATGTTGAAAACACTCCTGTGACGAAAGGATGGGAGGTAAAACGATGGCAAATGAGAAACGGGAAGTGGAAATCAAAAGTCGGGCCGATACCCTTCCGTTGATGAGTCCCGAGGTCAGGCCCTGGCCCATAACGCCGCCCCCTCCGCCCGAGGAAGTCATGAAGGTCTACGAAAAGCGGAAGGCGGGAGAGTTCGGGAAATGGTGCGAGGACAACCTCAGGTTCGAGAAAGGGTTCGGAAAAGCGGAGGCGCTTCAAGGGTTCAAGGTTCTCGACATCGGCCTCTGGAGGATGGGGCACAAGTTCGCCTCCTCTCTGCTCGGCGAGGCGGGAGCCGAGGTGATCTGCATCGAACCGCCCGGGGGGGACCCGATGAGGAAGCTGACCCCCTTCGGGAGAGAAGAGTACATGCTCGCCGACAAGGAGACCGGGGAGAAGTGCGGACTCGACTTCATCAGCGAAATGGTGAACAAGCACTCCGTAACGCTCAACATCGAGACCGAGGAAGGCCAGGAGCTTTTCAAGAAACTTGCCAAGCATGCAGACGTCATCGTCGATGGGCATCTCCCCGGCTACATGGACAATCTCGGCGTCGGGTACAGGCAGATCTCCCGGATCAATCCGAGGGCCGTCTATTGCTGGGTGGGCGTCCGCGGATCGTGGGGCCCCTACAAGGACAGGGTCTCCAAGCACGGCCAGTGGGAGCTCGAGCCCTTTGCCCAGTGCACGAATTCCTTCGTCCACAACACCGGCTTCCCCCAGGACCAGCTCCCCAGGGGGAAGGGGGGCGACCCCACCAGGTCCGGGCTCTGGATCAACGACTACTGCGCCGGCGAGCAGGCGGGGGTCAATATCCTGGCGGCGCTCTACTGGAGGGATCAGTTCAGCGGAGAAGGGCAGTTCATCGAGGTCACCGGGGCCGAGTCGTATTTCGACATCCTCGATTTCGACCTCAGCTGGTACGGGTTCAACGCCAGCATCAAGGCGAGGACCGGTGGGTGGGACCCCAACCTCAACCAGTACGAGTGGAACCCGTGCAGGGACGGCTACATGATGATCGGCGGCCAGAGCGACCGGCTCTGGTACCGGATCGGCATGTGCATCGAGCGGGACTATCCGCAGTTCGGCAGGCTGATCCATGAAGACCCCTTCCTCAAGGAGGTGGGGGCGAGGAACGCCCTGCACGCCCTGATCAAGACCTACACCCTGACCACCCGGTGGCTGCGGGACATCAACCGGGTGGAAGCCGAAGAAAAGCTCATGGATTATGAAATTGCCGCCGGGCCGGTCCTCTACACCGACGAGGTCGCGGAGTTCCCGCACTTCAAGTACCGCCCGTGGGTATACACCTGCGAGACCGATTACGGCACGATCCTGTACCCCACGCCTCCGAACGCCTTCCAGATCAAGACCCCGCACCGGGTCAAGTGGATGGGGAGAGCGCTCGGGAAGGACAACAACGAGGTCTACCAGAGGTATGCCGGCCTCGGCCCGACGAAGGTCGACGAACTCCAAGAGAAGGGGGTGATCTAGATGGCGAAAGACCCCAGAGAGACAAGGATCGAGGATCTTCCTGGCCCCAAAAGCAAGGGAGAGCTCGAAGAGATGAAGATGCCTTACGAGGAGTACTGCCGGAAGGCCTTCGACCCCGGCAACGAGTGGGCAAAGCCCGAAGCGCTTAAAGGGGTAAGGTGGCTTTCCTGCACCATGTACATCTTCACGCCCCACTCGGCGGCCAACCTGGCCGAGCTCGGGGCCGATGTGATCAAGATCGAGATCCCGAGGATGGGGGACGCCATGCGGCACACCTCCCCGTTCAACGAGGCGTACCTGTACCCCCTCCACGACACGAGGCCGATGACCGGCACCGGTTTCGGCTTCACGAACGCGAACTCCAATGAGACTTTCTTGAGCATGGACTACCACATTCCGGAGATGGTGGATGTCTTCTACCAGCTCGTCAAGATGAGCGACGGCCTGACGGAGCTCTACCGGCCCGGAACCTTCGACCGGTGGAAGATGAGCTACCGGTATCTCCAGGAGATCAACCCGAGGTTCATCTACGTGTGGGGCGGCGGCTTCGGATACGGGCCGAAGGTCTTCGGCGGCTCCTACGACATCCTGGGCCAGGCCCACGCCGGGCTTGCCTCCATCACCGGGATGCACGAGTACATGGGCGGGCACTGCACCAAGCACTCCAACTGGTGCATCGACTGGATGTCCGGGACCCTGATCTCCTACGGAGTCCTGGCATCCATCCACTGGAGGAGGAAGACGGGCCTGGGCACCATGATCGAGTTCTCCCAGGTCCAGACCCCGTCCCGGATCTCCGGGTATACCTTTCCGCTCTACGGCCGGTTCGGCATCGTCCGGCAGCGGTGGGGGAACTGGGACACCCAGTTATGTGTCCACGGGATCATCCTGTGCGGAAAGTCCGACTTTCCCGATGCGCAAAACCCCCAGGACAAGCACGATGCCCGGTACGTGATGGTCTCGGCCTTCAACGACCCGGACTTCAAGGAACTCTGCGACATCACCGGGCTTAAGGATCTCTACGGGGGATACAAGGCGCACAAGGAACGGGCAGATGCCAGGCCCCAGGTCGAGATCTACACGGCCCTGGAGAAGTGGGCCGCCGACAAGACCCGGACGCAGGTCGTCAAGATCCTCACTGACGCGGGCATCCTGGCCGCCCCCGTGATGAACGACCGGGAGGTCTACGAATGCGAGCACTACCGGGAGAGGGGGACCATCCGGTGGCTGGACGATCCCCTCTACGGAGACATCCTGCTCCAGAGCGGCCACAGCGTGGGGATGATGACCAAGACCCCGAGGAGAACCAACTGGATCTGGAGGCCGGTGGGCGCCGATAACGTCAAGGTCTACCGCGACTTGCTCGGCATCCCGTTGAGCAAGATCGAAGAGTGGTACAACAAGGCCTGGATCTAATAAAAAAAAGGAGGGATCCCCGTGGCGGATGTCATTTGGTGTAAAAAAGTGGTGGGTGGAAAACCGTGTGAAACGGTCAACTACCTGGATCCCTATTGCTTCTGGAACTGGGAGGGGAAGACCAACTGCGCGGAGTGCGGGACGGTCTATTATATCCACATGATCCAGGGGCACATGTACAGGGGACCGGATGAAAAACCGGGCGAGAAGCCGGACTTGAGCCCCCTCTATGCGGACAAGCCGCTGGAAGGCTACAGGAACTATTACCCCGGTGTCAAGGGCAGAACGAGGCCCTACGAGTGCCTGCCCAGGCATATCTATCTGGGCAAGGCGGACATGGTCAAGTTCAGCATCCGGGGGAAACCCGTTCGTGGGTGGCGTCCTCAGCCGCCGAGTGCCGGCCTGGCCGGTCAGTTCCCGTACAAGTGGGATATCAAGAAGTTGTCTCCCGAGGTATGGGCGGAGTATCAGGAGAAAAAGAAAAAGGGCGAAGTCAAAGAGTGGTGAGAGAAAGGAGAGGCGGAAATGGTGGATAAGGCGAAACTGACGCCCGAAGAATACCTGGCAACGATTCTTGTCCCGGAGAAGGGCCGGGAGACGGGGCATGTCTGCTGGGATTGCAAACACTTGAAGCCGGTTCTGAAGGGCTCCAAGTTCCCGCCCGCGGACCTCATCGGCTGGTGCACGATGATCCACTGGCCCTTCTACTGGTGCATCACGGATTTCAACGTGGTCAAGAAGTGCTTCGCCATGGAAAAGGGGATCTATACCCCGAAGAAGTTTTAGCCTATGGAAGAAAACGTTCGCAAGGAACTGGAAACGCTCCAGGGGATGGTGCTCAACTGGAAAAAGAATTATCTCGGTTGGGCGCCCCCCGACGGGGGATGGGAGTATCTGCCTCGAGAGCTCTTGGAGGAGATCGAGACCCACATATCCCCTTATATCAGAAGAATGTACGAGTGTGACTACCTCAGTCCATCGGAGATTCGGGAATTCATGGAGAGCTGCTACATGCAGGTGGAGAACCTTCGGAACACGTTGGGGGAAATGGAGGCAAAGCAGCTTTCCGGAAAAGGAGGATAAACATGCCCGAAAAATGTCGTGTGGGGGTCTGTGGGTTCGACCCTATGCTCGTGAGAGGATACCTGAAGACAGGGGAGCGAGGCCTGTGGTGGCACCTGTCGGATGAACTGTACGAAGAACTCGGTGTCAAACCAGGGACCCCGGTCTCGGGGAAGATCCTCGTGGTTTACGATGGGGAAGGGAAAAAGGTCGCCTCCCCGAATGACGCCTTCAACTGGAAGACGGCCAAAGAGTCGGGCCTTGCCGTCCTTCTGCCGCCGGATGTGATCAGCAAGTACAAATTGACGGCATTCCATTTCCTGGAACTTCTCGTGGAAAAGATCGGCGACAAAGCGGTCTATCCGGGGAAGGAGCAGATGAGTTTGAAATGGTGGCCCGATGAGAAAATGAAGCTCGAATACAAGGTGGGCTATATCGAATGAGGCCCGGGGAAATCCCGGCGGCGGGGCTTCACGCGATCGCGGGGATTTTTCCTCCCCCTTGTCATCCCCCTCGCCTGGTCGGGCCGTCCGGGGGAGGGGGTCACTTATGCGGGGGGGTGTTCCGGCACCGATCATGGAAAGGGGCCGGGTGGATATGACAGAGAAAGGGAAAACCTCGCACGAGTGGGAGACGAAGCATCCCGGTTGGCTGCCTCTGTCGGGTCTTCTTGACGGGGCGGATCCGTTTTTCGAAAACGTTCTCTTCCTGCCCGGATACGAACTTTCCTCGAACGTTTACGTCGTCGAGGGAAAGGTTCTCTCGATCGTGGATCCCGGAAACGATTACACGTCTTTTATCGATCTCTTCCGGCGAGGGTACAAGCCGGCGGACGTGAAAAAAGTTGTTGTTACCCACGGCCACCGCGACCACGCGATGGGGGTGTTCGATCTCCTGAGATCGTATCCGACCATCCTGGAAAACGGTGGTTTCGAGCTCATCCTCCACGAAGCGAGCCCCCGCGAGCTCAAAGACATGGTCAGGAAATCCGGCTGCCGCGTCACGGAGGTCCGGGGCGGAGAAACCCTGGAGATCAGCGGTCTTGACTGGGAAGTGATCCACACGCCGGGGCATACCATCGACGGGATATGCCTCTATCATCCCCCGAGCAAAACCGTCTTTTCCGGGGATACGGTGTTGCCCCACGCCATGGCCGAGCCGGACGAAAATGCCGGAGGAAGGCTGGACCACTATTTGTTCGGAGTACGGGCGCTGCTCGGAAAGGAAATCGACCATGTATTGCCCGGCCACGGGCTCCCCGTTATCTCGTCGGGCAGGAAGGTCATCGAGGAGACGTACGAAGGCCTGATGCTGAAAGTCCTCGGGGTCGATGGGAAGGCGAAAACCCCGTGGATCGACGGAGCTACGGCCCTTGCGCAAAGGGGATGCCTGGACGAGGCCGCCTATTGCTGCGACAGGGAGCTCCTCCTCGATCCGCAGAACCGAAGGGCCCATCAATTGAAGGCCGTTTGCCTCAACGATCTCGGGCGGTTCCACGAGGCGCTCGAATCCCTGGAAAAACTGACAGGGCTTGGTCCGCAGGACGATGCGGATCCGTTCCCGCTTGTCGGAAGGGGATACGCGCTGATGGGACTTGGCAGGTACGAGGAAAGCGTAAAATATTTCGACGAGGCGCTGCAGGTGACCCCCGGGATGAAAGACGCGCTGATCTACAAGGGGATGGCTCTCTATCTCGCCGGAAACTACGATGCGGCGATGGAGATCGAGCTTTTCCAAAAAGAATTCGTCGGAAGATTCCAGGAGGAGCTGCGCAGGAAGGACAAAGGCGCCGGGCCCATGTGACACGCGGCATACCCGAATGCTGTTCGAGCATTACTGCACGCATGAAAACGGGCAAGAGGACCGGTAGAGCAGTGCGGTTCGTCCAGATGGAGGATCAAGGGATGAGCGACGAGAATGGACCGAAAGATGTTGCGCATTATGGGCACCCGCCATTTGTCGCCCCCGAGATCGGCGAGCAGCCGCCGGTGGGAGCCTGGATCGCGAAGGATGCCGTCTGTCGGGACTGCATGACGGCGGCGGAAGAGATCGCAATGAGGCGGGGGTTCAGCGATCCGATATCCGCCAAAGACGCCTGGGAAAAGGGAACCCTCTGCACCCGGTGCGGGAAAGTGCTCCCCATCCCCCCTTAAGCCGGCGGACCGCAGGGCCTCACGTGTCCGTTCGATTCGCCACGATGAGTAATGAAAACGGAAGTTACTACATGATGAAGATGGACACCGACCAACCATGAGGGGCCGGATCGTTTCCTGGTGCGGTTTGGGAACGCCACGCCGGACATGATCCATGCAAGAAAGAGGCGGATGCGCCATGGATCCCATGTGGTTCTACGACGAGATGGGGGACCAGGAAGAGTGGCAGGCCTTCCAGAAAGAGCTTCTGCCATTGGAAAAAGAATATCTTGCGATTCGTGTGGCGCTTCGCGACGCCGAGGCGGCCCTTCGGGACGATCCCGGGAACGACCGTCTCCAGGGTCAGGTGGAGAAGCTGAGGGAGAGACAGGCAGAGACGGAGCGGAGATCCCCCTGGATCTCCTCGGACTACCCGTGGGAGTTCTTCCTTTGGGGGGTCCCTCACGGATGAACTTCGAGCAAGGGATGCGGTATGGAAAGACCTTATCGATGTCCGGTTTGCAACGCCCCGCTGGAAGAGGATAAGGATGCGGGGTTCAAGATCCCTCCGCAATGCCCCTATGTGGGCACCGTCTACCCGGAATTGAGCGCGCTGCACGACAAGCTCTATTTCGGGAAATGGAGAAAGATGGAAGCCGACCCGAACGATATCCAAAGGGGGTACTCGAAACTGGGTCGACTGCTCTCCATGATGAAGGAAGTCGTTGGAAGGGAAAACGTCGAGCCGGCCAGGCAGAACATTCGGAAGGCCGGGGAAGCGTTCGCCATGGCGAACGCGAACGAAGAACCGTATTCTTCCGTCAAGTTCATGGACCAGGCGCTCTCTTATATTCACCACGCGATCAATGATCTGCTGCAGGGAAAACAGAAGAAGCTGCATTCCCCCGCGGACTACGAAACGCATTACGACGTCATTCTCCCGTTCAAGGAGGATTGGTAGGGTTTCCGATTTCCGTGGAAAAGGCCGAATGCGTATTCCCGGGACTCCCCCTCCTGCCGGGCTCCGTGCGCGCGGGCCCGGTCGGATATCCCGGGAAACGGAAAAGGGCTCCCAAAGGGAGCCCTTTTCGCAATCCGCGGTGCCCCGGTTGCTTCGTCGGTCCTACAGCTTCCCGACGAGGATGAACGAGATGACCAGGGCGTAGATGACCAGCGACTCGATCAGCGCGAGACCGACGATCATCGGGATGAAGATCTTGGGCTGGGCGGAAGGATTGCGGGCGATCCCCTCCAGCCCGGCGGCAATCGCCCTGCCCTGGCCGAGCGCACCTCCGAAGGCTGCGATGGCTATGCCAAAACCGGCGGCCAGCGCGATGAAGGTCTTGACGCTGTCGCCCATCCCGGCGGCAGCCCCTTCTTCCGCGAAGGCCACGGTGGCCACTGCTACGAAGAGCAGTGCGAGCAGAGAAGTGAAAGAAATTTTGCGGAACATCGGGTACCCCCTTTTACTGATGGTATTTTGCACCCGCCGGGGGGTTCCGCCCTCCCGGCAGGGATGATGCCGAACGGAAAACCTCCTTAATGCTCCTCTTCGTGCGCGACCGCCCCCGCGATGTAGATCATCGAGAGCACGGTGAAGATGAACGCCTGCATGAACGAGACGAACACGCCCAGCCCGTAGAAGATCGACGGGACGACGAAGGGGACCAGCCCCAGAAAGATTCCCACGACGAGATGGTCGCCGGTGATGTTCCCGAAGAGACGGAGCGACAGGGAGAGCGGCCGGGCAAGGTGGGAGACGATCTCGATCGGGAGCATGATCGGAGCCATCCACCAGACCGGTCCCAGGAAGTGTTTGAAGTAGGCGATCCCGTGTTCCCTGACACCGTAGTAGTGCGTGGACAGGAAGATGACGACCGCCAGGCCAACGGTGATGTTCATCTTGCCGGTCGGCGGGACGAAGCCCGGGATAAGACCCAGCAGGTTCATGAAGAGGATGAAGATGAAGGAGGTGGCGAGCAGGGGGATGTACGTTTTCGCCTTGTGCCCGATGATGTCCTCCGCGAGGGTCATGAGGAATGACACGATCAGCTCGAACAGGTTGCGAAACGTAAACCTCGCCTCGGGGACGACCATGTCGGCCGGCTTCTTCCCAGCGAAGGAAGCCGCGGAGATGGCGACGAGCAGGACCGCGATCATGATCGCGGACAGGACGTATTGCGGAACGTTGGGAAGGAGCAGCTGAAACCAGGAAAAAACCTCGTGCCCCCCGGCCGCCAGGGCCGTGGCGGGCAGAAGCAGGAATCCCAGAAATCCCCCCCACCATCTGCGCATCGTGCCTTTCCTCCTTGAACTCACTTTGTTTCCACCGCCCGGGAAACCCCCTCGAGAAGGACGCCGAAAACCAACGCCGACAGGCCGAGCAGGAACCCCAGGAGGTCGAAGCGCCCCGACCGGACCACGACGTACACGACAGCCACCAGGGCGAGGAACTTCAGGACATACTGGACTGCGAACCCCTTATTCACGTCCCCCTCGACCGAGAACGCCTTCCCCAGGATCTTCCGGATCAGGTAGAAGTTCCCGTAGGCGATCGCCGCGCCGCAGGCGGCCCCCGGGAGCATCCGGTACCGTCCGACGACCGCAATCCCGACGAGGATCACGACGCCGGAGAGAAGGATCTTCGTCTCCAGGGACCGGGACGACAGGATGCCCGCCCCGTCATCCTTGCGAGGAGGCCCGATGCCTGTCACCGTGGCCCCTTTCGTTCCGCCGGGCCCGTCACCTTCCACCCGGTTTCCTCTTGGCCTCTTCTTCTTTCTCCAGGTCTTTCCCGGACCGGACGGCAGCACGGTAGAGGCTTCGCACCCCTGCCGCGAACCCGATTCCGATCCAGACCACCGTCATCCAGGGACCGGTTCCGAGCCACTTGTCCAGGTAATGCCCGATGGCCAGACCGAGAACGACCGCAATGGCCAACTCGAGGCCCAGGGCGCTGTACTTGCCCAGTTCCCGGAAGAGTGCCCTTCGGTCTTGTTTCTCGGTCACGACGATAAACCCAATTTACCTATCACAATCCTTAAATGGCCGTCAACCGGAAAACCGCGCCGGAACTCCCGGCTTTCCCCGGCTTCGGGCTTACCTGCTCGCGGGCCACCCGGAGAGGGCCCCCCGCGCCGCCGCGATCGTCCTGTCGAGATCCCGGCGGGTGTGCGCCAGGGAGACGAACCCTGCCTCGAACTGCGAGGGGGCAAGATAAACGCCCCGGTCAAGCATCCGGTGGAAATATCTGCCGTAAGCGGCCGTGTCGCTTTTTTTCGCCGTCGCGTAGTCCACGACGGGGCCTTCCTGGAAGAAGGTGGTCCACATCGACCCGACCCGGTTTGTCCAGGTCGGCAGATCGGCCTTCTGGAACACCCCCTGGAGTCCCTCCCCCAGGTAGTCGGCCTTCTCCGCGAGCTTCCGGTAGGTGTTCTTCCTGGCGAGCTCTGTCAGGGCGGCAAGCCCCGCGGCCACGGCCAGGGGGTTCCCCGACAGGGTCCCCGCCTGGTAGACGGGCCCCTCGGGAGAGAGGGCAGCCATCACGTCCCGCCTCCCGCCGAATGCGCCCACGGGCAGACCTCCTCCGATGATCTTTCCAAGTACGGTGAGGTCGGGGACGATCCCGAACAGCTCCTGCGCGCCACCGTAGGCCACCCGGAAGCCGGTGATCACCTCGTCGAAGATGAGAAGGGCCCGCGCCGTACGGGTCATTTTCCGCAGTTCGTCCAGAAACCCGGGAGTCGGGAGAACCACCCCCATGTTGCCGGGGATCGGTTCCACGATCACGGCGGCGATCTCTCCCCGGTTCCGTTCGAAGAGACGACGCACGGAGGCGGCGTCGTTGAAGGTGGCGGTCAGGGTGTGCTTCGCCGTGTCCCTCGGGACGCCCGGAGAATCCGGCTGCCCGAAGGTGAGCGCTCCCGAACCGGCCTTGACCAGCATCGGGTCGGCGTGGCCGTGGTAGCACCCCTCGAACTTTACGATCTTGTCCCGTCCCGTGAACCCCCTGGCCAGGCGCACGGCGCTCATCGCCGCCTCGGTCCCCGAGGAGACGAGCCGGACCTTCTCGATCGAGGGAAACGCCTTGCGGATGAGGTTGGCGAGTGCGACTTCCCCGGCCGTGGGCGCCCCGTAGCTCGTCCCCCGTCCTGCCGCTTTGCGGATCGCGGAGACGATCTCCGGGTGCGCATGACCGAGGATCATCGGTCCCCAGGAGGAGACGTAATCGAGGAAGGTGTTCCCGTCCGCATCGGTGACGGTGGCTCCTTTCGCCCTCGCCACGAACAGGGGCGTACCCCCGACCGACCGGAATGCCCGGACGGGCGAGTTGACCCCCCCGGGGATCACTTTTTTCGCCTGTCGGAACAATTTCCTCGAAATCGCCGTTTTCATCCGGCCTTTCCTCCTTGGACAATACGGGAACTACGATTCAAGGTGGGCGAATTGTATCCGCTGGCCGGGCGGAGTGTCAAGGGGAGTATCCGGTGGAATTCCAAACAGTTTTTCACCCATCGGCAAACGATATTTCGGTTGGGCTTGACACGCCCGGAAGCCGGAGTGTACATATAGACCTTCGGTGAACGGACGCCGGGGGTGCCTAAAGC
>DAOUUI010000190.1 GCA_030668225.1 Deltaproteobacteria bacterium
CCCTTCTTTTCGGCAAGGGAACGTGCGTACGCGGCGGCGTCGTTCTCCACCTTCCTTGTCATCGTGTTGTCCATCCCGCCGCCGCCGATGCCGACCGGGTGCGCCGCCCCGATGTTGGTGCCGGGAGCCATGGCGGCGATATCCGCCGCGAGCGTGATCATGACGCCCGCCGATGCAGCCCGCGCTCCGGAGGGCGAAACGTACACCACCACCGGGATTTCGGTCTTGATGATCTCCTGGACCATCTGCCGCATGGACGTGTCGAGACCGCCGGGAGTGTCCAGCTCCACGACGAGCAGCGTCGCCTCTTCCTCCTCCGCACGCTCGATCGCGGAGGAGAGGAAATCGGCGGTGACAGGATTGATGGACGAGGCGATCGTTACGACCATCACGGGACCGGAGCCGGCGGAGAACGAAAGGCCGGGGGCCCATGCCACGGAAAGCATCAGGAGAACGGGAAACAACCGCAGCAGACGTCTCCGTCCACCGGGAGAAACGGCTGCTCCGGACGAAAAGAGCGATCTGGCAAAGACGGTTGCGTTCACGTTCCCCTCTTGCGCAACACGGCGAATTTCAGGTAATCCGTTTCGGGCATTCCGAGAAGGACCGGGTGGTCGGGCGACTGCCCGCCGCGCGCGAGGACGTGCATGTCCGCACGGGCATCGGCGGCCGCGTCCCGGAGCGCCTCATTCCATTTGGCCATATCGACCAGTTGCGTGCAAGAAGAGGTGGCCAGGATCCCGCCCGGGGCCAGCAGGGACAGGCCAAGCCGGTTGATGTCCCGGTAACCCCTCATTGCTCCCTCCCTCCCTTCCCGCGACTTGGTGAAGGAGGGAGGATCGAGGATGACGAGGTCGAACGTGCGGCCTCCCTCCGACAGCTCCCTCAGCACATGGAAAAGGTTTCCTTTCCTTCCCTCCCATCTGTCCCCGAAGCCGTTCCGGGCGGCGTTTTCGGCGGCGGCGGCCACCGCCTCCCCGGAGATGTCTACTGCAAGCACGCTCGTCGCGCCTCCCGCGAGCGCGTATATCCCGAACGCCCCCGTGGAACAGAACCCGTCGAGCACCGACCTCTCCCCCGCCAGATCCCGAACGATCCTCCGGTTCTCCCGCTGATCCAGGAAGAACCCCGTCTTCGGGCCGGTCTCCACGTCCACGAGGAAGCGGCACCCGTCCAGGACAACCGTTTCCCGGGGAGGCCCGTCTCCCCCGAGTACCCCTTTTCGCTCCGCCAGTCCCTCGAGCCTTCGGGCGCCCCCCTCGGACCTCTCGTAGAGGAGACGGGGGGAAAGCGCCTCGGCGAGCACCTCCACGACCTCCCGCCGAAGAAGCTCCATCCCTGCCGTGAGGATCTGCACGGAGAGGAGGGCGCCGAACCGGTCGACGACGAGGCCGGGGAGGTGGTCTCCTTCGGAATACACGAGGCGCAGGGCGTTAAGCCCCCCAAGACCCGCCTCCTCCCTCCTGCGGAGCGCCTGGCCAACCCGCTCCCCGAGAAACGCCTTCGAGGGGCTGACCGCTCCGCGCGAGACGAGCCGGAGCGCGATTCTGCTCGAGAGGTTGCACATTGCCGTCCCCAGAAACTCCCCCGACCGCGAGGACACGGCAACCCACTGCCCGGGCGGAAGGCCCGGAGGGACCTCCCTCAGGTCGTCGCCGAACACCCAGAGGTGTCCGTTCCGGAGGCGCTCTTCCCCCCTCCGGCTGACCCTTACCGCGGGAAGGGGAGCGTCCATCTCACCCCGTTCGGAGACGTTCCGCGAGGAGGTCGAAATCGGCCAGCACCTCGTGCTCCTTCGTTGCGTTGCGCAGGATGTAGGCCGGATGGTAGGTGGGAAGGAGGGGAATGCCGTCGAGGTCGCGCCATCTTCCCCGCGCCCGGGTGATCCGTTCGTTGTTTCCGAGGAGGAAGTTCAGCGCCACGCCGCCGAGGGTGCAGATGACCTCCGGGCGGATGGCCCGGATCTGCCTGCGGAGATAGGGAAGGCAGGCGGTCGCCTCTTCCGGCTGGGGCGTCCGGTTGTCCGGGGGCCGGCACTTGACGATGTTCGCGATATAGACATCCTCGCGCGCGAAGCCGATGCGGTTGATCCACCGGGTAAGCCGCTTGCCCGCAGCCCCCACGAACGGCTCGCCTTGCCGGTCCTCCTCCACCCCCGGCCCTTCCCCTACGAACAGGAGCCTCGCCCGGGGATTTCCGACCCCGAAGACGACGTTGCTTCGGCCCGAACAGAGGGCGCACCGGCGGCACGTGCGTACCTCCGCCAGGATGTCCTCGAGGGTTTCCCTTTCGGCGCGGGGAGGAACCAGAATGTAGTCGATCCCGATCTCCTGCAGATAGGCAGCGACCATGTGCCGGGTGAGCCGCTTCGTCATCCGGCGAACAGCTTCCCGTGAAGTGTCAGCCAGACCCCGATCGCGATCCCCTCTTTCGTGGCGAGGGGAAGCTCCCGGATCTCGCCGTCGGAAAAGAAGATCCGCACCTCGTTGTCGTCCGATTCGAACCCGATGTCCGTGCGGGACACGTCGTTGGCGACGATGGCATCCAGGTTTTTCTTCCTCATCTTCGCAAC
>DAOUUI010000214.1 GCA_030668225.1 Deltaproteobacteria bacterium
GCGTGCAGCATGAGTCTTGTCCTTCCCGCACCCTCCGGCGGCACCGCCGAATACCTTCTGTCCCCCACTACCGGGAAGCCGGCCGCCGCGAGGTGTGCCCGGATCTGGTGGCGCTTCCCCCGGGAGATCTCCGCACGCAAGAGCGTGACGGAACCCTCCCTTCGCACCGGCGTCACGGTCGTCCAGCGACTCGGGTCCGGGTCACGGTCCTCCGTTCTCACCCTGACCGTCTCTCCTCCTTCGGCGTCGATCCGGAAGGACAAGGTTCTTCCCTCGTCGAAGCGGCCGCTCACAAGGCAATAATAGGCCTTGCGGATCTCCCCCTTCTCCCGCTCCCGGGAGAAAAAATCAAGAGCCTCCTTCGTCAACGCCGCAGGAACGACCCCGCTCGTTGTGTAGTCCAGCCTCGTAAGAAGAGTGAGACCGGGCATGGAGGAAATCTGTTCCACGGAGGGAAACCGGTAGCGCAGGTAGCCGGCGAGCGTCCCTCTCTCCCCCGGCCTGTGGGCCTCCGTGTGGACATCGGGCGGCTTGTCCAGCACCGCGACCACGTCGTCGGCGAATAGAACCGCCGCCCCCGGGAGGTCCCCCGGCTCGGGCATCCAGTCCGCTCCTTCTGCGATCCGCCGTACGACAACCTCTTCTCCCGTAGAGAGAAAACGCCCCTTTCGCCCCTTTTCTCCGCCCACCCTCACCTCGCCCGCTTCGATCGCGAACCGGACGCTTCGGGACGGCAAGCCCGGGAGCCGTTCCCGGAGAAACCGGTCCAGCCGAATCCCGGTCTCGCTTTCTTCCACCCTCAGGATAATGCCTTCCCGCACCGTGACCTGTCCTCTCCTGTCATTCCCTTCCCGATCGGAAATGCGCCTGGCCTCCAAAGCGTCGTCTGGAAACCGTTCCCATTGTACTCCCTGCGAGCATCCGGTTGACTTCAAGGAGCGTCCTGCTTGACACGGCAGGAGACAATCGTATACTGTATACAGGTTATCAGGAGATGATCGATTTCTTATTCTTGAGCGCGCACTGAACAGGCATCAGGCGGGGAAACTATCCCCCCCAGGTATTGCGGGCGCGAACGTCCGTACCTCCAAGTAAGCTGGGGGCCGAGAGACATCCCCCTCATCAGCGCGCCACGCCCGGCCCATCCCCCCCCGGAGGCCGGGCGTTTTTTTTTCCTATCTTTCGACGACCGTCGCCCGGAGAATCGTTACGGTCTCCTTGGGAACGTCCTGGAACATCGAAACGCGTCCCGTTGGGACAGCCCGGATCTTGTCCACCACGTCCATTCCTTCGACCACCTTGCCGAATACCGCGTACCCGTACCCCCGCGTAGTCTCGTCGACATGGTTCAGAAAATCGTTGTTCACCACATTGAAGAAGAATTGCGCCGTGGCGGAGTCGACAACCCCGGTCCGGGCCATCGCGATCGTGCCCCGGTCGTTCTTCAAACCGTTGCCTGCCTCGTTCTTGATGGGGGGATGGGCGGTCCGCTTCTCCTTCATCTCCTTGGTGAACCCCCCTCCCTGGATCATGAAATCCCGGATCACCCGGTGAAAGATCAGCCCGTCGTAATACCCTTCGTTCACATAGGCGAGATAATTCTTCACACTGACGGGCGCCTTCCCCGGGTCGAGTTCGACCTTGATGTTTCCCATGCTCGTCTCCAGCAGGACCACGGGATTTCCTCCTTTCGGGCCAGCATACGCACCGAAGCCGATCCCGCAGGAAACAGCAAGGACAATGGCCATCCTGAGAAAAATGCGCATTGGCCCCCCCTTTCGTAATATTTGCGACATATCATACCCAAATCTTTGGAAATCGGGAAGAACAGGGAGGATCAGCGAAGCGGAAACGGTTTTATTTCTTGTTTTTTCTTACCATTCGCCAATTCGTGGGGGTCCCCGGCCCTTTGTTCGATGCGCGCCAGGATAGGGCGGAGGA
>DAOUUI010000238.1 GCA_030668225.1 Deltaproteobacteria bacterium
GATGCTCCCGGAGTCCACGCGCCTGGTGGATGGCCACTGCGATGTGCCGGGCGACCTCCGCCGCGGTCTCGACTTCGTTCTCCGTCCATTCGTGGGGTTCCGGCCGGTCGAGAAAAAGTGCCCCGGCCAGCTTCTCCCGGTTGCGGAGGGGTATTCCGATGAAGGCCCGGAGACGGATCACCTCGAGCCCCTCTCTCCTGCCCGGGACCGTCAAGAGCCGCGTATCGTTTACGACCTGTGAACGCCCGCTTTCGTACGCCTCCTGCGAGTCGGCGGCATTCCACAAGGCCTGGAGCGCGGAGATGGCGGACGGGAACCCGGACTCGCGGTGCTCCACCGTTTCGCCGGGGGATCCGGAAAGAAAAATCGTGCACCGGGGGACTCCGAGGAAACGGCTCAGGTCTCGCGCCGTTTCGGCGAGCACCGCCTCGATGTCGAAGTCGCCCAGAAGGGACGAGCCGATCCGGGTCAAAAGCGCAAGACGCCTGGACTTGGCCTTTGCACGCATCTCCGCACGATGGGTTGCGGTGACGTCGGAGAAGATGTGAATCGCCCCCACGAGCGCTCCGTCGTCGTCCCGCAGCGGGTCAACGGTGACCTCCACCCGGATGTCCCGGTTCAGGAGGTCCGCTTCGAACGTTTCCCTCTTTCCGCTCTCCATCATCCGCCGGAAGTGACAATCCTCGCCAGGCGACACGGTACCGTGAAGCAGGTGGTGGCAGGTGCGGCCGACGATATCTTCTTCCGGAAGCGCCAGGAACTCTCCCAGGGACCGGTTCCCCCAGACGACCCGCTGGCGGGTGTCGAGAATCATGACCATGTCCTGAATGGAGTCCAGGATTTTTTTCCAGTCATCCGTTGCGACGCAGATTCCCATCCGCCCCCCTTTGGAACGCAAGTTTATTTATCGGAAATTATTCCGGATTTCTTAAACCCCCGGTTCGTCCCCGCCACACCGACGATTCCGCTCGACCGGTTTTTAGATGCAGCCGGCCAAGGGGGTTGCAACAAATGATAAATTCAGGCAAAAAGGTGAATATGCGAACGCAGGGCACCAGAAAATAAGGAGGGCTCAAATGCTTAAGGAGTTCAAAGAGTTTGCGATGCGGGGCAACGTCGTGGACATGGCGGTAGGAATCGTCATCGGCGTCGCCTTCGGGGGAATCATCAAGTCGCTGGTTGCCGACGTCCTGATGCCGCCGATCGGTCTTCTGCTGGGCGGCGTCGATTTTTCCAACCTCTTCATGGTGATCAAGGAAGGAGCCGCCGCCGGTCCCTTCGCAACGATCGCCGCGGCAAAGGAGGCGGGAGCGGTAACGCTCAACTACGGGCTGTTCGTGAACACCATCGTGAGCTTCCTCATCATCGCCTTCGCCATCTTCTTCGTAGTCCGCGGGATCAACAGACTCAAGAAGGAGGAAGAGGCTCCGCCCGCCGAGCCGACGACCAAGGAGTGCCCGCTCTGCCTGTCGACCATCCCGATCAAGGCGTCGCGGTGTGGTCACTGCAC
>DAOUUI010000221.1 GCA_030668225.1 Deltaproteobacteria bacterium
AACCAGTTGCGGGGGAACCATGAGACGCTTTCCGACGACGATCTGCGCGGTGGTGCTTGTCGCCGCGATGGCCGCGACCGCGGCCGCGGAAAAAACCGTGGCGGTGAACGATCCCGCCGTCCCCGGCGTGTTCGACCAGCCTTCCGTGGCGGTGGACGATCCCGTCATTTCTGTGGCCTACATCGGGGCGAGCAGCACGGCCGGTCCCTTCCGCCTGTTCTACGCGTCGATCAACGGGGATTCCGATTTCACCAATCTGTCCCTCTCCCGGACCACAGCGGGCTTCCTGGTCGCTCCGCCCACCCCTATCGACAACACGGCTCCGGGAAACGACGCCTACGTGGACGCGCGGCACCCCCGGATCGCCTTCCGGTCCGACACCGAAGTGGTGATCTTCTTCCAGGCCAAGACGGTCGCCTCTCCGGACCCCACCTATGTCCTTTATCTGGCACGGCTTACGCTGGAAAGCGGATTGGTGGTAAAACAGTCCGTTCGGATCGTGACGGGAATCAGCGGTTTCACCGAGGATGTCTCGTTCGCGCTGGTCACCTCGGACGGCACCGCACGGGTTGCCTATGCCGGCAGGCCGGGGATCTCGGGGGATTTCAACGTGTACTACGCGAAGGTCTCCCTGGATACCGCCGCCGTCACGGGAACCCCGGGGACGCCTCTCCTCCTCTCCTCCGCGACGGGCAGCACCGGGACCCTCCCGCTGCCCAGTCTGCAAATCGACTCGTCGGTCCGCTCCCACATCGCGTGGGCCGCCAACGACAACTCCTCCTCGCCCAACGGGATCTACTACGCGCTCGTGAAGGAGACGGACGGGGCGGACAACGTCGCGATCGCGGCGACCGAGCTCCTCGGGCGCTCCCGGAAGTGGGGGTTTCCGAGCACCCTCGTTTCCTCGACGAGCTCCGTCATCATCCTCGCGGTCGACGAGTCCCTGCCGGGGACCGCCGGGAACATCGGCCTGGTGAACATCAACCCCGACGCCGACGACCAGGACGGAAGCCCTGTCCAGGTGACGACGGACACCGACTTCCTCCTCAATCCGCCGGGGGAAGCCATCCTGACCGAGAGCTTCAGTCTCTACCGGCCCGAGGCGTTCCTCGACAGCCTCGAGCGTATCAAAATCACCGGGTACGGCAACAACGGGACGAGGTCCACCTATTACGATTTCACGCTCTTAAACGTCTCCCCCTTTGCGCAATTCAAGAATAATCCCGCCACGGTGGGCCTCGACTCGTCCGAGTTCCCCGTCTCTCTCACCGGGGACTACACCCGCGCCGCCTTCGGTTTCCTGACCGGTGGAAAGGTCGTCATCTTCTGGTCCGGCGAGGTGGCGGGAACGGGAAACCGGAACCTCGACGTGACCGGACTGCCTACGGCGTCGGCGATCGAGACCGACGAATCGGGGTGCGGGGTCGTGGCAAAATCCCGCGCGGGCGGCGCTGGAAGGAACGCGGACGGTCTCTTCCTTGTCCTCCCCCTTGCTTTTCTGTGGATGCGCCGCGTTCTGAGGCGAACTCTTGGGGATTAGACGTTCTTCCCGGGGCCGGTGGCTGTGGCTGGCCCCGGCCGCTCTCCTGTTCCTCTTCGTCTTTCTCTCCGTGTTCACCTACACGCTCCCGGGGGAAACGATCCTCTCCTACCTCCGCCCGCTCCTCGCCCGGGGAGGGTTCGAGATCTCCTCGAAGTCCGCCCGCACGGAATTCCCCCTCGCCTTCCGGATGGACAACGCGGCCGTCATGCGCCCCGGGGGAAGAGCGCTCCGGCTGGACATGGTCCGGGCCGGCTGGGAGTGGACCGGCCTGCCCAAGTGGCTCCCGTTCCACGCCGTTGTCACGATGGGGAAAGCAAGAGCGGAGGTCCGCACCTCCCCGCGGTTCTGG
>DAOUUI010000135.1 GCA_030668225.1 Deltaproteobacteria bacterium
TATTGGCTATCCATCAAGGGGGAGGAGATCATGAAATCGGCGGAGGCGCGATTGCAGGCAATGGGAATGTTCCAAACGACTGCCATGCGCAAGAGCGCCTTGACATCTGGATCGTGGGGCATCGGTTCAAGCGGATCCCAGAAAAAGATGAGAAAATCGACCTCGCTGTCAGCTATCTTGGCGCCGATTTGCTGATCACCGCCCAACGGTCCACTCTGGAGTTTGGTGATTTTGACGCCAAGCTCTGGTTCCAAGATCTCTCCGGTTGTCCCTGTCGCATATATTCTGTGGTGAGCCAAGAGCACTCGATTGTATTTTGCCCATTCGATCAGATCGCTCTTCTTGTTGTCGTGCGCGACAAGAGCGATCTTCTTATCATGTTCCATGGCGATTTTTTTGTGAGTCATGAAAATTCATCCCCTTTCCCTGCAATCGCGAAACAGCCCTTGTATCTTAGTGTTTTGAGTGACCAACCGATGTCTCACGTACTGTAGTGAGATATCGCTTACCGATTTGGATGGTATGCTGGCCATCAGGAGTTGTCATTATTGTCTTTTTCCAATGTGGCTAACGCGCTGGCTAAGCTGCGGGGCCTAAAGCCCCGTCCGCTGCATACTGAACACAACCCGCGATCCTACCATCGGCCGTCTCGCCCATCTGGATGGCAACCGGCGCCATCAGCGGAAGCGGTTTTCCGGCCTCCTCGAAGTACGCCAGATCGCCCGCCGCGAATATCCCGGGATACCCCGGCAGTTCGAGGGAAGGCATCACTTTCACCCGCCGGTCCGGAGAAAGCGTCACCCTTTCGTTCCCCCCGAACGTCTCGCCGCGCACGCCCGCAGTCCACACCGTCGTCTCCGAGGGGATGAAGGTGCCATCTTCCAGCCGGATGCCGTTTTCGGTGACGCCCCGCACCGTCGTCCCCAGACGCACCTCGATCCCTTTCCGGGCCAGCTTCTTCAGGGCATACCGCCTGAGGGTATCCGGCATCCCGGGAAGAAGACCGTCCTTCGCCTCGATCACCACCACCCGTGTTTCCCGGAAATCCAGGAAAGGGAAATCCTTCCGCAGGGGGCCGTGGATCAGTTCCGCGAGAGCGCCGCTGAACTCCACCCCGGTCGCCCCTCCGCCCACGATGACGAATGTGAGGGCGGCTATGCGCCGTCCCGGATCCGACTCCCGCGCGGCCCTCTCGAAGGAACGGAGAATCCGATTCCGGAGAGCGACCCCCTCGGAAAGCGTCTTCAGGGGGAACGAATGCTCGGGCGCCCCGGGGATGCCGAAGAAGTGGGACGTCGACCCCGCCGCAAGAACGAGGTAATCGAACGGGATCCTGCCGCCGTCGGTTTCCACTTCCCGTGCGTCCGGGTCGATCCGGCGGACCTCGGACAGGATGAACTTCACGTTCGGGACACCCCTCAGGATACTCCGCACGGGGCAGGCGATGTCTTCCGCCTCCAGCTCCGCCGCCACCTGGTAGAGCAGCGGCAGGAACAGGTGGTAATTGTTCCGATCGATGAGCAGTACGTCCACGGGAGAGAGGGCCAACCCCCTCGCCGCCCACAGCCCCGCGAATCCCGCCCCGACGATCAC
This sequence comes from Deltaproteobacteria bacterium, assembly GCA_030668225.1. Classification (GTDB taxonomy): domain Bacteria; phylum Desulfobacterota; class Deferrimicrobia; order Deferrimicrobiales; family Deferrimicrobiaceae; genus CSP1-8. Next base: position 1,594 of record DAOUUI010000135.1, read on the forward strand.
CGTCCGCGGCCGCCTCTTCCCCGGTTCCTCCCGCGAACCCCTCATTATCCCCCCGCCGGCCACGAATCCTTCCCGGTCCGATGGAACGGAAAGAACCCTCGCTCGGCTACTCGACGACGAAAAAGGGTGACGCGCCCTCGCCGGAAATCGCCCGGCGTAAGGTTCCATCCTTTGTCGGCGGCGCCCCGCTCGGGAGTTTGGACGTCCCTCGCTAAGGCGACACCGGGATGAGCGTCACCCTGATATTGAGATTCTTCTCGAGGCGGTCCGGTTTCCCCCAGGAACCGGCCCGGAACAAGCGGCGGATCTATCCCAGCAGCGCCATGAGGTCCTTCACGGCGATCCCGTCTAAGCGCCTTACGGCGTCTATGATTTCCCGCCGCCGCGAGGACTCGATCACATCTTCCGCGAGTTCCTCGAACTTTCGTATCACCGGCTCCCACGACATCGGCCGGGTGTGGAACCCCTCGTAGTCCGTTTTCTCCTTGGTGAAGAACCGCCCATCCTTCAGGGTGACCGTGATCTTGCAGCAGTGCTCGTCCGGGAATCGCCTCGAATACTCCGGGTTCCCAACCACGTTCACCCTGCGCAGGAGCGACTGGATGTCGTTTTTGGCGATCCGTTCCGGCTCGTACTGCGCGGGCATCACCTGCCCGTCCAGCGCGGCTGCGGCAGCCATGTAGTGCAGGCTGTGGTCGGCCTCCTCCTTCGTCCGGACGATCGTCTTGTCCCCCTCCACACCTCCCCCGATGATGAGGTGGGCGACGTCGAAGATGTCGATGCGGATCCGGTCGATGTCGCCCCCGGAGAACCCTTTCTCCCGCATCATCTCGATCAGCCCCTCCAGCGCCGACTGGGAGTGGATTTCTGCGTTGTACTTCTTGATGATGGTGCGCAGGACCCTCTCGAGGTCTTCCCGCGTCCAGTCCAGCTCGAAGTCGCCCGCGATCGTCTCGCACCACCCCTTGTTGCCCTCGAAGACCTCCCGGGGACCGGTCACCCCCCGCATCGCGAGAAACGCCGCCCGCAGTCCGTTGAAGGCCGTGTCCGGGTAGGCAAGCCCCTTCCAGTGGGACAGCTCTCCCGTGCGGGTGACGCGCAGCGCGTTGTTCGCCGTCCCCGATATGCCCAGGGCGTTGGTTACCTGTGCCGTGCTAAGTCCCAGCGCTTTCGCCACCCCGGCCGCGCTGGCAAACGCCCCCTGGGTCGTGTGGTCGAACCCCCGGACCCGGACCGGTGCCTCGTCGCAAAGACGGCATTGCACCTGGTACGACACGGCCAGCGCCGTCAGAAACTGCTGCCCCGAGGCAAGTGCGTACTCCGACGCCGCGAGCACCGCCCCGATGTTGTCGCTGGGGTGGCACGTCTCGCCCGGTGCCAGGTAGGAGTCGTTGAAGTCAAGATACCGAATCAGCGCCCCGTTATAGAGGGCGGCCCGGTCGGGGGAGGTCTTCCCCCCCCCGATCAGGGTGCACAACGGGTTTCCCCCGAACTCGTCGATGCCTTGGCGGATCATCCGGACGGGCTCTCCCTGCAATGCCCCGAGGGCGCACCCCAGGGAATCGAGCACGCGGATCTTTAACGCATCGCGCGCCGCGGGAGAGATCTCTTCCCATTTCGCCCGTTCCACGAACGCCGCCAGCTCCTCCGAACGCGACTGCACGCGCTCGGTTCCGATCTCTTCCGCGAGATGGTTGAATCGCGCCATAGCGGTCACCTCTTCCCGCTCTTTTGCGCCTGCTCGACCAGCTTCGGCCGGGCGTCAGCCGCCTTCCCCGGTTTCCCCCGGTAGGTCACGATGCGGCCCCACGTGCTCTTCGTCCCCCAGATGCCGGAGCGCAAGGCTTCCAGCTCGACCACCTGGGAATGGTCGACGAAGAGGTTCACGTCCGGGCCGAAGTTCTTGACGTACCAGCTGAACACCGCCGGATCGGCGGCCTCGAACATCACCTTCTCCAGTCCAAGCTCGCCCGCGATCTTCGCGACGACGTCGGTTCGCCAGCTCCGGACGTTCTCGGTGATCCCTTCCGACTCCACCATGATCATGTGGGCACCGGCATCCAGGTAACGCCTTGCTGCCCGGATAGCCTGGGACGGGTCCAGGGTCCCTTCCGCCTCGAGCTCCTCGACCGAGCTTGCTCCCCCGGCCCCGAACTGGATGCCGATCTCGGGCTTCGCCTTCATTCCGAGCCCGTGGACCTTCTCCACGATGCCCAGCAGGTCATCGAGAGGCACGCTGATGAAGCCGGCGGATACTTCCACAATGTCGAACTCCATCTCCCTGCACTCCTCGAGATACCGGTCCACCATGTCGGGACCGTAGGTCAGCACCCTTTCGATGAACCCTCCCGTGGACACCATGACGTCGTGCTCGTGGCAAGTACCGATCAGGTCCTTCACCGCATTCTTCGGCATCAGGGAGAAGGACCCGCCGCTGAACTTGAAGATATCGACGTACGCGCCCATCGTCTCCAGGATGTCCTGGAGATACCGCTTCCCGACCGGCGCGTAGTACGGACCGCGCATTTCCGTGATCCCGGTTTTGCGCGGTTTCCAACCCCGTTCATTTATGGGAAGAAAATCGAAACAACGATCCTTTGTCCGTTCCATTACCGCATCCTCCCTGCATCGCTTTCGCCGGTTGTGTTTCCGACGATATACCTCTACCCCTATGCTATTAAGATGAATTTCTGAAAGGCAAGGTTCCACGCTTGCGGCAGGCAATTCACAGCAAAAATTCTAATTAAATATCAAGTAGATGAGGGCGCCATGGGACCGGAAGGGAAGTTACCGGGCAAGGGGTTCGATCAGGCCCGGGGCATCCATTTTCGGGTTGTTCACCGCCGTTCCGACCGGGCGTTTATCATCCGGTCCCCGAGGGAAGGATCTTTCGTCCAGGAGGGGATAAGCCCCCAGCGCAACAGGGCAAACTCCCGCGCCTGCCCTTCCGCGGGA
>DAOUUI010000253.1 GCA_030668225.1 Deltaproteobacteria bacterium
CTTTCTTCATAGATCATTACAATTTTCAACGTCCACACCAGGGGATAGATGGACTGGTTCCGGCTGACCGTTTCTTCGGTGCGGAGTCGGAGGTGCGCAGGACGCTGGAGGCTCGCGTGGCGAAGAACGCGCTGGATCTGGCCCGCCACGGAACGCCTCGAAAGACCTTCTACCTGACGGGGCGAGTGGGAGACGTGGGTCTGTCGCTGCACACGGAAGGGGAAAAGGTGGTGATGACCACTCAGGACGGGAAGCGCGAGGAGGTGGACCTGCGCGCGGGGGGAAAGCGCGCCGAGGAAGGGGAGGCGGGTCCTCAGCCAGATCCCGTCTCTCCCTCGGGCCCTTCGTGCGTGGAGAAGAACCCCGAGCCCGAGAATGGGCCCGGCGAATCCCCGCTGGACGGGTTCCTGGAGGAACTCCGGGGTCTTGGAGATGAGGAGGTGGAGTGATGACGCAAAAGAAGACAGAGAAGAAGGGTGGTATCGAAGCGAGCGACCAGGCAAAGCGCACGGCGCACACGGTTCTCGAGGTTCTTTCGGGGTTGAAAGGGACTTCGGAGGGGGCGGAGGCCCTGTCGATCTCGCTTCCGCGGTACTACGCGCTGGAGACGCGCGCCCTGGAGGGATTGGTGAAGGCCCTGGAGCCCCGCGGGAAGGGGAAACGTACGCCCTCGATCCTCTCCCGCCTGGAAGCGGCGGAGAGGGAGCGCGACCGTTTGAAGTCTGAGCTCGAGCGCACGCGATCGCTCGTGCGGCTCACGCAAAGGGCGGTGGGCCTGTCATCGAAAGGTGGGAAAGGGAAAGGGTCGGAGAAGGAAGGGAAGAGGAAGAAGAAGCGGAGGACTGGGAGCCGTCAGCGGAAGATCCTGGCGAGGCTGATGCCGGAAGCCTTAGAGGGTGCTTCGAAAAGCACGGAGGCGCCCCGGAATGCGGAGCCGTAAAAGGCCCCCGTAAGACAACAAGGGGGTCTTTTCGTCGGAGCACAAGGAACGTACTTTGGAGGCAAATCGAGCGCAGGGCAGGGGGCGTGACGTCCCGAGCGGAGCGAGGGATGGCGCGCCCCTTGCCGCGCGGCGCCGGGATCGGGGATGATGGACGGGAGGGGAATCCTCCATCCATCCACACCCCCTTTTCTCCCGCATCCCCCTTGGGGGACGGGAGGGGGGAAGTGGTTGTACGAGCCGTCTCCAGACGGCGACGGCAACCGAATGTGAAAGGAGTGAACCATGCC
>DAOUUI010000041.1 GCA_030668225.1 Deltaproteobacteria bacterium
AAACTTCCGCACGGATCCGGATCAGGTTCTTTTCCGGGTTCTCCTGGTACTCCTCGATGGAGACGGCGACGCTGTACGGAAGTTCCTCGGAGAGGAACTCGAAAAGCTTCTCCCGGATGACTTCCTGGGCGATGAACCGCATGGGAAGGTCGGTCAACTCGTCCTCCGGGTAGTAGGATGGCCCCTCCGGAAGGAGCCCGAATAGAAAATCCAGGAATTCTTTCACCCCGGCCCCCTCCGTGGCCGAAGTCAGAAATCCTTCGGAGTATAACCCATCTTCCATCATCGTCTTTCTCATCCGGTCCGCAGCGGCAACGCCGACCTTGTCCGTCTTGTTGACGACGAGTACCCGCGTTGCGGAAACTCTCTCCAGGACACCGCGTACGAGATTTTCCTCCTCCCCCGACACTCGTGGGCGGTCGTCCACGATGTGCACGACCACGTCCGCTTCTTCCGCGATCCTCTCCGCGGTCCGGACCATGTATTCGTTCAGCGCCCGCTTCGGGTGATGGATCCCCGGGCTGTCGAGAAAGATGATCTGGCCGCGGGATTCGGTGTAGATACCGACGATCCTGTCCCGGGTAGTCTGGGGCTTGGCTGTCACGATCGCGATCCTGGCGCCCAGAATGCGGTTGAGCATGGTGGACTTGCCGACATTCGGCCGCCCGAGGAGAGCAACAAAGCCGGACTTCCTTCCCGTTTCCATTCCGGTTCCGCCAGACGTCATGAACCCTCCGTGTGGTTTCCATCCTCCCCGCCCAGGAGCGCCAGCAGGCGTTCGGCGGCTTCCATTTCCGCCTCTTTCTTCGTCTTCCCGTTGCCTCTCTCTTCCCTGCCGTCCGATAGCCTTGCGGAGACGATAAATGTCCGGGAATGGGGCGGTCCCCCGGCGGAAACCAGACGATACTTCGGGAGGGACGCACGGTGTTTCTGGCACCACTCCTGCAGCCGGCTTTTCGCGTCGAAACCGGCGACGAGGGCCTCCACCTCTTTCCCTGCCCAGAAGTGGAAGAGCACGAAACTCCTCGCCGCGTCGTACCCGCCGTCCAGAAAGATCGCTCCTGTGATCGCCTCCACCGCGTCTGCCACCATTTTCCGGGTTACTCCCCCGCCTTTTTCCCTGACGGAGATGTCGATCCGCAGGGCTTCCGGAACACCGATCATTTCCCCTACGCGGACGAGATTCCGATTGTTGATCAGAGCGGAACGCGCCTTCGAAAGAGTCCCCTCTTCCGCGGAAGGAAAGGTCCGATACGTCTCTTCCGCGACGCAAAGGTTAAGAACCGCGTCCCCCAGATATTCGAGGCGCTGATACGATTTCCGCGTTGTCCCTTCCGTCGTGGAAGCGTGCCGGAGTGCCTCCTCCAGAAGGTCCGGCGCCCGGAACCGATACCCGATCTTGTTCTCAAGATTCTTCATGCATTTCCCATGGGACGAGGTGGAACGTCCTTTAAAGCCCGCCTTCCGGTAAAGCCCGCCTTCCGGAAAGCCTCCCGTCACGGACGGATTCGACGCTAACGTGGTGAATTTCCCCGATTTCCGAGGGGGTGCCCGGAAAAACGACTTCTGCGTAGTTCCCCGAGCGACCCGACAGCCAGGCTCCCTCCCGATCCGCCGCTTCCGCAAGGACGTCGACCGTTGTGCCTACCTGCCTGGACAGGAACGCTTCTCGCATCCGTTCGGAAAGCGACAGAAGGCGGGAGACCCTTTCTTTCTTCTCGGGGGAGGTCACGTCGTCTTCCCACCCCGCGCTTTCTGTCCCGGGGCGGGCTGAATAGGGAAACACGTGCAGGTAGGTAACCGGGGAGTCCCGAAGAAACCGCACCGTCTCCTCGAAGTCCGCAGGCGTTTCGCCGGGAAACCCCACGATGACATCCGCTCCCAGGGAAAGTCTCCGTATCCGTAAAGCCGCATCGGAGACGACTTTCCCGTACTCGACGCTACGATACGGGCGGCGCATTCTTGCGAGTGTGCGGTCGCAACCGCTCTGCAGCGGTACGTGCAGATGGGCGCACACCCGTGGATCACCGGCGATCGTTTCGACGAGCATCCCGGTGATCTCCCCGGGTTCGACGGAACTCAGGCGGATGCGTGTCCGCGTGGTATTTCGAAGAAGTTTCCTGATCAGTCCGGGAAGGGCATCCCTCTTCCCAAAATCCACCCCGTACAGGCCGATGTGGATTCCCGTCAGGACGAGCTCGCGCGCACCTTCGGCCTCCGCCCTTACCGCCCTCGCGATGATCTCCTCTTCCGGGACGGATCGGTTTCTCCCCCGGGCCAAAGGGACCACGCAATAGGCGCAGGAGAAGTCGCACCCGTCCTGGATCTTCAAATAGGTTCGCCGGTGCCCCAGCAGAAGGTCCGCGGCATAGTCGGAAAGGAGTTCGGGATTCCCGGGACCATTCCCCGAGATTTCGTGCAGGACCCTTGCGAGGGCACCTTCCTCGGCTGCCGGCGCATCGCGTGCCGCCAACCCGAACCAGTGATCGACCTCGGGGATCTTCTCTCTTTCCTGGGGGGAAACCTGCGCGTAGCACCCCGTGAGGATGACGGTCGCCTTGGGGTTTTCCCGACGGGCTCTCCTTGCGTGGGACCGGCTGTCCCGGTCCGCCCGGTGCGTCACGGTGCAGCTGTTGATCACCACGACGTCTGCGGGCTGCGCGTCGGTGACGATGTCGAACCCTTCAGCAACGGCCAGCCGGACAACGGAGGCGGAGTCGGCGAAGTTCGCCTTGCACCCGACGGTCAGGACCTTGAGGCGCTTTCGCATTCGATCCAGCCGCCTCCGAGGACCTCTTTCCCGTCGTACAGGACGAGAGCCTGTCCCGGGGTCACGCTTCTCTGGGGGGAGTCGAAGACCACCTTGATCCGTTCTCCTTCCACCCGGACGGATGCCTCCTCCCCCACGTGACGGAACCGCACCTTGGCGGTGGCGCGGAACTCCTTCGCGGGGGGAGCGCCTGCCACGAATGAGAAACGCCCGACGGTGGCCGACGGCGAGAGCGTTTCGTCCTCCGTTCCCAGAACAATCTCGTTCTTCTCGGCGTCGATGGCAACGACGTACAACGGTTCCTTCGCCGCTATCCCGAGGCCTTTTCGCTGGCCCAACGTGTACCGGAGGATCCCTTTATGGGTACCGAGGACGTTCCCGCTGCGGTCGAGAATCCGACCCTCCTTTTCCTGGATCCCTCGCCGGTTCAGGAACTCGGTGTAGGAGTCGTCGGTGACGAAACAGATATCCTGGCTTTCCCGCTTCTCAAACACGGGCAGGCCCGCCCCCTCGGCAATCTTCCTTACCTCGTCCTTGTACATCTGCCCGACGGGGAAGTGGATCCTGCGGAGACGTTCCGATTCCAGGGAGAAAAGGAAGTAGGACTGGTCCTTGGACTCGTCGGGGGCGGCGAAAAGACGGCATCTCCCCGATGGCTCCCTCCGGATGACCGCATAATGTCCTGTCGCCACTCCCTCTGCTTCGAGTTCGTCGGCCTTCCGGAGAAGGGCCCGGAACTTCAGGTGCTCGTTGCACAGTATGCAGGGGTTCGGCGTCCTCCCGCTGACGTACTCCCGGACGAACGGTTCGACCACCTCGCGGCGGAACTCATCGCGCAGGTTCAGCACGTAATACGGGATGTTGAGAGTGTCGCACACCCTGCGGGCGTCGTAGAGGTCGTCAAGCGAACAGCAGGTGCCTTCCCGGTCCTTCGTTACTTTCGAAAAGTCGTACAGGTCCATCGATATGCCGATCACTTCCCACCCCTGCTGCTTGAGGAGGACCGCCGCAACCGAGGAATCGACGCCTCCGGAAAGCGCCGCCAGGATTCTCTTCCCCTTCATCTCGCTTTCGCCTCCTTCGTACTCGGATAGAGCGGGGACAGGGCCCGCAGCTTGCTTGTTACCGTCTCGACGGCGTCGATGGCGTACTCCACGTCCGCGTCCGTGTTCCCCCATCCCAGGCTGAACCGGAGTGCGCCCTGGGCGTCCGTCGGGTCCGCGCCCATGGCAACGAGGATCGGGGACGGCTCCAGCGATCCCGAGGTGCATGCGGAACCCGAGGAGCAGGCGATCCCCATCATGTCCAGGTTCAGGAGCATCGCCTCTCCCTCCACGTACCGGAAGGAGATGTTTACGGTGTTGGGGAGTCTGCGTGTCGGGTGCCCGTTCAGGACGAGCTCCGGTATCCGGTCGAAAAGCCCCTTCTCGAACTTGGTCCGAAGCCGAAGGACTTCGGCGACCTCATCCGCCATCCTCGTTCGCAGGAGTTGGAAAGATTTTCCCATGGCGATGATCCCCACGACGTTCTCGGTTCCGCCGCGTCGACCCCTTTCCTGGTGCCCCCCGTGGGACATCGCCTCGATCTCGATCCCCTTGCGGACGATCAAGCCCCCCGCCCCTTTCAGTGCGTTCACCTTGTGCCCGGAAAAGGTGAGCATGTCCACCGGGAGCTGGCTGAAGTCGATCGGGATTTTTCCCGCGGCCTGAACGGCATCGGTATGCATGATCACGCCGGCATCCCGGGCGATCGCCCCGATCTCGGGGATCGCCATGACGGACCCCGTCTCGTTGTTCGCATACATGACGGAGACGAGGATCGTGTCCCGGGTCAGGGCTTCCCGGACCTTCTCCGGCTCGACGATTCCGTGCCGGTTCACCGGAACGTACGTCACGCGAAACCCCTGCGTTTCGAGGAAGCGGCAGGCGTTTATCACCGCGGGGTGCTCGACCTGCGATGTGACGATGTGCTTCCCTGCGTTTCCTTGCCGGTAGGCTATCCCCTTGATCGCGAGGTTGTCGCTCTCGGTCCCGGAACTCGTGAAAACGAGCTCCAGCGGCTGGGAACCGAAGAACGAGGCGATTTCCTGCCGTGCGTCTTCTATCCCCTTCCGAACGTCCCGCCCTGCCCAGTGGATGCTCGAGGGGTTCCCGAACTGGTCCGAGAGGAACGGTTCGATCGCCTTCCTGACCTCGGGATGGACGGGCGTGGTCGCGTTGTTGTCAAAATATATTTTTCTCACGCCTCCGCCTCACGGTGCTTCTCCGCCTGGTGGAGGAAAAGGTTTTCGATCGTCATGGAATCGAGAAACTCGTCGATCCGCGATTCCAGAGTGTCCCACATGTTCTGCGTTTTGCATCGTTCGATCATCCCGCATTTCCGCCCGGAGCTTCGGCAACCTACCCGTGCATTCTTCCCCTCGGCGGCCCGGATGATCTCCCCGACCGTGATCTCGGAAGGACGCCGCGCGAGGATGAATCCTCCCCCGGGACCCCGCACGCTCTTGACAAGGCTCTGCCGGCGCAGGCGTGTGAACAGCTGCTGGAGGTAGAGTTCCGAGATATTCTCCTGTCGGGATATATCCTTGAGGGACACCGGGTTTCCGTGGGACGCTTCCGCCAGGCTTACGAGCGCCATTACGGCGTACCGCCCCTTGGTGGTAATCTTCAAGGCTTTGATCCTACCTGCGGCAGATCCTCCCCCTCTTCGAACCGCTTGAGAACTTCGTCCAGCCGCTTCTCCAGCGCCATCACCTGCTCGGTGAGGCACTTCAGGGCCTTCCCTTCCGGGTCAGGCGTCCCGGCGACGCCCGTGGGGTCCTGGTATACGTTCCCTTTGCGGAAGACCACTCTGCCGGGAATCCCGACGACTGTCGAATGATCGGGGACATCCTTGTTCACCACGGAGCCCGAGCCGATCTTGGAGTTCTCCCCTACCCGAATGGGTCCGAGGATCGATGCATTTGCCCCGATAATCACGTTGTCTTCGATCGTGGGATGCCTTTTCCCTTTCTGCCAGCTTGTCCCCCCGAGCGTCACCCCGTGATACATCGTCACGTTATTCCCGATTTCGGCGGTTTCCCCGATGACCACCCCCATCCCATGGTCGATGAAGAACCCTTCGCCGATGGTTGCCCCCGGGTGGATCTCGATGCCGGTCAGCAGACGGGAGACATGGGATAAAAATCGCGCGGGCAACTTCAGGCCGTTTTTCCAGAGCCAGTGCGTGGCTTGGTGGAACTGCACGGCGTGAAATCCGGGGTAACAGAGAAAGATTTCCAGCACGCTTTGGGCGGCCGGATCGCGCTCGAAGATGACACGGATGTCGTTCCGGATCCGATGAAACATCTTTCCCCCCTTCCTGACAGTACGTCTTTACCTGACTAATACAGTCAATTATTAGGGAAAAAGGTGATAAAGGGAAGCATTTTTTGCAACCGCTTTTTCTTGATTCCCCGTACCACCAGCAGATCGTCGGGGCGCAGGAAGCCCCCAAGTCTTTTTCGTTCCTCCACGATCGCCTTCGCCACGGGGTCGGAGATTCCAGGGAGGCCGGATATCTCTTCGTATCCGGCCTTATTCAGATTCACTCGCCGTCCGAGGAGAAACTTCTGTCGAACCGTCAAGGGCCCGGCATGCCCTCCCGTCGCCGCGTCTTCCCCCCGGGCCCCCGGAGAACCGTTCCGGACGGATCCAAATGGCGGGAACAATCCACCCGGGGGAAACGATTGCCGTGTGAACAGGTCCCACCCCGAGGCCCCCAAATTCCATAGCAGAACAATCAGGGATAGGAGGAGAACAGCTCTCGGATCCCTACCTCTTCTCTTCCGGAAGGATTCCCCTGGACCTCCAGAGTTTGTACCGTATTCCGTCGACCAGGGCCTGCCAGGACGCTTCGATGATGTTGTGCGAGACACCGACGGTTCCCCACTGGGTTTCCTTGTCCCCCGAGCGTATCAAAACCCGTACCGAAGACCCCGTCCCTCCCGCGCCGATCACCCGGACCTTGTAGTCGAGCAGTTCCACCTCGGAGAGTTCCGGGTAAAACTTCTCGAGCGCCTTCCGGAGGGCGTTGTCCATCGCGTTCACCGGGCCGTTGCCGAGCGCCGCCGTGTGCTCGACCGTTCCGTCGACCTCGACCATGATGGTCGCCTCCGCGAAGGGCGTCTCCTTCTCCGAACGCTTCTCGTCGATCACCCGGAACCCCTTGAGTTTGAAAAACGGCCTGTGCGTCCCCATCGTCCTGTGGACCAGCATCTCGAACGAGGCCTCGGCCGCCTCGAACTGGTACCCCTTGTGCTCGAGATCCTTGATCTGCTCGAGGATCCTCTCCGCCGCGGGGTCGCCGGTTTTGAACTCGATCCCTTTCTCCTGGAATTTCGAGATGATATTGCTCCTTCCGGAGAGGTCGGATATGAGAACGCGCCTTCTGCTCCCCACCGTTTCGGGGTCGATGTGCTCGTATGTCGCCGGATGGCGTCGTACGGCCGATACGTGCATCCCCCCCTTGTGCGCGAACGCTGCGCCACCCACGAACGGCTGGTGGAGCCAGTGGCCGAGATTGGCCACCTCCGCCACGTACCGGGAAAGATCCGTCAGTTTTTTCATCTGCCCCTTCGGCAGGACCTCGCGCCCCATCTTCAGTGCGAGGTTGGGGATGATGGAGACGAGGTTCGCGTTGCCGCACCTCTCGCCGTAGCCGTTGATCGTCCCCTGCACCTGCGTCACGCCGTTTTCCACTGCCACCAGGGTATTTGCCACGGCCATTTCGCCATCGTTGTGGGTATGGATTCCGAGCGGGACCCGTATTGCTTTCCGGACCTCCCGGACGATTTTCGCTACCTCCGACGGCAACGATCCTCCGTTGGTGTCGCACAGGACGAGGCAGTCGGCCCCCCCGTCCCGGGCGGCCGAAAGCGTCTTCATGGCGTACTTCGGATTCCGCTTGTATCCGTCGAAGAAGTGCTCGGCGTCGAAGAAGACCTGCTCCGTCCGTTTCTTGAGGTATTCCATCGTCTCCCGGATGGCCTTCAGGTTCTCGTCGAGCGTGGTGCGCAGCGCCTCGGTCACGTGGAAGTCCCACGACTTCCCGACCACGGTGATGACGGGGGTTTCGGCGGAGAGGAGCGCCTTCATGTTGGGATCTTCCTCCACCTTCTTCCCCACGCGGCGGGTCATGCCGAACGCGCACAGCTTCGCCGTCTTCAGGCGGAGCCGCTTCCCCAGCGCGAAAAACTCCTTGTCCTTGGGGTTCGAGCCCGGATACCCCCCCTCGATGTAGTGGATTCCGAACTGGTCGAGCCGTTCCGCGATCGCGACCTTGTCCTCCACGGAGAGGGAAACCTCCTCGGACTGCGTCCCGTCCCGAAGCGTCGTGTCGTACAGGAATACCTTTTTTATCGCCGCCATGATCTTCCTTCCTTTTTTCCGGGAAACATCTTCATGCGTTTGCCGGTTTTCCCAGGCCGAACGCTTTATGCAGCACGCGGACGGCAAGTTCGGTGTACTTCTCCTCGATGAGGCAGGAGATCTTGATCTCCGACGTGGTGATACCCAATATGTTTACCCCCTCGGCGCCCAGCGTCTCGAAGACCTTCGTGGCGACGCCGGAGTGGGAGCGCATCGCCAACCCGACGATGGAGACCTTCGCGATTTTGTCGTTCCCCACGACCTTGTCCGCGCCGATCTCCTTGGCAACCGTTTCAGTGGTCATCATCGCCTTCTTGTAGTCGCTTCGTCCCACCGTGAAGGTCAGGTCGGTGTGTCCGGTCACGGAGACGTTCTGGACGATGACGTCGACGACGATGTTGGCGTCGGACAGAGGCTTGAAGATCTTCGCGGCGATCCCCGGCCGGTCGGGGACCTTCACAATGGTGATCTTCGCTTCGCCCTTGTTGTACGCCACACCGGACACTACCGCCGTTTCCATGATCTCCTCCTCTTTCGTCACGAGGGTTCCCGTATTGTCGTTGAACGAGGAGCGGACGTGGATCCGCACCCCGTATTTCATTCCGAACTCGACAGCGCGAATCTGGAGGACCTTGGCTCCGAGGCTGGCCAGTTCAAGCATCTCCTCGAAGGAGATCCTTTCAAGCTTCTGCGCGTCGGAACAGATGCCGGGGTCCGTGGTGTAGACGCCATCCACGTCCGTGTAGATCTCGCATACGTCCGCGGAAAGGGCCGCCGCGACCGCCACGGCGCTCGTGTCGGAGCCCCCTCTCCCGAGGGTGGTGATCGCTCCGGTCTCGTCGATCCCCTGAAAGCCCGCGACGACCGCGATCTCGCCCTTCTTCAGGGCGGACTGGATGGTGGCCCCCTCGATATTCCGGATACGGGCCTTGACGTGCGCGGAGTCGGTCAGCACCGGGATCTGGAATCCGGTGAAGGACCTCGCAGGATATCCCATTTCGGAAAGGGCGATCGAGAGAAGCCCGATGGTCACCTGCTCGCCCGTCGACGCCACCACGTCGAGCTCACGCTCGTTGGGCAACTCCGAGAGCTGATTCGCCAGCCCGAGAAGCCGGTTCGTTTCCCCCGCCATCGCGGACACCACGACGACCACGTCGTTTCCCATGTCCCTGGTTCTCGCCACACGCCCGGCGACCTTCTTGATCTTCTCGATGGTCCCGACGGATGTGCCTCCGTACTTCTGGACAATGAGCGCCATCGTTTCGCCTAGTCTCCCGGGATAAGGTGTTTGACGCGAGAAAGGAATGTTCCGAATCTCGGATCGTCCCTTGCTTCCACCGACAGCCTTCGCATCTCCCCACTTAAAATGTGAAATGTAATCCTAATACAGTCGTTTGGCAATAGGATCCGTATTTTTTCCGCCCACTCTACAAGACAGACACGTTTTCCCGACACGATTTCGTCCAGCCCGATGTCCAGGGCTTCCTCCTCCGAGGAGAGGCGGTACACGTCGATGTGGGAAAGCGGCAGCCTCCCCCGGTGCTCTGTTACGATTGTGAAGCTGGGGCTTACGATTCGGCCGGAAGGAATTCCAAGCGCTTCTCCCACTCCCTTGCAGAAAGCCGTCTTTCCCGCCCCCAGGTCGCCTGTGAGCGCCACCACATCACCCGGTTCCAGGATATTCCCGAGCGCCCGGCCAACGTGGATCGTGTCCTCCTCGCGGGAAGACAGAAGCTCGATCTCCACGCTTGGATCACCCGAAACAGAAGGAGGGTTCGTGGAAAACGGGGCAGGAAAACAGGGAATGCAACGGAGGTTTCCTTCACTCCTCCCCGGCAGGTTCGCCGAGGGTCTGCTGGAGCGCCTCGCGTATGTTTCCGATGACGTCGGTCGCGGATACGGCAGACATCGGGTGGCGCCGGACCAGGATGTCGGCGGACTGCCCGTGGAGAAAAACCCCCGCGCATGCGGCATCGGTCGGCGACAGCCCCTGGCAGGCAAGCGCCGCCACCATCCCCGAGAGGACATCCCCCATGCCGCCCGAGGCCATGTACGGGTTCCCGGTGGTGTTGATGAAGACATCGCCCTTGGAGGTGGCGATGATCGTCCTCGCCCCTTTCAGGATCACCGTCACGTTCTCCTCCTCGGCAAAATGCTGCGCCGATCCGATCCGGGAGGCCTCGATGGCCTCGATCGATTCGCCTGTCAGGCGGGACATCTCCCCCGGGTGCGGCGTGATGATGCAGGGAGCCTCCGCCTTGCGCAAGCACCCGACCTGACCGGCCAGCGCGTTAAGCCCGTCGGCGTCGACCAGAAAGGGAACCCGTATCCGGGGGATAATCTCCGCCATGAACTCCGCAGCATCCGGGTAGACCCCCAGTCCGGGGCCCAAAACCACGAAGTCGGCGCGTGAGATCTTCTCGAGGAGATCCGGAATGCTCTCTTTCCGGAAATGGCCGGAACCGCCGTCCTCGACCCCTGCCGACATCACCTCCATCAGTTTTGCCTCCACGACGGAATGCAGGGACCGGGGCACGACGACCGTGATCAGACCCGCGCCCATCCGCATCGCTGCCTGCCCCGCCAGGCAGGGGGCTCCGGTCATCCCGGGGGAACCTCCGACGACGTACACCCTTCCCCCGTCTCCTTTGTGGAAATCGGGCGGCCGGATGGAGAGCATGCTCTTGACCATCCGTTCCTCGAGTGCCTCCGTCTTGATGTCGGTGTCGAAGACGGCCTTGGACGGGATCCCGATGTCGTAGATATCGGTCTCGCCGCAATGGATGGAGCCGGGAAGCAGCACCTGCCCGAGTTTCAGAAGCCCGAACGTGCCGGTGTAGTCCGCGCGGATCGCTTCCCCGAGGATTCTCCCGGACGTCGCGTCGATCCCGCTGGGAACGTCGACCGCAAACACTGTGGTCAGGGACAGGTTGATCGTCTCCACCACGTCCCGAACGATTCCCTGGAGGGGGGAGGTAAGGCCCGTTCCGAGGATGCCGTCGACGCACAGGTGGACCTCTTCGAGGTAGCTTCTTAAGTCCTCCACGCCTTCCTGGTCCCGGATGATCCGGCACTCGACATCCATCTTCCGGAGGATTTCGTATTGGATCCTGGCGTCCGGGGAAAGGTCTTCCACTTCGGACAGGAGAAAAACCTCGACGTAAACGCCCCGGTTTACGAGGTGCCTGGCGATCACCATCCCGTCTCCGCCGTTGTTTCCGCGTCCACACACGATGGCGACCGACGCCTCTTCCGGCGCGACGACCCTCTCCTGGAGGATGCGCAGGATCTTCTCGGTGCAGGACCTGCCCGCGTTCTCCATGAGAACGAGAGAGGGGATCCCGTATTGCTCGATCGTCACCCGGTCGAGCTCTGCCATCTGGCGCGCGGTCGCGACCTTCATGAGGATCCCCCCGAATCTACGATGACCACGAAAGCCACCGCCTTTCCCCCGTCATGTGTAATGCTTACGTGAATATGTTTTCCGTTTATTATTTTCATATATTTAGTGGCATTTCCATAAAGATTTACTTCAGGTTTCCCCATGGCCCCCCGGACCGTTTCCACATCCCGCCACAGGATCCCCTGAGACTTTCCCGTTCCGAACGCCTTGAGCACCGCCTCCTTCACGGCGAACCGTCCCGCAAGCCGCTCGGCCTCCCGGACGCTCCTGCCTGCATACTCCGCCTCCGGGTCCGTGAACACCCGCCGCAAGAAGCGGTCCCGGTACCGTGCCAGGAGGTCTTTCACCCTTTCCACGTCCACGATGTCGACCCCGATGCCGACGATCATCGGTTCCCTCGCCGTCTGGTCCGGGAAAAACGCTTACCTGCCATGGATCAGGTCGGCCATCTCACGGACCGCCTGCCCCAGGCCCACGAATACCGCCCGAGCGATGATGCTGTGGCCGATGTTGAACTCCTCGATCTCCGGAAGGGACAGGATCGGGACGATGTTTCGCAGGTCGAGCCCGTGCCCGGCAAAGACCCGGAGCCCGATATTGCGGCCGTATGCTGCTGCGGAACGGATTTTCCCGAACTGCTTTTCGGTTCTTCCTCCCTGGAAGGCGTTGCAGTATTCCCCCGTGTGGATCTCGACGGCGTCGGCCCCCGTGTGCTTCGCCGCGCGCACCTGGGCAAGGTCCGGGTCGATAAAGAGGCTCACGAGTATCCCCGCCTCCTGCAGCCGGGAGACCGTGCCGTGAATCGCCTCCCTCTGGCCGAGAACGTCGAGCCCTCCCTCGGTCGTGATCTCCTCTCTTTTCTCCGGCACGAGAGTGGAGGAAAAAGGAAGGATGTCGGTCGCGATCCCCACCATCTCTTTCGTGGCCGCCATCTCAAGGTTGATCCTCGTCTTTACGACCTGCTTCAATACCGCCAAGTCGCGATCCTGGATGTGCCGCCTGTCCTCCCGGAGATGCACGGTGATCCCGTCCGCGCCGTTCATTTCCGCAATCCCCGCCGCCGTCACCGGATCCGGCGATGTCCCCCGCCTGGCCTGCCGGACCGTTGCGACGTGATCGATGTTTACCCCAAGCTTCTTGTGCATCCCGCCCCCACGAGCAGCCTGTTACTCCCACATTCGAGGGACGTTGCTTAACTTTTACAGTTAAGAAGCGTCCCCGATTTTAACGTTACTTGATCTCGGCTCGCGCCTTCTCCGCAAGCGCATTGACGATATGCTCGGTCTCCTTCCCGTCCTCCCCCTCCACCATGATCCGGAGTACGGGTTCGGTCCCGCTGTACCGGACCAGGATCCTCCCCCTGCGACCCAATTTCTTCTCGAACTCGGTAATCGCTTTCTGGAACCGGGGCATGTTCTCCAGGGGCACACGATGCTTGAGCTTCAGATTCACCAGAACCTGCGGGAACTTTTCCATCTTGCTCCCCAGATCGGCGATCTTCTTCCCCGACTCGACCATCACCGCCAGAACCTGGAGCGCCGCCAGGACTCCGTCCCCCGTCGTCGCGTGGTCGAGGAAGACCAGATGACCCGACTGCTCTCCGCCGAAGTTGTATCCCCCTGCCCGCATCGCTTCCACGACGTACCGGTCCCCCACGTTCGCCCTGACGATCCGGATCTTCCGCTCCCGGAGGAAGAATTCCAGCCCGATGTTGCTCATCACCGTGGCGACGACGGTGTTCTTTTTCAGCTTTTTCCTTCGGGACATCTCCTCCGCGCAGATCGCCATGATCCGGTCGCCGTCCACCACATTGCCCTTGTGATCGACCACGATCACCCGGTCGGCGTCCCCGTCCAGCGAAATCCCGAGGTCTGCCCCCACTTCCTTCACCTTCGCCGACACAATCTCCGGGAAAAGAGAGCCGCACTTCTCGTTGATGTTCAGCCCGCTCGGGGAGACGCCCAGCGTGATGACGTCCGCGCCTAACTCCTGGAACACCAGCGGGGCGATCCGGTACGCGGCACCGTTGGCGCAATCGATCACAATTCGCAGTCCTTCCAGGGACAGATGTGCCGGGAAGGTATTCTTGAGGTAGACGATGTACCGGCCGGTGGCGTCGTCGATCCGGTGCGCGCGGCCGATCTGCGGGGATGGCGGCCTGACCTCCTTGAGCTGGTCTCCCATCATGAGCATCTCGATCTTGCCTTCCAGCTGGTCCGGGAGCTTGAAGCCGTCACGGCCGAAGAACTTGAACCCGTTGTCCTGGTAAGGATTGTGCGAGGCGGAGATCACCACGCCTGCGTCGGCCCGCATGGAATGGGTGAGAAACGCTATCCCCGGAGTGGGCAGGGGGCCGACTAGCAACACATCGCCCCCCATGGAGCAGATCCCGGCAGCCAGCGCCGTCTCGAACATGTAGCCGGACAGGCGGGTGTCCTTGCCGATGACGATCTTGTGCTTGCCGGCGTGGTTCCTGAAATTGTACGCGACGGCCTGACCGAGCGCCATCGCCGTCTCCACGGTCATCGGTTCGTTGTTGGCGACTCCGCGCACCCCGTCTGTGCCGAACAGCTTTCTGCGCACGCGTTCTTCCCCCTACTTCCGGAATTCGATCGTCACGAGGACGGTAGGATTTCCCACGATTTTAGCATGCCCCTCCGGCAAGTTCACCCGGACCTTCGACGTGAAAACCCCCTCTGCCTCCTCGGGGTTGATCTCCTCGGTAGTGAGGGTCTTCAGGCGGGATAATTCATCGGGGAGTGCCTCGACTTCGAGCGACGGCGGGTCCACTTCCGTTTTCACGATGCGGGCACGGATCTCGGGAGTTCCTCCGATCCGGGCGTGGACGGGCACGGTCTTTCGTACAAGTTTCTCAAGGACTACCTCGATGGAGCCAGGGTAGACCCTCTCCACCCGGAACCCCGCCGGGATTTTGACCGACCGCTCGGTCAACGGAATGACCTCCTTTCCGGCCTTCGCCCCGGAGAGGTCGACCTCCACGGAGATCTCCTTCTGTTCCAGGCCGCTGATGAGAGTCGAGGGACCGGCAATCCGCACGTC